>BNUG01000011.1 GCA_025997195.1 Clostridia bacterium | reverse complement strand
CCGCCAAAGCCCGGGATGATGCCGAGATTCACTTCGGGCTGGCCAAATTTCGCCTTCTCCGAAGCAAAGCGGAAATCGCAGGCCATCGCGAGTTCGCAGCCGCCGCCGAGCGCAAAGCCGTTGACCGCCGCGATGACGGGCTTCTGTGTCGCTTCGATTTTGTTAAAGACTGTTTCGCCCTTGATCATGAACGCCCGGCCTTCGAGCGTACTCATTTCCTTCATGGCCGCGATATCCGCGCCCGCGACAAACGCCCGGCCTTCGCCTGTGAGAATCGAGATGCCGATCGAATCGTCCGCATCGATCTCCGCGAAGATCTCCGCGAGTTCCTCAAGCACCGTTCCGTTCAGCGCGTTCAGCGCCTCCGGGCGGTTTACTTTGACGATAGCGATTTTGCCTTTTTGTTCGAACAGCAGTGTTTGATACGCTTTCATGAAATATACCTCCTTCAAAGATGTCGTGTAATGGAGATAGTATACCATGTCTGATTTTTTATTGGGCAATTTCGGATTCTTCTGGTACACTAATAACAGATGTCTAAAATATTGCGAGAAAAACTAAACGAATCGATCAAGTCTTTGTTGCCCATCATCGTAATCGTGCTGGTGTTGAATTTCACGGTAGCCAGCGAAATGCCGTTTGCGGTGCGTGGTATGTTTATCGTTGGCTCGCTATTCTTGGTCATTGGTATGGCCATATTTACCCTCGGCGCGGATTTAGCCATGATGCCGATCGGCGAACACCTCGGAAACTATCTGTCGAAATCTGGCAAGATTTGGCTGATTGTGATCGCGGCATTGCTCATGGGAACCATGGTGACGATTGCGGAACCTGACTTGCAAATCCTCGCGCTCATGGTGCCGGGCATACAACCGTCAAGTGTTCTGACCACCACCGTCGCGGTCGGTCTGGGCGTTTTTCTTGTGCTCGCGATGCTGCGGATCCTTTTCAATATCAGCATGGCCAAGCTTCTTTCCGGCTGCTATATCGGGGCTCTCATCCTCGGGATTTTTGTCACGAGAAACAATCCGGAATATTTCGCGGTTTCGTTTGACGCGGGCGGCGTTACGACAGGACCGTTCGCGATTCCTTTTATTCTGGCCCTGGGTGTTGGTGTTTCGGCGGTGCGCGGCGGAAAAAACACCCAAAGCGACGGCTTCGGTCTTGCCGCTCTGTGCAGCATCGGTCCGATCTACGCCGTGATGATTCTTTCATTTTTCTATGGCCGTTCGGACTCGGCAATGACGCCGGCGGAAGTGCCGGATGTCACTACGATCCCCGGACTGTTTGGGGAGTTTATGCATGAATTGCCTCATCATATGTATTCGATTCTTTTGGCGGTCGTCCCTCTGATCGCGCTTTTTTTAATTTTCCAGTTTGCGGTTTTGCATTTACCGAAGAGTACCCTGATCAAGATTGGCTTTGGGCTCGTCTACACCTATTTTGGTCTTGTCATCTTTATCACAGGCGTCAGCGTCGGCTTTATGCCGGCCGGCGTTTTCATCGGGAAAACCCTTGGGTTTCTCGAATATAATTGGATTCTTATCCCGATTGGCGCCATCATGGGCTATTTCATCGTGCTGGCGGAACCGGCGGTTCACGTCCTGGTCGAGGAAGTGGAAGCATTGACTGCCGGCGCGATCTCAAAACCGGTGATGACGCGCGCCTTTTCCATCAGCATCGCGATTGCCATCGCCTTGGCGATGGTCCGCGTACTCACAGGTCTTTCCATTTGGTGGATCCTCGTACCCGGCTATGCGTTGGCCATTATACTTACCAAGTTCTCCCCCAAGATTTTTACGGCTGTTGCTTTCGACTCGGGCGCGGTGGCGTCGGGGCCTATGACGGCGACCTTTGTATTGCCGTTCACCATGGGCGTCTGTGAAGCCGCAGGCGGTAATATCATGATGGATGCTTTTGGCGTGGTTGCCCTCGTGGCCATGACGCCGTTGTTCACGGTGCAGATCGTCGGCTTGGTCTACAAGCGCAAGATGGCGGCGGCGGCCAGCGACGAGACTGAAGCGCTGGAGAGCATCTCGCAAACAATCGAAGAGCAAAAGATCAAAGAGCGTTGGGGCCGCTCGGAGTACTCGGATGAAGAAAGCCGCTTCGACGCAGAGGTCGATATGGATTATGCGGCCAGCCCCGAATGGGCCGAGGAAGTCATCAGCGATCAGATTGTACGCAAGATCGCAAAAGACGATGACTATATCGACTTTGATTTGCTGGAGGAAGAAGACGAAAATGAAATATGAAAGAATCAATTTGATGATCACGATGACGGCGCGGGGCAGACGCGACAAGATCATTGAGGATCTTCGGAGCATCGGCGTCACCTACAATATGTCGACGGTTGGCGCGGTGCTCGGAGGTCTGACGATGTCGGACTATCTCGGCTTTCAGGACGACGAATGTGATGTGATTTTATCCGTGGTATCGGACAGCAAGGCGGATAAGGCTCTTGCTTTGATCGAATACGGTTATGCGCACAAGGACGGCGATGATCAGGGAAAAACAGGCGCCGCACTTGTACCGATCTCGGGCGTGAGCGGGCCGCTGGCGCTGGAATATATCACGGGGCCGACGGTAGAAGCGGGAGGAAAGAAATGACAGATTATAACGAAGGAAATTATCGTCTGATTTTGACGATCGTCAGCAAGGGATATGCGGATGTTGTGATCGCGACGGCGCGGGAAGAAGGCGCAAGAGGCGGCACCGTTCTTTTCGCCAGGGGCAGCGGTATTCACGAAACGGAAAAATTCCTGAATATCCCGATCGAGCCCGAAAAGGAGATTGTGCTGACCATTGTCAAAGCAGAGGCCGCTGAACAGATTGCTTCCGCGATTACGAAAAAAGCGGGACTTACGGAACAGGGCCGCGGGATTACGATCGTACTGCCGGTTTCGAAAGTGGCCGGCATGAGTACGGATAACCCTATTCCCATAACGGAAAAAGCGGATTCGTGAATATTCTTGTCGTCAATGATGATGGCATAGACGCCATCGGAATTCATAAGCTGGCGGAGGCACTGTTGGACACGGGCAATATTTACGTGTGCGCACCCCATCGTCAGCGAAGCGCGTGCGGACACGGCATTACGATCGGTCGCGTTGTTTGCATTGAAAACGTTCCGTTCGCGGGTGTGTGCAGGGCCATTGCGATGGAAGGCACGCCGGCCGATTGCGTAAAGATCGGGATTGAAGTTTACCGTGATCAGGGCGTTGAAATGGACATGGTTTTTTCCGGTTTCAATCATGGGATGAATCTTGGTACAGATACGCTATACTCCGGGACGGTCTCGGCGGCGCTCGAAGGCGCGCTTTGCGGACTTCCGTCCGTCGCGGTTTCGATCTCATCGAACGAGTCTTTTCACCGTACGCCGGTGCATTTTGATTATGCGGCGCGTCTGGTTCGGGCGATTGCAAAAACGTCTGCCTTTGCGGTCGGCGGGCATACCGGGCGGCTCGTGGCGGATATCGATTTCATCCGAAAGAAACACACGGTCCTGAATGTCAATATCCCGGATCTTCCGGATACCGTGATACGGGGCACGAAGGTTTGCCCGTTGTCATACCGTACGTATGACGAATGGTTTCGGTCTAGCGAAGATGAAAGCGGCCGCTTAGGCTATCACTATTCCGGCGCGCCGCTGATTCTTGGAGAAGGCACACCGGAGGATAGCGATATTATCGCAAACGGCCAAGGATATGCGACGATCACACCGCTCAAATTTGACCTGACAGATTACGACTTACTCGACGCCGCCCGCACGGAGTGGGAAGGCGTTACGATATAAGGGGGACAATGTTTATTTTTGACGGACGAATCACACTGGCTGATCGGGTTCTTCTCGAAGAATATCTGAAAGGTTTTGATTACAGGACAAGCGGGCTCTCTTTTACATCGCTCTTTATGTGGAGAGAAATCAATATGTTTTCGTGGGAAATCCTCGGGGATTATCTTTGTATCACGGGGGCGGACAACCTCGATCCCGTGATGGGAGAGCCTTTCATGCTGCCGCCGCTGACACGCACCGGGTCCTATGATCCGGACAGTCTGAAGAAAACGGTTCGGGAGGCAAAGCGCCGTTTCGAAGAGATCGGAAAACCCTTCAATATGATGCTGGTTCCTGTTTCCTTGCTCGACGCGCTGAAGGAAGCTATGCCCGGTGAATTGGTGTTTGAAGAGGATCGTGCCAACTATGATTACATCTACGACGCCAGAGCTCTGATTGAGCTCAAGGGTCGCGCTTTTCATTCAAAGAAAAACCATTTGAATTATTTTTTGGCAAATACACCCTTCGAGTACGGCCCCTTGACTCCTTCCGCGGCGGAGGAAGCGATGGACTTCATTCGTGCCTTCAATGAACGAAAAAATCTGGAAGATCCGCACGAGCGCGAACTGCTCGCTTTCGAGGAAAAGGCAATGCGGGACGTCTTTCTCAATCTGGAAGCCGTCGGTTATCTCTCTGGTGCGATCCGCATAGACGGACGCATCGAGGCGATCTCGATTGGAGGCCGCTTGGGTGACAAGACCGTCACGGTTCATATCGAAAAGGCCAATACGGAATATCGCGGACTCTACCAGGCGATCAACAATGAGTTTTGTAAGGCGGTCGTGCAAGACGCCACTCCTGAGGTCACACGAATCAACCGCGAAGAAGACATGGGCATACCGGGGCTCCGCAAGGCAAAGCTGTCGTACAATCCCGTCGAGTTGATTGAGAAGTATACGGTGCGGTTGAAGTAGCGGGATGAGGTCTTTGCCTTTTTCGTTGTATAATTCTGAAAAAGACCTTATAATTCAAAGGAATGACGTGAATTGGCGCAAGAGCGCCGCAGAGATGATTGGGATGTTTTCCGGTGACAATTGGTTCACCTGAAATGTGAAGCGCGAGAGGAGCAAAAAGAAAAATGAGAGATGCAGTAATCGTTGGCGCCGTGCGTACAGCCGTTGGAAAATACGGCGGTTCGTTGAAAGATATTCCTGCCGAGAAGCTTGGCGCGATCGCGATCCGGGAAGCGCTCGCGCGGGCCGGCGTGGATCCGGCTGAAGTAAATGAAGTCATTCTCGGTTGTGTGTTGCAAGGCGGTCTCGGACAGAATCCGGCACGTCAAGCCATGATTCACGCGGGGATTCCACAGGAAGTACCGGCTTTTACAATCAATAAGGTTTGTGGATCGGGTCTGCGGGCAGTCAGTTTGGCGGCACAAATCATCAAGGCAAATGATGCGGACGTCATCGTTTGCGGCGGTTTTGAAAACATGAGCGCGGCGGGCTATATTTTCCCGAAAGCCCGCTGGGGCGCGCGCATGAACAACACGCCTCTTGTCGACTTGATGGTCAACGACGGACTTTGGGATGCTTTCAACAATTATCATATGGGTGTGACGGCGGAAAATGTCGCCGAGAAATGGGGCCTCACGCGCGAGCAACTCGACGCTTTTGCGGCGCAGTCGCAGCAGCGCGCGGAAGCCGCTATGATTTCCGGACGCTTCAAGGATGAGATCGTACCGGTCGAGATCCCGCAGAAGAAGGGCGATCCGAAAATCTTTGATACGGACGAGCATCCGACCTATGGAACTACGGCGGAAGGTATCGCAAAGCTTCGTCCGGCATTCAAGTCGGATGGGGGCGTTGTGACGGCGGCGAACGCATCGGGCCTCAACGATGGGGCAGCGGCGATCGTTGTCACTTCGCGTGAATACGCAGAAGCGCACGGGCTCCGGGCCCTTGCTACGATTGCGTCCTACGCGTCGGCGGGTGTGGATCCGGCAATCATGGGCGTTGGGCCAATTCCTGCTTCGACCAAGGCTTTGGAAAAGGCCGGTCTCACGGCTGGCGATCTCGACTTGGTGGAAGCCAACGAAGCTTTTGCGGCGCAGGCTGTGGCGGTTGTCGGCGATCTGGGTTTGGATCCTGAAAAGACCAATGTGAACGGTGGCGCGATTGCGCTTGGACATCCGATCGGCGCTTCGGGCGCTCGGATTCTTGTGACTTTGCTTTATGAAATGCAAAAGCGTGACGCCAAGAACGGCCTTGCTACACTGTGCATCGGCGGCGGCATGGGAACCGCGGTGGTCGTCCGGCGCTAAGCCCGCAAAAGACTGCTTACACTTTTCCGCCCGGGGGAATCCCCCCGGGCGTCGGAAGCGCGGAGATGGGAGAGAACCGTGGGGAACGACAAAGAACAGATCAAGATATGCAAGGACGGTCCTTATCTTGTGACGGGCGGTGTGCCGCTTTCGGAAGAGCATATGGATCCTGATGAGGACGGCAATACGAAGGGATTTGTGAAGGGCAAGGCCTACGAGACGCAAGATACTTATACGCTCTGCCGGTGCGGGCACGCGGAGAAAAAACCATATTGCGATGGTACGCACGTGAAGATCGGATTTACGGCCCCGGAAGTCTCATACAGGGCTTGTTATTGCGATGCGGCACGTGTGTATGAGGGCGGCACGATCGACCTTCTGGATCGTGTCGATCTCTGCGCTGTCATTCGCTCCTGCGACCGCTTTCAAAAGGCTTGGCGTCTTACGCTCATGAGTTCGGATGAGCATCCAGAATACGAGCAAGAGGCGATCTATGAAGCCAATCATTGCGCCGCGGGACGAATCACTGTCCGCAAAGACGGGATCGAAATCGAACCGGAACTTGACAAGGAGATCGCGCTGCTGAATGACGATCATTATAATGCGAAGGGCCCAATATACGTGAAGGGCGGCATCACGCTGAAAAGCGAGGACGGCAGCGAATACGAGATTCGCAATCGCCGGACATTGTGCCGCTGCGGTGAAACGCGCAACATGCCGTTTTGCGATTCTTCGCATCTGCGGGCAAAACATATGAAGGGGGTCACTGATTGACCGGGTTACACGAATCACAGAATTTTATCGACGCGTTTATTGAAGAAGATTTGGCGGCCGGTCGCTATCCCCGGCCGATCACCACTCGTTTCCCGCCGGAGCCCAATGGGTATTTGCATATCGGGCATGCTAAGGCGATCTGCATCAATTTCACGGTGGCGGAGAAATATCACGGCCGCTGCAATCTAAGATTTGATGACACCAATCCGGTTAAGGAAGATACGGAGTATGTTGATTCTATTGAAGAAGATGTGCGCTGGCTTGGCTTCGAATGGAACGAATTGCATTTTGCCTCGGACTATTTTGGCCAGATGTATGAATATGCCGAGCGATTGATTGAAAAGGGCCTGGCTTATATTGATGAACAAAGCGCTGAGGAGATCAGCCGGACGCGCGGGACGCTGACGGAGCCGGGGACAGAGAGTCCGTGGCGGGATCGGGATCCTGCGGAAAATCTTAGATTGTTCCATGAAATGAGAGACGGCAGCCATCCGGACGGTGCCTTGGCGCTGCGCGCGAAGATCGACATGGCTTCGCCCAATATCAACTTGCGCGACCCTGTCATTTACCGCATCGCCCACGCCGCACATCACAATACGGGCGACACTTGGTGTGTCTACCCGATGTACGATTATGCCCATCCGATCGAAGACGCGATCGAAGGCGTGACACATTCGCTGTGCACGATGGAGTTTGAAGATCATCGCCCGCTCTACGATTGGGTGCTCAAGTCGCTTGATTGGCCGGCGCCGCCCCGGCAGATCGAATTTGCGCGGCTGGGTCTCACCCATACGCTCATGAGCAAGCGCTATCTGAAAAAACTCGTCACGGGCGGCGTGGTCTGTGGCTGGGACGATCCCAGGATGCCGACGATCGCCGGGATTCGTCGGCGCGGCTATACGCCCGAATCCATTCGGCATTTCTGCGCCGAGATCGGCGTTGCCAAAGCCAATTCCACGGTTGACATCGAATTTCTCGAGCACTGCGTTCGTGAAGATCTGAAGGACAAAACAGAGAGCCGCAACGTCATCTTCGATCCCATCAAGGTCATTATTGACAATTATCCCGAAGATCTGACCGAGGAAGCGGTCATGGAAAACAACCGCGAGGTTCCGGGGCTCGGAGAACGCTGCGTCACTTTCTCGCGCGAACTCTGGATTGACGGCGCCGATTTTATGGAAGAACCGGCGAAGAAATATTTCCGCTTGTATCCGGGCAACGAAGTGCGTTTCAAAGGGACCTATTTTATTACCGCGACCGGGGCCGAAAAAGACGAGGATGGCAATATCATAATATTGCACTGCACCTACGACCCCGAGACGAAGAGTGGCAGCGGCTTCGACGGCCGTAAAGTGAAAGGCACGATTCATTGGGTTGACGCGCGCACCGCCGTGTCGGTCACCGTACGGGAATATACCTATCTGATGGACGACGACGGTCAAGGCGACATGACGCTCGCGGCGAATTCCGTCACCGAAAAAATCTGTTATGCGGAAGCTGCGGTTTCCAAGGCGAAGCCGGGTGAGCGGTTCCAGTTTTTCCGTCATGGTTACTATATCGCGGATGCCAAGCTGTCGTCAGGGGAGGACGGCGGACAAAAAATATTCAATCAAATCGTCGGACTCAAGAGTTCGTGGAAGTAAGGAGGACCGCTAAAATGACAGAAGAGAATACTATAAAACCGATTGATTATTATGAGGAATCTTTGATTCTTCATGCCCTGCATAAAGGCAAGCTCGAGATCACGAGCAAAGTGCCGGTCAAGACGAAGGACGACCTTTCGATCGCGTATACGCCCGGCGTAGCGCAGCCCTGTCTTATGATCGCGCAGGATCCTGAAAATGCACGTAAATATTCCATCAAAGCCAATACCGTAGCGGTGGTGAGCGACGGCTCGGCGGTGCTTGGACTGGGCAATATCGGGGGGCTTGCTTCGCTTCCGGTGATGGAAGGGAAAGCGGTACTCTTCAAGGAATTCGGGGGCGTGGATGCTTTTCCGATTTGTCTCGATACGCAGGACACGGATGAAATCGTGGAAACCGTGCGCCGTATCGCACCGGTGTTTGGCGGGATTAACCTCGAAGACATTTCTGCGCCGCGTTGCTTTGAAGTCGAACGCAGACTCAAAGAAATTTTAGATATTCCCGTATTTCACGACGACCAGCATGGTACGGCTGTCGTTGTCAGCGCTGCCGTCATCAATGCCTATCGTCTGCAAAACCGCTCGCTTTCGGATGTGAAAGCGGTCATTAGCGGCGCCGGCGCCGCGGGAAACGCGGTGGCGAAGATGCTGCTGAACATCGGCCTGCGTGACATCATCGTTTGCGATAGCCGAGGCATCATCAGTATGGAGCGGTTCTCGGAATTCGGCGAAGACAAAATGGAATTGCTTGAAATTACGAACAAAGACAACCTCGTGGGAACGCTGCTCGAAGCGGTGCGCGGCCGCGATCTCTTTATCGGCGTTTCGAGGCCGGGCGTGCTCAATGGCGAGATGATACGCACCATGAATCCGAATCCGGTGATTTTTGCCATGTCCAATCCGGAGCCTGAAATTTTGCCGGAGATCGCAAAAGCGGCGGGTGCGGGTATCGTTGGCACGGGTCGTTCCGATTTTCCGAATCAGATCAATAATGTGCTTGTCTTCCCCGGTATTTTCCGGGGAGCGCTCGATGCGGCGGCACGGGATATTACAGAAAGTATGAAGGTCGCGGCAGCTTACGCACTGGCGGATATCGTGAGTGATGAGGAATTGTCAGAAGACTACGTCTTACCTCCGGCATTTAAGCCGGGGATCGCCGACGCCATCGCGGCGGCTGTGGCCGCTGCGTGGGACACACCTGCGAAATAGGCGTGATCGTTTGAGGTACCCCGTCATTCTGCGATGAAGCTTGGGAATCCGGGGGAAGATGACAGGTAGTTGAGAGGACAAGTTGAGCTGATGGGTAAGGGAGACGCATGGCATTTCGGATAGAAAAAGATACGATGGGTGAAGTTAAGGTTCCAGAGGATAAGCTTTGGGGCGCGCAAACCCAGCGCAGCCTTGAAAATTTCAAGATCGGCGAAGACCTGATGCCGCACGAAATCATCAGATCTTTTGCTGCGCTGAAGCGGGCGGCCGCACGGGCCAATTTCCGCATCGGTGTGCTGGAGGAAGAGAAAGCGGATGCGATCGCGCAGGTTTGTGATGAGATTTACAAGGGCCGGTATCAGGATGAATTTCCGCTTTCCGTATGGCAGACAGGATCCGGGACGCAGACCAATATGAACATCAACGAAGTCATCTCTCATCTGACAGGACTCCACCCAAACGATGACGTCAACAAGGGGCAGAGTTCCAACGATACCTTCCCGACCGCGATGCACATTGCTTTCGTCGCGATGGCGGAGGATGATTTGCTTCCGGCCATCGACGCCCTGCGCGCGACGTTTGAAAAACTTTCCGATCACTACGCAGATATCATCAAAACCGGCCGTACACATCTCATGGACGCGACCCCGCTGACGCTCGGGCAGGAAATTTCCGCCTGGTATGAGATGATGGACGTTTGTTACAAGATGGTCGAACAGGCGCTTGAGCCGGTTCGGCTTCTGGCCCTCGGCGGTACGGCGGTCGGCACAGGACTCAACACATCTCCGGACTTCGGCGCGCTTACGGCTCATGCCATCTCGGAGTTTACGGGCTTTGCCTTCAAATCCGCACCGAATAAATTTTATGCCTTGTCCTCAAAGGATGCAGCAGCAGGTCTTTCCGGTGCGCTGCGTACGCTGGCTTGCGATTTGATGAAGATCGCAAACGATGTGCGCTTGCTGGCCTCGGGTCCCCGGTGCGGCATCGGAGAGCTTATCATTCCCGCCAATGAGCCCGGCAGCTCGATCATGCCCGGCAAGGTCAATCCGACGCAGTGCGAGGCATTGGCAATGGTCTGCGCCCGTGTCATGGGCAATGACGTGACTGTCGGCATCGGCGCGTCACAAGGTAATTTTGAACTAAACGTCTATATGCCTGTCATCGCGTATTCGGTAATCCAGAGCATCCGGCTGCTCGCGGACGCGATTCATTCGTTTAACGGTCACTGCGCGATCGGCATCCGGCCGAATGAAGCGGTAATCGCCCGGTATCTTGAAGACAGCCTCATGCTGGTGACGGCCTTGTCTCCTCGTCTCGGGTATGAAAAAGCCGCGGAAATCGCCAAATATGCCTATGAAAACGGGATTGGGTTGCGGGAAGCAACCGTCGGACGCAGCATTTTGTCCGAAGAAGAATTTAATCTTCTCATGGATCCGAAAAAAATGGTATAATGTATGCTGTTGTTTATTGCAAGGAGAGAAAACTCGAAGTATGTCGAACCAAATTCAGAAAATTTTGAGTATTGGGCTGAATGAATCAAGAGGAGAAGGAAACATGAAAAGGAGACTACCTATTGTACTGGCTTTGGTGATTTGTTTCACATTCACGCTGGCAGCGTGCGGCGGTTCGAAGAGCACTTCCAAGGTCGCGACGCCGGAAGATTTTCCGGGTCACAACATCGCGGTACAGACAGCGACGACAGCTGCGGATAGCGTCGATGAAATGATCGAGAACGGTGCGAAAAATATCACGGTCAGCCGCTATGAAAAAGTTACGCAGTGTTTTGATGACCTTTCACTCGACCGCGTCGATGCGGTGTATGTAGACAGCGTGGTCTCGGCCTACTATACGGCGGACAGTGACAAATACGACCGCGTCTGGATCAACGACGTTGGTGAGCCGATGGGTCTTTGCTTTGCCAAGAGTTCCGTGCAGCTGGAAGCGGCTGTGGAAGCCGCAGTCGATACGATGTTCTATGACGGCACGATGGCGGAGATTGCCATCAAGAATTTCGGTGAGGACTTCACGGCCGGTCTTCGTGATGTGAAGGAAGCGCCCGTGATTCCGACAGACTTCACGACGATTCAGGAAGGCAAACTGCTGGTCGGCGCCGAAGTCGGCTATCCCCCGATGGAATATACGACGGAAGACGGTCTGACGTTCATCGGCTTTGACATCGATGTGACGGCGCGAATCGGCGAATTGCTTGGACTCGAAGTGGAAATCGTGAATACCGCTTGGGACGGCATCTTCGCCGGACTGGAGAAGGGGCAGTACGACCTCATCGCTTCTTCCGTATCCATCACACCGGAACGCCAGGAAAAATACATTTTGACCGCACCCTACGTATCCAATGCGCTTTGCATCGTGGTGAAGAACGGCTAGGTATCACAGGGTTCTGAAACAAGGAAAGCAATGAGCGGATAGCGCGAAAATTTGGAAACACTTCAGAAAATAGCAGATTGGATGCCGGCATTAATCAAGGCAACGGGCGTGACGATGGAACTCACCGTTACGTCCGTGCTTACCGCCGTCGGCCTGGGTATCTTCCTCGCGCTGGCGAGGATTTCCAAGAACCCATTCTTAAGTAAGCCCGCAACCGCATATATCTTTTTCTTCCGCGGCTCGCCGCTGCTCATTCAACTCTATTTCGTCTATTACGGCTTGCCGCTGATTTTCCCCGCCCTCAATATTAGCAGCAAATTCTTGGCTGCCTATATCGCTTTTTCACTGAACATCGCGGCTTATCTCGCCGAGATCATCCGTGCTGCGATTCAGTCGATTGACAAGGGGCAGATGGAAGCGGGTCGCTCACTTGGCTTGAGTTACGGACAGTGCATGAGTTTGGTCGTCATCCCGCAATCCTATCGCCGGATGATCCCGCCCGTTTGCAATGAGTTCCTCATGGTACTGAAAGACACTTCGCTGGTGTCGATCATTGCGCTCACAGATCTCACGTTCCAGACCAAGATGATCGCATCCAACAAGGCGAGTGCTTTGGTGTATATCCCTTCGCTTGCGATCTATCTGGTTCTTACCGCGATCTTTACGATCATCTTCAATAGGCTCGAGAAAAAATTCTCGGAGTACGAATAGAGGGCGTTCTATGTCGATCATCCGTACGGTGGATATCTGCAAATCCTTTACAACTGTGGAAGCGGTCAAGAATGTCAGCTTGTCTGTCGATCAGGGCGAGGTTGTCGCGGTAATCGGACCGTCAGGTTCGGGCAAGTCGACCTTCCTGCGCTGTATCAACGGCCTGGAAACCATCACAGACGGAGAGATCTATATCGACGAAGAACTTTTTGAAAAGCGTGTCAAAGGACATCCTCATGTTCGCATGACGAAGGAACGCCGCGCTGAGATCCTGATCAAAACGGGCATGGTCTTTCAGCGTTTCAACCTTTTTCCTCACAAGACCGCGAAAGAAAATATTATGCTCGCACCGATCAATGTGAAAAAGAAAAAAGAACAGGAAGCGGCCGCACAGGCGGAGGAACTGCTTGTGCGGGTCGGTCTTGCCGACAAATTTGACGAATATCCTGCCCGGCTGTCCGGCGGCCAGCAGCAGCGTGTGGCGATCGCCCGCGCCCTCGCGATGGAGCCGGAGATCATGCTGTTTGACGAGCCTACGAGTGCGCTGGATCCCGAACTGGTCGAGGATGTGCTGCGTGTCATGATCGGACTCGCGAAGAGCGGTATGACGATGTTGGTCGTCACGCATGAGATGGGCTTTGCCCGCGAAGCCGCGGACCGCGTCGTTTTCATGGCGGACGGGGAGATCGGAGAAGTCGGACCGCCGGAAGAATTCTTTACGAATCCCAGAAATCCGCGGGCGCAGCAATTCATGAAGAGCATCCTGCATCAGTAGTTTGGCAACGTGAATCAGTGAGGAGTCATCATTAGCAAGCAAGAATCCACAGCGACCCTATGTCTTTTCCTGACTTCCCTGATATGGGGATTTTCTTTTGTCGCGCAGGTGGTCGGCATGGAGTTCATGGGTCCGTTCACCTTCAACGCGGTGACCTTCTTCATCGGCGCCGCCTCCCTGATTCCGGTCATTCTGATCTTTGACAAAACAAGGCCGGACGCGGCCGCGCGCAAACAGCTGTGGAAATACGGTTTCATTTGCGGGCTTGTTCTCTTCGGCGCGAGTGCGCTGCAGCAGGTCGGCGTTGACCTGACAAATTCGGCCGGCAAGTCCGGTTTCATAACAGGTCTCTACATCATCTTTGTTCCGATCGCCGGCATCTTCATGAAGCGGAGCGCGGGCATGTTTACATGGATCGGTGCCGTCTTTGCCGTCGCCGGTATGTATTTTCTTTGCGTACAGAATGGGCTCGGAGGTCTGACGCCGGGCGACTGGGCACTTTTTGTCGGGACGTTTTTTTGGACGGCGCATATCATCGTTGTCGACCGCTTCGCACCTTTCGTCAACGCACTCCGTTTGAGCCAGGTTCAGTTTATCATTTGCGGTGTGCTTTGCGCTGTGATCGCATTTTTTCTTCCGGGAGAGGCCCTCTCGCTTTCCATCCTGCGCGCGGGCTTGATTCCGCTGCTTTATCGCGGTCTCGGCTCGGTCGGCATCGCCTACACCTTACAGGTCATCGGACAGCGTCATGTAGCGCCGGCGAAGGCTTCGGTCATCTTTTCGCTCGAGTCTGTCTTTTCGGCGATCGGCGGCGCGATTCTAATCCGCGAAGTGATGACGGGGCGCGCCTATTTCGGCTGTGCGCTCATCTTTTGCGGCATCCTGCTCAGCCAGATCCGGCCCAGAAGCAAAGAGCCCGCGCAGATTGCGCCGGATCCCGCACAATCTGCGCAAAATCTTGTACAGGCCCAGCAAAATTCTGTTCATTCTGTTCAATCTGAACTGACAGAGAGTGACCGGGCAAAGGATTTATGATAAAATCATTTGATGTGTAAGCTTGATTCGGATGTGTGTAAGCTTGAGTTTGAGGATGTCGGTGTGCATGAGCCGTTTATGCGGCTGGCACTTCGCGAAGCGGCAAAAGCGGCGCAGGCGGGCGAAGTTCCAATCGGGTGTGTGATCGTCAAGGACGGCAAAGTGGTCGGACGCGGACGAAATCGCGTTGAGACCGGACAGGATCCCACGCTTCATGCGGAGATGGTTGCACTTCGTGCGGCAGCGAAACGGCTTGATACACGGCGGCTCATCGGCTGTACGCTGTATGTAACAGTCGAACCCTGCTCGATGTGTGCGGGCGCTGCAGTGCTTGCCCGCGTGGATGCGGTGATTGCGGGAGCGGAGTCGGACAAGTCCGGTGGTTGCGGGAGTGTCAAAGACATTCTCGCCTCCGAGAGCCTCAATCACCGGACTGCCTACAAGTCCGGCGTACTCAGGGAAGAATGTGCCCGCATGCTTTCCGGGTTTTTCAGAGAATTGCGGGCGGAGAAAAAGGAGCAACAGGCAGATGAATAGACTCGCAAAGATTGCAAGAAGAATAGGATTGATCGCCGCACTCGCGGCAATGACGATCCTCTTTGCCATGCCGGTTTTTGCGGCAGGTGGCACGCTCGATTTTACAAGCGAGTCGAATGGAAAGGACAATGTTCCGATCGAGAACGTGGGATTCAAGCTGTATTTCACCAGCAATGGCGCAGCCGCTACCATGCCGTTTTATGACGGAAAAGATGACCCCTTGTTCGATCTCCATTATACAAGCCAAAATAAGGACGAAGATGGGAATGTAATCAAAGAAGAAGTAGTCCGGGTTCCCGTAAAAGTGTATAGCGCGCAGCAGGAGGGTGCGGAGGATTACGTTCTTGTTTTAGCGGATCCCGCACCTGTCAAGGAAGGATATCCCGGCCAGCTGCAACAGAAGACAAATTACGAGTTGACGGTAAAAGGCGATTTGGCGACACTGGACGGTACGAAACTCGGAAATGATAAGACGATTCAATTTACAACGCTCGACGTTGCCGCCAACTCCAAGCTTTCCATGATCGTAATGGTGCTGATGATGGTAGCGGTCATCGCGCTCATGGTGGTGACCAACGGACGCAAGGTAAAGGCCGAGGCCGAGGCGGCGGCGCTGATGAAAGCCAATCCTTACAAAATCGCGAAGGAACGGAATATCACGGTCGACGAGGCAAAAACCCTGATTGAGAAGGCCAAGGAGAAAAACCGAAAGCAGCTTGAGAAAGTCGGCGGCAAAGTCCCGGAACCGGAACCGCCCAAAGGTGCCGTTCCGCGCATCGAGTCCAAGGCAAAGAAAAAAAAGCCGACGCACAAGGTCGCAGGACCGGGTTCGGCGCTTGCTGGCGGCAGCAAATATGCGGCTGCGCACAAAGCCGAAGCCGAGCGCAAACGCCGGGCAGCGGCAGCAAAGAAGGCCGCCAAGGCACGCCAGCAGCAGAGCGGTGGCGCCGGTGCTGCGGGAGCCAAGAAAAGCTCCTCCTCAAAGGGCAAAGGCAAAAAGAAATAAATGAAGGCTCCGGCCAAAATCAATCTGCTTCTCCGGGTTCTGGCTTTGAGGCCGGACGGACGTCATGACATCGAGAGCGTCATGCAAGCAGTTGATTTTTGCGACGAAGTGGAAGTGGAAACAGAAGCACGAGCGCCCTACGGTTCGCTGGGTAAAATTACGGGAATCGCCAAAATTACATGTAAAACAGAAGGCGCAGACCTTCCGGAAGGGGAGGACAATCTTGCGGTGCGCGCCGCTCGGACTTTTCTCGATCGATACGGACACAATCTATCAAACCTTACCGTAAATATTCGGATTTGCAAACACATTCCGCTCGCGGCAGGTCTTGCGGGCGGTTCGGCTGACGCGGCTGCCGTTTTCCTTGCTTTGGCGGCGAAGTACGCGTCCGAGGTTTCTCTTTCCGAACTCGCAGAACTGGGAGTCTCACTTGGTGCTGACGTGCCATTTCAGATCTATGCTTGCGCAAAGGCAAACCCGGTACTCGGCTATGCCGAGCAAGGCTTTGGAACGGCGCTCGCGCGTGGAATCGGTGAGCGGCTTGTCTCCGTACATCCCGCGAAAAAAGCGCATGTCTTGCTTGTCAATCCCGGTATTTTTGTCTCGGCGGCGGAAGCCTATCATTTGTTTGATCTGCAGAGAGATTTGGACTCCGCCTTTTTTCCGTTTGCAAACGCGACGGAGTTTTCCGCCTCGCTGGAGGCCGGAAAGGAAGTGGTCATCTTATCCTCCTTGTCCAATGACTTGATGCCGCCTGTTATGGCGGTACATCCGGAGGCGGAAGACCTCCTGAAGAAGATGACGTCTCTTTGCGACAGCCATCGGGGTCGGGCAATGATGAGCGGCAGCGGCCCGACGGTTTTCGGCCTTTTCTACAGCGAAACGGATGCGGGCTTGGCTTATGAAATGGCGCGAAACGATTTCCCGCAAATGTTCACCACTCTGACGCAAACAATCTGACCGATCGATTTTTGAATTCAGATCGATTTTTGAATTCAGAATCGCAGGGTTGTTTATTTTTTGATATTTCTGGCGTAATGGAACAGGTATTGTTGGGCGATACCGCTCCAGGGCGAGAAATGCTCCCATGCATAGGCGCGCATCGCGTTGTGGTCACTTTCCTCGATACCGTAGAGCTCACTCATCACGCGCGCCATCCATACGTCGATTGGAAAAACGTCGGTCTTACGCAGGGCAAAGAGCATCACACAGTGTGCGACTTTTGGACCAACGCCGGATAGAGATGTGAGATAGGCTTCCGTTTTCTCCTCGTTTGCTTTGCCTGCTGTGGCGAGAAAGGCGCCGCCATCTACGTTCACCTGACGCGCGGCCTCTACGACATATTTTGCGCGATAGCCGAGACTGCATACATCGAGTTCGGATTCTTTCAACGAAGCGAGCCTCTTGATGGTTGGAAAAGCAAACAATTCGCGGCCGCCGGAATTGCCGATGCGTTCGCCGAAGGCCGTACACAACGCTTCTATGCAACCCCGGATTCGCGGGATATTGCTGTTTTGCGAGATGATGAAGGAGATAAGGGTCTCCCAAGGGTCTTGATTGAGCAAACGGATGCCGGCGCCGGCATAGGTCGCGTCATACATCACGGGATCCTTCTCGGAAAGTGTGCGCTTGATGGCCGCGTAGTCACGGTTCAAATCCAGGTAATCGCGCCAGAAAGCATCACGAAGTGTTTCACTGTGGGGCATATAGTCGCTCCAGATCGTGATGACGTCTTCTTCATTATTGTAATAAATATTGGCAAAGCAGCCTTGTACCACACCGGTATAACCGCCGTCTGCTCCGCGCACCCAACGAAAACACTGGCCACATTCAAAGATCTGGCCTGTGTTAAAGTCGCGGATCCCTTCAATTACGTGGCATGTCACCATAGTCTAACTCCGTGATTTCCACGTCTGCACCGAGTACGTTCATGGCCGTCATCGCTTCAATTTCCTCCCGGACTGCGATCTGGAAATCACGCGCGGCATCGAGAATGGAATGTCCTGCATGTACGATGATACCGGCATCGATGATGATGCCGTCTTGCCGTTTGCGGACAAAGACGGAAGACAGGGATTCGACCGCCGGGACGCGCCTCGCCACCGCATGTACGATGTTGATGATCGCATTGGTTGAGATTGTGTAGTTTCCGAAATAACTATAGGTTGGACGCACGACGGAGCGCTCGGTGGTTCCGGCGCGTCCATTGCGGATATCCTGGAGTACTTTCAGCGGGTGCAGAAAATAGCCGGAAAATCCTCGCTTCACTTCGAACGTCGGAGCAGGGATGACATGCTGACCAAGTTCGTGCCGACGATAGCCGGCAAGCTTGCGTTCGTCCGGCGTGGTAAGGCTTTCGATATCGATCAGTTCCTCAGGCATTTCGAGACCGAGCCGGCTGGTGATTTTTTCAACCATGCGGTCGCTGGTTCCGAGTACCAGGATAGACCCCGGCGCAGAATCGCGAATGGCTTTCGCGACAGCGTCTCTGTGTTCGTCCTCCGTGAAAAGCGCGGTTTTGATTGCGCCTACCGTGGTTAATTGCCGTTTGGCGCTGATACCGGCGAGTACCGTACCGCCCTTGATAAAGAGACCATCGTCGATGATGCTCTCGATTCCCATGCTCTCGCAAAGGCTAATGGCCTGAAAACTCTTTCCTGTGCCGCTTTTTCCGATCAATCCGTATATCTTCATGCTTGTGTGGACGACTAAGTTTTGGTACAATGTCGTTTGCTTATTCTATCACATTGAGAAGGAGGTATGGGATATGGCATATACAATTGATGACTCTTGCATCGCTTGCGGCGCCTGCACAGCAGACTGCCCCGTTGACGCGATCAGTGAAGGAGACATCTACGTGATCAATGCAGACACTTGTATTGATTGTGGTGCTTGTGCCGCTGCTTGCCCCGTCGGCGCACCGAAAGAGGGCTGAGGCAAGCAGCAGGGCAAAGCCCTAGCGGAAACAAAAAGCGCGGTGCTCCGCGCTTTTTGTGTTCTTGTCATTCGCTGATCTGATTCGCGGATGGATTCAAACTAGTTGATTTTTGACTCGACGTATTTTGCGATGTCACCAACATTTAAGAAACCTTCGGCTACGCTGTCGGGGATCTCGATGTCAAACTCTTCTTCGATGCCCATGATGATCTCGACGGCGTCGAGCGAATCGGCTTCGAGGTCTTTCATCAGGCTCGTCTCCGGCGTGATCTTATCCTCGTCCACTTGGATCTTGTTTGCGATGATCTCTTTGATTTTATCAAATACCATTTTCTCCTCCATTTACGCGTTTGCATTGTAAAACTAACTCAAACCGCATTATAGAAGATATTGCATCTCTTTGCAACTAACATCTGCGAATTTGACGGTTTTTTCTGCGAATTTGACGGTTTTTTGGGTTACGATTCAGGTTCACATGATTTGCGGATATCATAGAATCGTAACGTTTTTTGTGAACTGACAGAGAAAGAAGGATGGGAAAGATATTGTATAATAGAGCCTATGGAGAAAAATGATCAATGGGCATTGTTGAAAAATACGGGGGACTAATCCAAAAGACAGCGCAAAAACATCCGGGTCGGGCGCGCAAACTAATGCGTGTCGGGCTGCTTTATGAACGTATGCGTCTGCGGGTGAAACGCGGCGGAGCGATTCCGAAGGCGTTGAACGACTTAAACCGGCTCGCGATTCGTTCGGTGGCGCGGGCGCTGAAGAATCCCGCGCGGGCCGCTTGGGTCAATTTGTTTGCGCCGGTCGAACTGCTGCAAGGGTTTGGACTCGCGCCGATGTCGATCGAATGTTTCACGGCCTTTGCCGGTGGTTTTCATATCGAGGATTTTTTGTTTCGGCGCGCGGAAGCGATGGGGATGAGCGATACGCTTTGCTCCTATCACAAGGGCTTTCTCGGCGCGGTGGACGCGGATCTGCTCGAAAAGCCATGCGCGAGCATCACAACGACGCTGGCCTGCGACTGCAACGCCAATACCTTTCGCTATTTGTCCAGACGTGCTGGAGAAGACGCCTTTATCATCGATATCCCGTATGAAAACTCACAGTCATCTCTGTCCTATATCGCGGCGCAGTTGGAAGATCTCGTGCGCCTGCTGGAACGGCGCACAAGCAAACGCTTTGACGAGCAGGCCCTCCGCGCCGCCCTCGCACGTGAAAACGAAGCACGGGATCTGCATGAGACCTGCTTGGCGATGCAGGCGAAGAAGGACTATCCCGCCACGCTGACCCTGCATATGTTCAAACTCTTTGCGACGCATCTACTGGCCGGATCGGAAGAGGTTCTTTCTTATTATCGTGCGCTCGCGGAAGATATGCGCTGCTACCCCGACACGGAAGCCCTGAAGATCCTGTGGATTCACCTCATGCCGTACTATCAGCCGACCCTAAAGGAATATTTTAATCATAATCCTCTGTACCGCATTGTGGCGTCGGACTTCGATTTTGACTATGGATGCGGGGAACGTTTGGATACAAATCACCCGCTCGAAGCGCTGGCACGAAAAATGGCGGAGAATATCTACAATGGCCCGTATGAGCGAAAGACGGCAGCTGCCCTGTGTACAGCGGAATCCCTGGACGCTGATGGCGTGATTCACTTCTGTCACTGGGGCTGCAAGCAGTCGGCAGGCGGCGCGGTTGAGATGAAGCGTGCGTTTGATGCAGCCGGACGTCCGTTCCTGATTCTTGACGGGGATGGCGTTGACCGGCGAAACGACGCAGACGGCCAGATTCGAACGCGCACCGAAGCTTTCTTCGAGATGGTGAGGGCGCGGAAATGATTCTGTATTTTTGCCGGTACGCGCCAGCCGAGATCCTCGAAGCGATGGGGGCGGAGACCGAATATTTAGCCGAAGAGGGGGGCGACACGGCCGAGGCGGAAGCGCTGCTGCATCCGGCGTCCTGTTCTTTTACGAAGGCAGCGCTCGGGGCTATTTTGGCGAGGGCTCCCGAGGGGGTGCTTTTCACGAGCTGCTGCGACAGCACCAGACGCCTGTATGATGTGGTCAAACGGCTGTATCCCGACCGTTTTGTGTTCATGCTGCCGCTTCCGGTCCGTCAGGACGAAACCGGACTGGCGTTGTACCGACAGGCAGTCAGGGATATGATTCGCGCGTATGCGGATTATGCAGAGGGACGCGGGACAGAGGGACAGGCCTTCGGTTCTGTGGGGGCACAAGGCAGAAGGCCTGACTCTCTGTCCTGTTGCTTCGACGCGCGGCGTTTGGCGGAAATCATGCGCGGGGTGCCAAGGCCTTGTCATGAAGACGAGGAAGATGGCGGCGGACAGCCCCGCATTGGACTGGTCGGGGCAAAGATCCCGCCGTCGCTTGAAG
Organism: Clostridia bacterium; assembly: GCA_025997195.1. Taxonomy (GTDB): domain Bacteria; phylum Bacillota; class Clostridia; order Peptostreptococcales; family Anaerovoracaceae; genus WRMW01. Next base: position 35,018 of record BNUG01000011.1, on the reverse strand, counting down.
AGGCTGTGAAGGCGGCCGGCGCGCGGGTGGTTTTTAACGCCTCTTGCTCGGGTCAGAAAAATCGTTTTTATTTGTCGCCGCTGCGGGACGATGACGAAGGCATTCTTGACGCGTATATCCGGGGTGTGTTTTCGAAATATCCGTGTATGCGGATGATGGCGGGCGACGAGCGCGCGGCGGGACTGAAGAAGATGGCAGCCGACGCGAAGATAGGCGGCCTCATTTACCATACCATCAAGTTTTGCGACAACTATGCCTATGAATATGCGGACATGCTGGCGGATCGCAGGACAGATGGTCTATCCCCACGTCCTGCGGATGGCCGTGCGGCAGGGAGCGGACGGTTCCCGGATATTCCCGTGCTCAAAGTGGAAACGGATTATACGGCTTCCGGCGCCGGACAACTCGCGACGCGGATCTGCGCTTTTGTAGAAATGATTTGTACAGGGGGACGCTTGTATAAAGAGACAGGCAGAGGAGAAGAAATGACGACAGAGAAAAATCGGGCGGCACTGTATGCGCTGGGGATCGACAGCGGATCGACTTCTACGAATGCCGTGGTGCTGGATCCGGACGGCGCGGTGGCCGGGACTGCGACGGTGCCGACGGGCGCGAAAACCAGGGAGAGCGCTGTGCTTGCGCGCAGGCTCGCTCTTGCGGCAGCCGGGCTTCCGGAAGATGCGGAGATCGCCACCGTGGCCACGGGTTACGGCAGGGCGGGCATTGCACAGGGCGGCGAGGTGGTGACGGAGATCACATGCCATGCGCGCGGCGCGCACCGGCTTTACCCCGCCGTCCGCACCATCATCGACATCGGCGGGCAGGACAGCAAGGCCATTCGCATTGACGCGCGGGGGGGCGTAGCCGACTTTGCGATGAATGACAAATGCGCGGCAGGGACGGGACGCTTTCTGGAAAAGACGGCCGGCGCACTCGGCGTGTCATTGGCTGAGATCGGCGCGGCGGCATGGGCAGCGCAGACGGAGCTGCAAATCAGCAGCATGTGTACTGTCTTTGCGGAGTCGGAAGTCGTATCCCTGATCGCGGACGGCCACAGCAGGGAAGATATCCTAAACGGTCTTTGTCAGGCGGTCGCCCGGCGCAATGAAGCGCTGCTAAAGCGTGTTTCCGCAGAACCGCCGTATATGATGACAGGCGGCGTCGCACGCAACGCCGGCGTGGTAAAAGCCTTTGAAGCCTTGCTGAACGCGCCTGTCTATGTGCCGGACGAGCCGGAATTGGCAGGCGCTCTCGGCGCGGCCATCTTTGCGGGCGAAATGCGAAAATAATACAGGACAAACCCGGCGAAGCAATCGTGTGGCGAGCCGCAGTGTTGTGGTATTATTGTCTTGGTATTATAGAAAAGCGAAGGGATAGGAGAACGGTATGTCTTACAGAGAAATGATTCCGGCGGAAGACTATGCGAAGGTCGTGAAGCGCGATGAGGCTTGGGCGCAGGGCTTTGTCGACTATTTGAATGATGTGCACACCAGGGACAAGTTCGTGAAGTTCATGAACATCCGGCCTCAAGTCACCATCAAACGCATGATCGAGGACAGCGCGGCGCTGTATGGCGACCGACCGGCCTTCCATGAGAAGCCGAGCCACAAGGAGCCTTACCGGACATTTACTTATCACGACACGCTCACGCGCGTCAACCGCATTGGGACAGCCCTGCATGCGCGGGGACTGCGCGGGGCGCGGCTTTCCGTGATCGGCGACAACAGCTATGCGTGGATCACGGCGTATCTGGGCATCGTCTGCGGGACGGGCGTGGTGGTGCCGCTTGACAAGGAACTTTCCACAGCGGAGATCGAGCAGCTGCTGATCACCGCGGATGTTGAATGCATTTTTTACGCGCAGAAATTCGCGCCTGTGTTTGAGGAGATTCGGAAGAATGGCAAGACCAAGCTTTCGCTTTTCGTGAACAATGACGCCCATCCGGAGGATCTGAAAGACTATGAAGTGCCGGTGGCCGATTTGATCGCGGAGGGCGAGGCGTTGCTTGCGGAGGGCAACCGCGATTTTCTCGACGCGCAGATCGACGCCGAGCGCATGGGCATCCTGCTCTTTACCTCGGGCACGACGGGCTTCGCGAAGGGCGTTATGCTCAGTCACAAAAATATCTGTACCGAGTTGATGGTTCCGACGACCGTCATCGGCATCGTGCCGGAAGATAAGTTCTTCTCCTTCCTGCCGCTGCACCATACCTATGAGAGCACTTGCGGGCATCTCGTTCCGCTCGCGCAGGGCGCGTCGATCGCGTACTGCGAAGGACTGCGGTATATCCTCGACAACATCAAGGAAGCGAAACCTTCGGTCTTTTTGGCGGTGCCGCTGCTCTTTGAAAATTTCTACGGCAAGATCTGGCAGAACGCGCGCAAGGGCGGCAAGGAAAACTTGCTGAAAAAGGTCATCAAAGTCAATCATGTGACGAAGAAAATCGGCATCGACATCGGTAAGATTTTTTTCAAACAAATTCGCGAAACTTTCGGCGGCAATATGCGCCTGTTCATCGCGGGCGGCGCGGCCATCAATCCGGAGATCATCGACGGCTTCAAGGAATTCGGCGTCAACATGGTGCAGGGTTACGGGTTGACTGAGTGCTCGCCGATCTGCGCGCTGAACCCGATTCGCGGCGGCAAGAGCGAGGGGGCGGGCTATCTCGTGCCGGGCTTTGAGGCGAGCGTGGAGGATGCGGATCCCGAGACGGGCATCGGCGAGATTTTGATCAAAGGCGATATGGTCATGCTCGGATACTACGGCGACGAGGAAGCGACGGCCGAGGCGATGCGCGGCGGCTGGTATCATACCGGGGATTACGGCTATGTAGATCCCGAGCGTTTTGTGCATATCACGGGCCGGAAGAAGAGCGTCATTATTACGAAAAATGGGAAGAATGTTTACCCTGAGGAATTGGAGTACTTGCTCAGTATTTCGCCGGTTTTTGGCGAACTGATGGTCTTTGAGGCCGAGGCCGGGATGTCGAACGATACGATCATCGCGGTCGCGGCAATTCCGAATGTGGAGGAACTCACAGAGCGGCTTGGCGAAGGCTACACGACGGCGCAGGCGGGCCGGGTCTTTTGGGAGGAAATCGACAAGGTCAATGAGGAACTGCCGATCTACAAGAAGATTCGCAAGGTCTATCTGCGGGAAGAGCCCTTCGACGCGACGACCTCGAAAAAGATCAAGCGCTTTGTCGACGCCAACAAGGAAGGCATAGAGGTTTCCTCGAAATAGAGAATTGGTGAGAGCAGCCAAAAAGTGGTATAATGTAGAACGATTTGTGATGCTATTGTGTCAAGCATATGGAGGTAAATGAGATGGTGTGGGTTTGCAATATTTGCGGTTATGAAGAAGATCGTGTGGAAAAGCCGACGGAGTGTCCTGTTTGTGGTGCCGGCGAAGAAGCGTTTGAAGAGAAGTAAGGGGCAATCAATCACATGGAAGAGAAGATCAAAGAAGCATTGGAAAAAATCCGGCCGTATCTGCAGCGGGACGGCGGCGACGTGGAATTCGTCGATTACACGGATGACAACATCGTGAAGGTAAGGCTGCAGGGTCATTGCGCCGGCTGCCCGATGTCGCAGATGACCGTGAAGAACGGCATCGAGCGCTTGCTGAAGGAAGAGTATCCGGAAGTTTCGGCTGTTGAGGCTGTGAACTAGATGTCATTCCCACGAAGGCGGGAATCTAGGTGATTAAATAAAAGTGAGTCATCACGAAATCATTGAAGAACTTCGGGACGAGGCCGTGCGCTTGCTGCGCGGGCTCGTTTCGTATCCGAGTGTGAAGGAACCGCCGGAAAAAGATATGCCGTTTGGCGCCGCTGTGCAAGGGGCGTTTGAATACTTACTGCGTGAGGCCGCTGCGGATGGATTTGAGATTTTCAACGCGGACAATTACGGCGGGCATATCGATTGGCGCGGCGCTGTGCTGGATGCGCGCGGAGAAGTGGTCGCGGCGGCTGATGAGACGCTGGGTATTCCAATCCACCTCGATGTGGTGCCGGCCGGCGATGGCTGGACGAAAGACCCCTGGGGCGGGGAAGAGGAAGACGGCCGTATCTATGGGCGCGGCACGACGGACGACAAAGGGCCGACCGTGTCTGCTTATCTTGCGCTGAAGGCGCTGAAGACTTCCGGATATTTCCCTGCGAAAAATGTCCGGCTCATCATTGGACTAGATGAAGAGACCGGCTGGTCGGGGATGGAGGAATACTTCAAACGGATGGCACCGCCGGATTTTGGGTTTTCCCCCGATGCGAATTTTCCGGTGATCAACGGCGAGATGGGCATGATGGTCTTTGAAATCGCGAAAAAGCTGGAACCATCGCAAGGGAAGGGGCTTCGCTTGCGTAGTGTGAAAGGCGGGGCCGCGCCGAATATGGTTCCGGATCGCTGTCGCGCCGTGCTCGTCTTCGACGATGGCGAGCCGGCTTCCGCAAAAGCGCGCGGTGGTGCGGGCAGAGCCGCCAAAGGGAAGGCCAAAGGCAAGGTGACAAAGGCCGACGCCGAACGGGCAGCCGCCTTCGAGCGGGTTCGGCTTGCGGCTGAAGCATTTCGCGAACGCACCGGACGCTCCCTTACCTGCCGGGGCGCCGGTAAAGCGCTCGAGGTTTCCGCGCAGGGCGTCTCCGCGCACGGCGCTCATCCGGAGAAAGGCCTCAACGCGATCTCCGTACTCATGGAGTTTCTCTCGGAACTGAATCTTGTGAATGAAAACGCACAAAGTTTTATTGATTTTTACCGCAATCATATCGATTATGAACTTGACGGAAAACGTCTTGGCATCGCGATGGAGGATGAGCCGTCCGGTTCGCTGATCGTCAATACAGGAATGATCGAACTCGGAACCGAAGCGGCAATCCTCACGGTCAACGTGCGTTGCCCGGTCACCAAAAGCGAGGACGACGTCTATGACGCGCTTCGTCCCGCGCTGGACAAAAATGGTCTTGGCGTGGTAAAGGTCTCGGGCATGGCGCCGCTTTACTTTCCGCCGGACGATCCCTTTATCCAGACGCTGATGGCGGTCTACCGCAAGCACACGGGCGATCTGGAACACGGCCCCCTCGTAATGAGCGGCGGGACCTACGCCCGCGCCATTCCGAACGCGGTCGCCTTTGGTCCGGCATTTCCCGATGATGAAGACGTCATGCACCAAAAGGATGAGTATATCAAGTTAGACAACCTGATGCGCGCGGCCCATATTTACGCGGACGCGATACAGGAGTTAACAAAAGGATAATATGCTTCGCACAGATGTCCGCACAGAGGACGGAAAATTAACGAAAGCCGGCATACGAATGGTCGGCATTATTATTGCCGGCGGCTTCATCACGGTTCTGAATCAGCTGGTGATGTCGCCGGCACTTCCTGCGGTCATGGCGGAGCTTGGGATTACCCCGGCGGTCGGTCAGTGGCTGACGTCTATTTTTTTGCTTGTCAACGGCTTGATGGTGCCGGTCACCGCCTATTTGATCGACCGGTTTACCTCGCGGCAGATCTTCACTTTTGCGATGATCGCCTTCGCGGCAGGCTCGGTGGTTGCCGCGCTTTCGAGTGGCTTCGCGATGCTGCTGATCGGCCGTATCATGCAGGCGATCGGCGCCGGCGTCATGCTGCCGTTCTCGTCCGTCACGCTGATGCGGATCTTTCCAAAAGAACGAAGAGGTTTTGCTCTCGGTCTTGCGGGTATCGTGATCGGTCTGGCACCTGCCTTTGGCCCTGCGTTCGCGGGCTATATGGTCGATGAATACGGATGGCGCTATATTTTTTCGGTAATCGCGCCGCTCGCGATCGTGGTCTGTATCATCGCGCTGGTATGGCTTCAAAATTTAGGAGAACGCAAGGAGACGAAGCTTGACTGGTTGTCGGTCGGGATGTCGACGGTAGCCTTTGGCGGTCTGCTCTTCGGATTTTCAACAGCGGGCAGCCGCGGCTGGGTGCATCCGCTTACCTATATCCCGATCATCGTCGGCGCGGTCATGCTCATCTTCTTCGTGCGCAGACAATTGAAGAGTGTCCGGCCGCTGCTGAATCTTCGTATTTTGCGCAATCCCGTTTTTTCGGTTTCGACGATCCTTTCCGCGATTGTCAGCGCCGGTATGACGGTCGGCGCCGTGTTGACGCCGATTTATCTGCAAAACGTACAGGGGTTCTCTGCTCTGCACTCGGGGCTCTTGCTGATGCCGGGTGCGATCATCATGGCGATCATGAGTCTTGTTTCCGGAGCGATGTTCGACCGTTTTGGACCCAGAATTCCCGCAATCATCGGCTTATCTGTCCTCACGGGCGGTTCGCTCATGTTATCTTTTCTGGGGGTACATTCGACGTACCTTTATGTTTGTATCGCCTATTCGCTGCGGAGCCTCGGTATCGCCATGGTCAATATGCCGGTCAATACCTGGGGCATCAACCAACTTCCGAACAGCATGATCGCACATGGGAACGCGATCAACAACACCGCCCGTCAAGTCAGCGGATCCATTGGTACGGCGATCCTCGTGACCGTCATGACGATCGTGGCCGCGTCGTGGGGCTCACCGGGTATCGCGGCCGCCACCGAAGGCGTCAACGCGGCATTTTTGGGCTCGTCAGCATTGATGGCGGCCGGGCTTATACTCGCAATATTTAAAGTGAAAGGAAGCAGAGATGGCAAAGATCGTTGAAATCATGAGAAAAGTTAAGTTTTGGGCGCGGCCGGATGCAACGGTCGGAGAAGTAATCCGCGAACTGGCGAACAGCAAGATCAACTGGATCCCAATCGTTGATGAGGAGATGCATTTGCTCGGCTATATCACAGACGGCGATATCGTGCGCTATATTGCGCACAAAAAGCCTCGGTATTTTGACTACGGGGAAATGATCGCGATTGAGGTTGATGAAGATACGCTGGAGGATAAAATAAAAGGTCTGCTAGACGTTCCCATTCGGGAGATCACCGGCAAGAAAAAAATCTATGCCACGGTCGATCAGGAAATCGACGAGGTGGCGGATCTTATGAAGAAAGAGGGTGTACGCCAGGTGGCGGTGCTCGCGGATGGCCGGGTTGTCGGCGTGGTGGGTGAACGGCATATCGTACGTCATATCCTGACGATGTTGCTTCCTCACGAGTTGTTTGAGGAGGAAAACGAAGACTAATTTTGGCAATTTTTTCTTTGCAACGCGGCGGTTGTATGCTATAATCTCTTTCGCAGCGCAAGTCTGCATAAGAAAAACTGAATCAGGGGCTTTAGCTCAGCTGGGAGAGCGCGTGGTTCGCAATCACGAGGTCAGGGGTTCGATCCCCCTAAGCTCCACCATTCGTGCCGGAAAATGTTGAAATTTCAACGTTTTCCGGCATTTTCTTTTATCCGGCGCGTTCCGATAGCAAAGGGGGATCGAACACTCAGGCCGTTAGTGCAAAATCAGCTTCACTCAGTTCCATGTATTGCTTCATGCTGATGCTCAAAACCACATCGAGCTTGTATCCCTCGGAAACAATCACCTTGTCGATGAGCTGATGAACGATCATCTTCTTCGTATTGAAATCGCATGACGTAAATACATCTGCCCAACTGATATACAAATCATGTTGTGCCTTCATACTATCGACTACTTGCTCTGAATTCCGTCCGTACTCTGTGACGATCAAAAGAGTTTTTTCAGCACTTTCACGTTCAACCTCTGCCGCCGAGATCATTTCGCTGAGCAGCTCCGGTTTGAAACTGCTCTCGCCTCTGATTGACTTCACGACTTCGGCTTTCAGGTATCCCAGATTGTCGGTTTTTTTCTTAAGCTCTTTCTCCGCTGCCGCGATCTTCAATCTCACATCTCTCATTTCAAGGTCATGCCTTTTTCCGACGATTTTTTCCATCGGTACTTTTTTCAGAGAGGCAAGCAGATCATAAACGATCTGCTCAACGGCATCGTCAACACGAGTGGATGTATAACCTGATTGTCCCTGGCACTGATCCTTATGTCGCATATGGTTGTAACAGATGTACCTCCAATACCTTTTCTCATAGTACGTGCCGTCTCTACGCAGACGCTTCTTTCCGGCGGTCGAGGTGATGAGCCTCGCGCCGCAAGTACCGCAAAAGATATTGCCGGTGAGAAGACAATTGCTCGTGGTCTTTTTCGGGATGCGCCGGTCTTCCTGATATTTCTGCGACCGCTGTTTGATGAATTCTTGTGATCGGAAGAAAGATTCATCTTCGATGATCCGCAAATGTTCAAACGGCTCGGAGAAAGTTTCTCCGCTTCTCAGCACACCGCGATACATTGGATTGGCCACGATATTGCGGATGGAAGGGGATACAAAATTCTTGCCACTGCGATTGAGGACGCCTTCTTCGGTCAGATACGCGGCGATCGTCTGCGGCCCCATTCCGGCGTTGGAGTGCCGGTCAAATATGAGTCTGACAACAGCGGCCTCAATATCATCAATTACAAGATCGTATACTTCATGACCTTTCTTGTTGATCCGGCCAAGGCGTTCAAGTCTGTACCCATATGGTGCTGACCCGCCTTTGAAGTGACCTTCCTGTACGATTTGCCCCATTCGCGTTTTCACACGGATAGAGGTCTTAATGCTTTCGCCGGAAGCCTGCCAGTAACGAATGTAATTGAGTAGTTTATCAACATGATTGTCGAACCTCTGCTGCCCCTCGTTCACGCTCCAGACTTCGATTCCGTGCTGAACAAACCACTCGACAACAAAGGGAGTCTCGTCCTCTTTTCTGCCGATGCGGTCAAACATGAACACCAGCAGTACGTCGAATTCACCTTCCAGTGCGGCTTTCTGAAGTTCCTGTATCGCGTCACGGTCTTTCGCTGAGACCTTGAAACCGGAAACACCTTTTTCGGAAAACTCCTTCGCGATTTTCCAGTCTGGATTTTTATCGGCGAATTCGTGACAAGACTTCTTTTGCATCGGAATGTCATTGCCGTTAATATCGACCTGTCCCTTCGTTGAGACACGGTATAAACAATATACTCGTTTCATATAACATCACCCGTCCTTTCTATAAATTGGGCGAGTTCAATAGATGATCGGCTGCTTGAAGCTCAAATTGGTGCCAGATTGGATCACTCCAATGTGATAAACATCAAGTACGCTGATGTTATTGGTATCGGCGATCCGCCAAAACAGATAGTCGTTATCGCAATGCCATATTACCCCAACGGCTCTGTGGCTACAAAAGTGAACTCGGCGAACTTCCTTGACCTTGATTATGCAATAAGGTGCCTGATTGATGTTTTACGAGGTTTGGAATACCTGCATGAAAACAACTACTACCATTGTGATGTAAAGCCCCAAAACATACTTGTTGGAAACAGTGGAGAGTATATACTTAGCGATTATGGATTTACCAGTTATGCACCAACCCACGAAGCAGTAACCCCGCGCCAAACCTATCTCCCACATGCGGCACCCGAAATGATCACTGAAAACCGCTATGATGCGAGAACCGATTTATATCAGCTTGGAGTCACAGGATACCGTCTAATTAACGGAATATCTCTCGTGAAAGATGAGTTTGAATTAGATCGTGTTGGGTTCAATCAGAAAGTCCTTGACGGCAGAATAGTTACAGCGTCCGCTTTTCAGGCATTCGTTCCGCGCAGGCTTCGAAAGGTAATCCTCAAAGCTGTTGCCGCAAACCCTGACGAACGTTATCAAACCGCACTCGAGATGCGTAGGGAACTTGAACGGATAGATATAAAAGGTGCCACAGCGACTGCAGATGAACATGGGTGCGTAACGATTAGGAAAGCTGGATATTCCTACTATTTCAGAATTGAGTATAAGGCAAGAGGCGATTCGGTATTTCAGGCATATAAGAAGAACGAGAAGACAAATAGAATCACAAAGGTCGGTGCCTATACAAGAAGCGTTACTACTCCAAATGATATCAGGAAAGCAGAGGAGAATTTCTTCTTGAACTTGATGAAATAATACATCGTCGAATCCGAACAAGGGAAGAAAGGTGAGTAAATTCTATTTTTGGGGTATATATGTAGTTACAATGATATCTATTTATCAACTACTGGTGCACAATTACTTCTCGAACAAGCATATAAACAGTTGTAATCAAGAAGTATCAAAGATATACTTAATAAATATAAGTGGCTAATAACGTGAGGTGAAAGAATGTCAGTGAGTTACAAGAAGCTTTGGAAACTCCTCATCGATAAGGATATGAAAAAGAAAGATCTCATGGCTGCGGCTGATATTAGTTGGCAGACAGTTGCAAAACTCAACAAAGGGGAAAATGTAGGCGTTGCGATTTTAGAGAAAATATGCGGCGTTCTCGGTTGTGATATAGGAGATATTGCTGAGATGGTTCCTGACGAAAAGCTATGATGCTTGCGTACTAATACGATATTGAATCTGAGTAAATAAGGAGAAAACAATGGCGAGCAATGAAATCGAAGTAGCTGAAGTAGTAACGAAGTTTGAGCAACTGACACCACTTGACATCTTAAAAGTGACAGACATTACAATATTAAAGTCATATGCGAAGCACCGCAAGACCCCGCCAGACGTCTTGCTCGTTCTATCGAACCACGAAAATAGTGAAGTGAGATTGGCTGTTGCGAAAAACGCATCAACCCCTCCGGAGATATTGAATACACTTTCAAGTGAACTTTACTTAACCAAGTATGTCGCCGCCAACACAAATACATCTCCAGCCACATTAGCGAGAATTATTGCGCTTGAAGATTCAAGTGATTATAACGGCGATTACGAGCAAGTAACTGCTGCTTTAGCTAACCCCAATACACCACTTCAAACTATTGTCAGATTTCTCCTCACACACATTAACACCAAGTTTGCCATTTCTATTGAATCTAATTCGAAGTTTAGTGAATACCTAAAACATCTCACAACGGGGAGTGATAATACAAATGGCTCTTATCAAAAACAAGAAACTGTTGAAGTAACAACCAAAGAAACAAAGGATCAGAATCAATGGAAGTAGGTACTACGATATTGTTACAAATGACTATTACGTCAAAAGGAACCGATGAATAACAACTGGACTTCTTCATACGCGGCGGTTCGTGGAGCGGATCACTTAAAGAGAGATGTGCCTTGTCAAGACAAGACGCATGCTTTGACATTCAACGAAATCTATGTGATTGCGCTGGCCGATGGTGCAGGCTCGGCTAATTTATCACACTATGGAGCCGAAGCAATCACGCAAACACTATCAAACTTTGTTGCTGAAAATTTGGGTGATTTACTTGCCAGCGATAATGAAAAAGCGATACGCCAATTGGCTACCCAAATTCGAGATTGCAACGATAGTCTTACCAAGGAATTAAATTGCAAAGTCAAGGATTTATCCTCAACTCTGCTGCTTGTCGCGGTAAAAAACCTCGACTATTTTGCTCTTCATATTGGAGACGGCGTCATCGGGTATTTGCATGACGAAGAATCTCTCGTGTTATCCAACCCTGAAAATGGTGAATATGAAAATATGACTTGGTTTACTACCGCAGACAATCTTGAAGATGTAATACGCATCTATCGCGGAAAGACAGAAGGAATTGAGGGCTTCATTCTCATGTCAGATGGGACGGAAACCAGTTTATTTGACAAACGGAAAGGAATATTCGCGAGTGCTGTAAAAAAGCTAATAGACGCAAATGCGAAAACAGAATCTGATAGCATGAAACTGATGCTTAAAGAGAGTCTGGAAGACACAATAGCGAAACGTACAAACGATGATTGTTCTATAGCATTGTTATCTAAAACAGACATAGATATCCCTGTGGATAATCGTAGCGAGCCCGATAAAAGTATCAATAAGGATGGTACTGATGAGCCTACGCCTAAGTTGATAGATAAATTGAAGTCATGGTTTAGAAGAGGTGTATGATGGATACAAAAGAAATAAAAACTAAAATTGATGACATCATCGTTAAGAGACGTAAGCTCTTGCCTCAAGTCGATGAAAATATCACAGCCATCAAAACACGGATTGCAAACCTGAAAAGCTTGCTGAATCTTCTTGGCCAGTTAGAGAGCATAGAAAAGAATGAGGAGATTAGGCGCGAGGTTTACGGGGCGACTGCAAGCCTAACAAATTTACACACATCGCTTCAAGGCCGTATTGAGAGGTTGGAAATACTCAAGACAAGATTCACCAGAGACACAGTTAACATCGGAGTATCGGGAGAAGCCCGTGTAGGAAAATCTACTACACTTCAAAAGTTTACGGGGTTATCCAACACGCAGATTCCGACTGGTGATGCACTTCCTGTAACTGCCGTGCGATCCGAAATTTACAATAGCACCGATGAATATGCTGATATCACATTTAGAGATCCTGTAATTTTTGTTGACGAATACATTAAGCCTTATCTCGATATCGTAAATGAAGTTTCATCTGAAAAAATTGTTATAAATTCTCTTTCTGACCTCAGGGTAGCAAGGCTTCCAGAAAGTCTGGGAAATAACATTGACTCAATCACGACCGATGCCCTAAATAAGTTGAGAGATGCCCAAAAAGGTATCGAAACCTATTCAAGTTATCTGACTGGCGGATCACAAAAATTCGCTCTTTCAAATATAGAGAAGTTTGTTGCGTATCCAAAGAATGAGGAATTAAAGACTGAAGAATCTGGTGGAGATGCTGCCGACAGAGCATATCTTGCAGTCAAAAGTGTCAAGATATATTGCAATTTCCCGAATTTGAGCGGCGTGAAGATCGGTCTTATTGATCTCCCCGGACTTGGCGAGATAGGTGCTTCAGTTGCGGACATGCATTTACACGGTCTTGAAGATGGCGTTGATCAGATACTTTTGGTAATGAAACCAACCAAAGCTGATGCTCATGCAAAACAAAGCATACTCACGAATGTAGATCAATTACGGAAGATTCAGCCCGGAATTAGCAAGCGTGGGGAGTTAATAACCGCAGGGATAAATGTCGAAAAGGGTGTTGAGCAGTCTGCTTCGATATTGAAGGATAGTTTTGAACGTCTCGTCAATAGTGCCCAAGAATCGGACAGAATAGATGTCCGCGAATACGAAGCGATTAATTCGACCGCTGTGGCCACTTTGTTTGATCACCTGTTGGAAAAGATCGGCGCGAATTTACCCAAAATGGATCAAGAAGTGTTTGATTACGTTCTTGATCAAGCCGGAACAGACAGCAACATTGACGGCACGCTTGAAGAGCTAAAGCGCACGATGAACCGTATTCTAAAGATAATCCCTGTCCCAAGGAAGCTGCTATTAAAACAAATCAATGAGATTAGCCGAGCGATTATTGATGACTATAACAAATATGAATATGAACTATCTAAATCATCAAAAAGCCAGAGTGCCGTTTATAAAGAATTCGTTGAGGACGTCGAAAGAATTCATCAAGCGGTAAAAACGGGTATCCAAAATGGTTTCTTTAAAGAAACCGATGTCTGGAAAAAAGAAGCGGAAGGCCAGAAAGACTATTTGAATTATTACAGAGATGAGGCCAAGCGAATCCGTCGCGAGATCATCGCAAGTTATGATCATCTGAATGAGTTCTACATAACGCATGTAGACGGGTTTAAACTGCGGATAATACAGATATTTTTAGGGAACGCAGGCAACTTGAAGGACGTCTTTAATCTAAAGAAAAATGAATCTCCTAATAGTTGTATTGATGCAATCAGCAGTGAACTTAGCAGTACCATAAAAGATGATGATTTAGAGGCAGCTTTGAGCTTGTTGAAATCTGTCAGCTTCAGCTTTCGGAACAATGTTTTCCTGCAGATATCACAGCATTTAGATAATCTGATGAATCCAATTGACATCTACCAAATAGATAGTAAGACCCATGAAAGTAAGAGTAAAATACTCGGCTCTATTAGTGATGTTGACGCAAAGATAAACAAATTGAAGCTTTATCTAACAAAGGACGCAAATGAAGCGAACGACTCCATTAAGGAGGCGTTACTCAAGAGCGACGACAGATTCAACGAATACCTCTATGTGTGCCTATCCTTCTTTATAGATTTTCTGTACAGGAAGAATGATGAGAATTTCAAGCAAATAGTTGTCGGAGGGCTGATTGAGGAATACAGAGACTTTATATTTGGCGAAAAGGAGAAGCTCGAAATAGATCAAGATAAAGGCCGACTTATCAACCAAATCAAGGAAACAATCCAAGCGATTCAATCAGGGAATGCTTTTGAAGTTGAAATCGTAGAGGGAAGTGTAGCAAAATCTCAGCAGAGTAAAGATGTTGAACCAAAGACTACAAGCAAGCAGACGGGAAAAACACAAGCAACCGGTTACTCGAGTAACTATAAGCAGAAGTGGTGATGTAAGGAGTGACGTATGGCTGCAAGTGGATTTGAAATACTCGAGAGGTTACCGCTTAACGGGTGGAAAATATATATCGACACCTGTTCTCTTTACAGGACAACTCACGAGAACGATGAGTTCTGGGAACGTTTTGAGCGTTTGTTGGAGGATAATAGCAAGGAGAACAACCGGAGCAGATTCATTATTACTGCCGCGACTTTTTCTGAAATCAAAAAACACAAGCATAATGAAAACCACCGGGCTAATGAGGATGCAGTACAACTTGAGCAGATTCTTGCACAATTTACTAAGAGTAAAAAGGATCTAATGGTCACTGTAGGCGAGCCAGATGAATTCCACGATAATGCCATCGTCGCAAAAATCAAAGAACGTTCATTAAAATTCAATCAGGTATATATAACTAATGACCTCGCAAGCGCATGGGACGTGCAAAATTCTGTTTTCGGTAGTCAGAGCACTACGCGTAATCTGATGAAACTTTTGATCTTTAAGATTGTTGGCAACGGTGATCTTGCACCGCATAAAGAGCTGCCATACTTAAGCGAATTAACCAGCAATCAACAAAAGGAGTATTTCAAACTCAGGAGTCTGCAGAAATATGAAGAAGCCGAAGCTTTCCTTGTGGAAAATACTTCATTCAAACCCTTTGTGCCGGGCGCAGGCAAAGAGAAGCGAAATAAGACTACTCCTAACGCACAAACACAAAAAGAAGGGAAGTTGAAAACACCTCCGATACTGAATCCAGACTATGACATGCCTATTGAAGGTGAAACTGTCAAAGCAATCCGTGGATCTTCTGAGATAGATGTTGTCCTGACGAAGAAAATTAATCGGGGTGGAGAAGGATTCATCTATAGTGTCGACTACAGTACAAGCAAAACAAATACGGACGGCGTAGAAATAGTCACAGAGTATCTTGCAAAGATATACAAAAAGTCAAAGCTATATAAAACAATGGATGCGGCAAAACAAACGTTGGCGAAGATTGATTATATTGTACATGGCAAATTTACTGTGCCTCACGTTACGTTTCCACAGTACATCTTGGTAAATAGTGAAAACGAATTTATTGGCTATTTGATGCGAAAAGTTAGTGGCATTCAACTCTCCACTTTCATTTCAGATGGCTCTGTAAAATCTGAATTTATTAACTTGTATCCGAATCTTAAGAAACTTGATTTGATTGAGATTTGCCAAAACTTCCTACAAGCGATAGAGAATCTACACGCGAAGGACATCATTGTAGGCGATTTGAATGCAAATAATATTCTGGTAGATGTCAACACAAATGCGGTATCTATAATTGATTCTGACAGCTATCAGTATTCTAATAAATTCGTTTGCAATGTGGGCGTTGAAAAATACACATCCCCTGAGTTCCTTAAGAATCACAGCAACGAATTTAGAACAGTCCAGAATGAGCTTTTTGTTGTAGCAAGAATTCTCTGCGAGATTCTCATGATGGTGGATAATCCCTACAACTCAAAGATATCGGAAGACCCTGTAAAAGATATGCTTGCCGGTAATTTTAGATACACGTTTGCTTTTGACGGAGACAATCGCATTACTAACGCAGAGGCACCGGGGGACGATCTTGTTACAAGATGGGGACAACTAACGAGGCAGCTAAAAAACTCTTTCGGTAATACATTTCATTGTGATGGTAGGTATTGGAATCCCGGCAATCGGTTGGATGCTATTGCATGGAAGAAAATGCTTAACGCCTATAAATTAGAAATAGAAAAAAGCATCGCTGACGGTACCGGTGTAGTGTCGAATGAGGTTTTCCCCTCTGAAAAGAGAAAATGGATTCGGACATGCGCGCAGTGTCAAAAGCCATTCACACCGAGGTTTGACGGCGACGAATTATGCGAAGAGTGTCGCAAATACACAATATGTGATAAATGCGGAGAGAAGTTAATTAAGGAATTCTCAAGTCAAACAACTTGTCCAGAGTGTTCAAATGAAACAATAATCTGCAAAACCTGCGGTACGCCATTCGTTTATTCATTCGATCAGAAAAAGAAGGATTTTAGCAGAGGCACCCCCAAGCCGACTGAATGTGAAACCTGCAGGACAACAAAATTATGTCCAGATTGCAAGTCGGTAAGGATCCCAAAGAATCAGAGTTGTTGTGACAGTTGCAGAGAAATCCGAAATACTAAACTGTGCCCATATTGCAATAAAAATCGAATTCCAAAAAATCATTCATATTGTGATGATTGTGCAGAGGATATCGTAGAATACAGAGAGTGTGTAAATTGCCATAAGCAATTTCCTATTAGCCGAAGCCAAAAAAGCTGGGAAGAGAGAAAAAACGCACGGATAAAACAGTGTGATATTTGCAAGGCGGCTCACTGCACCGCTGATCCATGCAAGCATGCGGTTTCCGTGGTTGTTACAAAACCAGCCGCACCCGTCCAGGTAAAGCAGGAAAAACCCAAGAGTCTTTTGAGTAGACTATTCGGGTTATAAACTATTGAATGCAATAAGGAGGATTTAACAATGAGCTCACTAATCGATACTGGCGATTTAATTCAAGCCGAAAATACAGCCACCCGAATACCTGTTGTTTTGTGTTTGGATGTATCATACTCGATGGTTGATAATGGAGGATTTGAAGCTTTGAATACAGGGGTCGAAGCATTTTTTGAGACCTGTAAAAAAGACTCTGTTAATAAATATGGCTTCGATGTTGCAATCGTAACTTTCGGCGCGGAAGGGGTAATCAAGCATCAAGATTTTAGACCGATTTGGAACCAAACAGATTGCCCAACCTTTTCATTTAATAAAGAGCTCTTGATTAATAAGGATCTCTGGATTGATGGAACGCCTATGGGTAGAGGTGTTGATCTTTCTATGCAAGGACTTGATATTAGGAAAAATGAGTATAAGGAGAATGCTATAGGTTATTACCAGCCTTGGCTCGTTATCATCACTGATGGCCAGCCAACAGATGATGGAGAGTTTGAGGGATTTCCCGAAGACAGACGGGTGGCCGATAGACTTGCCTATGCCGAGACGATCAACAGTGTATTGGACTTGCAGAAGAACAAAAAACTCAAAGTAATCGCGGTAGGTGTTGGAAACGAGGACTATCGAAAGCTGTCAGGATTTGTAATCGACAACAAGGTTCTCACAACAAAAGATTTCTCTGAATTCGATTTAGTTTTTGAGTACCTATCTAAGTCAATGTCGGCAGCTACAGGGACAAATACTGTTCTCGAATCTGAGATAGAGGAATCTCCTATCGCACAAATAATGGAAGACTTAGAGGATGAGGGGCTGAGTATCAGTATTGCAGATTTTGGTAGAGATGAGGACTAATAATCGAATCCATCCAACTGTTAAACGATTTGAATTGATGCACACAGTTGATTTCAAGAGGTGTGCATTGTATCATTTGATGGTAGGTTAGCCACACTATAAACGTAGTCGAACCCTCGCTGACGTAAAGCTCGTCGGCGGGGGTTTCGGCTACGTCGTTTGGCTTGAAAAATGAGATTGTAAACGCTGTCGAAATGTGGTATGATTATTAGAAAAATTACAAGCGGACAAGGTTCTACGAG
The DNA here is from genome assembly GCA_025997195.1 of Clostridia bacterium. GTDB lineage: Bacteria > Bacillota > Clostridia > Peptostreptococcales > Anaerovoracaceae > WRMW01. The sequence goes on along the minus strand of BNUG01000011.1, from coordinate 17,139 downwards.
GTTCAAGATGCGGATGCATCACGACCTTTCTCTGAAAGGACGTGACCCACTCTGACACTTTGGCAAAGTAAAAGGGTTTCTTACACGCATCGGTCCCGATAAAGGCGGTCATTGGGAGATTGTTTCGAATGATAGTGCGAGCGGAAACGTTGAAAAATAGCGGATTTTGTACGAACTCGTCACTTTTGAAAAATGGTATATCGTTTCGATACCATTCGGGAGAGCGCGTGGTTCGCAATCACGAGGTCAGGGGTGTGCGCGGTAAGGTATTTTTACCGCAATCCGGAAGGCATTTTTTTCTGAGATTTGGAAGGCAAAATTTTCGTAATCTGGAAGGGACTTTTTTCTCAAATCCGGAAGGCAAAATTTTCAGGACTGCGGAAGGCAGTTTTTTCTTTTTGCAGCGAGAAAGGAGCGGGCATCGTCATCCCCGTATACTGTAAAAACACGGTATACGAAGGAGGAAAAAGATGCTGAAAAAACCAATGATCCAGGAAATCATCGACATGAAAATGCGCGGGTATTCGGTCAACGAGATCGCCGAATACTATGAGGGCAGACCAGGGAAAGCGCCGTCGCTGCCAACGATCCGGAAGTACTTCGCGTTAGATATCACGCCGGATGATCTCGGCGTGAACATGGCAAAGGACAAGATCTTTGATGAAGAACCTTGGAAGAGTGCGATCATCGAGATCCTGAAAAACAATCCGCGCAAATGTTACGGCAGTTCCGTCTACGATGTCTTGGCCGAACGATTCATCGAAACCGGAGAATACGATTCTCTCCCGGCAAGCGAACGAACGCTGCGCAACTACATCAGTTATCTGACAGAGAGCGGACAAGTCGAAACCACCGAGACCGACCGCCGTATCTATGATCACGTTTTTGACACACCGCCGGGGCAGCAAATGATTCTCGACTTTGGCGAGCTGCGCATCCGCAAAGGGCTCGCGATTCACTTCATCTGTATGCTGCTTCGCTACAGCCGGATGATGTGTGTCTTTGCGCAGGATCACAGCTACAACGGAGAGGAAGCCTGCCGTGCGATCTATCGCGGTTTCTTCAAGCTTGGCGGCAGACCGACTGAACTTGTCATCGATCAGGACAGCGTGTTTGTTGCTTCGGAAACATATGGGGAAGTCGTACAAACACAGACGTTTAAGGATTTTACGGCAGAGCAGGAACTGAAGCTTTGGGTCTGCAACAAGAATGATCCCGAAAGCAAAGGCGGCGTTGAGAACCTCGTTGGGTTTGTGAAGAAAAATTTCTTTAGTGCGAGGAAGATCACCTGTATCGATGATGTGTGGCGCTCTTTGCCGGGGTGGGTCGAACGAAAAAACAAACGGATTCATCAGGCAACGTTTCGGGTGCCGCAGACCGTATTCGCGGACATTGAGCAATCTGCACTTCGTCCTCTCCTTCCGTCTGTATACGAGGTTCTTCCGACCAGTTTCATAGAGGTGACCATAAATGCGCAAAACTACATGCAATACAAATCATCGAAGTATTCCGTGCCCAGAAAGTTTTGTTTCAAGACGATCTACTACAAAGTCATCGGCGACAAACTTCACATCTACGGACCAGACCTTCTGTACGAATGTACGCATGATATCAGTCCTTGCAAGGGTACTGCGCATAGACTTCCCGAACATACGAAAGAAGAAAACACAGACTGGATCCCCGTTTCGGAACGTCTTAGAGATCGCTGGAATTGTTATGACTTCCAGCATTTCATCAACGGCTTCAAAAAAGAAAACCCCCGTCACTTGTTCAAGCAACTTTCAGCTGTTGAAGAATTTCTGAATACTGAAGATCCCCCGCGCGATCTCGTAGCAGAGGTGATGGCGGAATGCTGCGCCCGGTTCCGCTATCAGTTTACGCAGTTCAGAGCGGTCTATGAGGCAAAGAAGGCTGGTACTCTCCCCGCTGCATCCGTACCATTGAATGATGTGCAGCAAGCCTCGCTTGACATATACCAACAGGCGTTTTTGGAAAGGTGTGACAACTAGATGAGTAAACCAAACGGAAAAATACAGACCGAGCGTCTATGCGCGATGCTTGAGACATTCGGATTGAAACATGTCTCGCGGGATCTTCCGCGTCTTCTGGATGCGGCTGAGACCGAAGACCAAACACACCGGGACTTTTTGCTTGGCGCACTTGAGACCGAAGTCCGGGGACGCAACGAGCGGCGGCGTCACCGGAATTATACAGCCGCGCATTTTCCGCCGATTGTCAGACCGCTCGAAGAGTTTGACCCGGCTGAGCTCGACTCCGGAATCACGTCCGGACAAATCAAGCAACTAAAAAATCTGTCGTGGCTCGACTCTTACGGAAACATCATCCTCGCCGGGCCGCCGGGACTCGGAAAGACAATGATCGCTGTTGGGCTAGGGCTGCATGCCATTAACGAGGGATACACTGTCTGCTTTGAGAAGATGACCGATTTCTGCGATATCCTTGCAAAGGCCGACTATGAACGAAGTGCCGGCTTCCGATTGAAGAATCTCCAGAAAGCACAACTGATCATCCTGGATGAGATCGGCTACAAAACGATCTCGCGCGAACAGGCGAACCGGTTCTTCTGTTTTGTTAGTGATGCCTACGAAAAAAGCTCTATGATTTTTACGACCAACAAAGAGATCCCGGACTGGGTCGAGATGATGGGTGATCCCGTGCTGACGACGGCGATGATGGACCGAATCCTGCATCACTCCCGCTGCTTTTCGCTGAAGGGTGAATCTTACCGTCTCAAACATCCTGAAATTTTTGCCAGCGCGGACCCATCGGATGAAAAGTGATTGGTTCGGCGGGGGGCGAGAGCCGTCAGCTCAAGGGAGCTGACGGCTCTCGCCTTTTACCTTACCTTGGCGCGCTGCGCGCGCCTTTACCTACCTACCCGGCGCGCCTGCGGCGCGCACCTGCCCGAAGAAAATATTGCCTTCCTACTCTTTGAAAAAAGTCCCTTCCAAATTACTGAAAATATTGCCTTCCGGATTTATGAAAAAAATGACTTCCAAGTCTCTGAAAAAAATATCCTTCAACATTCATGAAAAAATTGCTTGACTTTTACAGTCAGGGGTTCGATCCCCCTATTCTCCACCATCAAGAAGAGGTGTGTCCATTAGGACACACCTCTTCTTGCTTCTCTACTCATAATAAGTATAATGAATATATGATGAATGGGCGATTGAATAGTAGCAGATATACAAAAAAACAAATCAAATCGATTACAAACACTGTTGCAAAAGCGACGCGTTCCGAATGGGGTGACGGGCTTTCAGGTGTCATTGAGATTCTTCCCTTTTATACAAATGTCTCAAAAGAAGGGAGACGTATCGTTGCCTGAGTACAATGATACTGTTGTTGAACAGTTGACGGACGTGTTGTCTGTACACTTCGCAAACGGTTATCGGCTGAATTCACCGATTGAGATGACTCGATTCCGCTCCTTTGCAGCAGAGGACTTGAAAGAGGAACTCGCGCTTTCCGATGAGGAGTTGACAGCCTACATCACCGCTTGTGGAATAACCTATGAAGGCAAAGTCTACGCGGTTTCCGCAGAGACACGAGAACGAGTCACGGAATTGGCAGAAAGCTACTTCTCCGATGGCGCTCAGGCTATCTTCTTCTCCGAATTTTACGCCAAGAACGAGGACTGGCTGTTTGACGCAAGTGTTGTCTCCGAAAAAATGCTGACTGACATCATTCGCAGACTGTTTCCTGAGCTCTCATTCACGCAGACCTATTTCGGCTATACGAACGCTTCTGTTTTCGCTACTCTTGAGAGCGAAATCCTCAGAGTATGGAACGGCGATGTATTGTTGACATACGACCAAATTGCCGAAAGGTTACGGTATGTACCGCTTGATAGGATAAAGTACGCCCTCTGTCAAAATGGTGATTTCATTTGGAGTAGCGTGGAGACATTCTCCCATATCAGCCGGATTGAAATAACCTATGATGAACGTGAGACTATTCGTGCGACCACTGTGCGAAAGTGCAATGCTCGTGGCTATGTATCAATTACAGACTTGCCCTTTGGGGAGATTGAGGAGCGAAATTACGAACTGTCCTTAACAGCGGTTCATAATGCAGTTTATCGAATTTGCCTGTCAGACAAGTTCGACAAGAAGGGCAAAATCGTCACTCGCAAAGGCGATGTCTTTGACGCGCTGACTATTATGAAAGAATACTGCCGAGCCATCGAAAAATGCTCGCTTGACGATCTTTTGAATTATGAAAAGGAACTGACAGGCGAAGTACACCGTTGGATACCGATGGAGGCTGGAAATACTATTCTGGTTCGCATTGATAAAGAACACTATGTCGGGGACAGGTTCGTTCGCTTTGATTCAAACCTGATTGACGATGCAATCGAACTGGTTGTTAAGGGAGACTATCTCCCGCTTAAATCTTTCACCACGTTTGGAGTGTTTCCCGACTGCGGTCAGACTTGGAACTTGTTCTTGCTCGAAAGCTACTGTCGCCGTTTTAGTCGGCGATTCCGGTTCGACACGCCGTCAGTCAACTCTCGAAATGCCGGAGCGGTCATCCGTAGAAGTTGTTTAATGAGCTACACGCAGGTAATGACCAACGCCGTAGCGAATGCTGATATTCTACTCACAGAAGCCCATGTTGGCAGATTCCTGTGCGACAGTGGATATACAGGCAGAAGCACTACCGCACAAGCCCCGGAAATCATTGAAAAGGCGAAAGCCATACGAGAAAGGAGGAATTGAAACTGTACTCATATACCTACGACAATAAAACAGGCGGGATACTGCTTAATTCCTCGCCAAATGGATTCTCAAAAGAACCGCGTCCTGTTTACGCAGTCGAACTTGACGTGTTGGGCTTTGATAAATACTGGGAGTATGACAAGCAAACCGAACGCCCCTATATGTGGGCCGAGGCAAATAATTACTACTATCGCGGTACGCTTGTCGCAAAACTCAAGGGTGGCAGCATTTATACTGCCCCTGAGATTATCATTCCAAACGGCGAGGACGGCAACCCCATAATGCCTGAACAAAAAGGGATATCCCTTCGGCCTGTTGACATAGATGTAATGGTCGAAGCGAACCAGGAGATGCTTGAAATCATCGAGCAGACTACGGTCAAGAAGATACTGGCAATCTATACAAAATACAAGGATAAGCTGGATTGCTTTCACGTGGCGTTTTCTGGTGGTAAAGACAGTTGCGTTCTGCTTGACCTTGTTAAGAAAGCTCTGCCCAAAGGTAGTTTTGTTGTAGTGTTTGGCGACACGGGGATGGAGTTTCCCGACACTTACGATGTCATTAAAAAAACCAAACAGCAATGTATGGAAGATGATATTCCGTTTTATGTCGTAAAGTCGCACTTGAATCCCAAAGAATCATGGGAATTGTTCGGTCCCCCATCGCGCGTTTTGCGTTGGTGCTGCTCAGTGCATAAAAGCACCCCTCAGACGTTGAAGCTGAGAGAAATTACTGGTAGGGATGACTATACAGGTTTGGCGTTTGTAGGAGTTCGAGCCCAGGAAAGCCTTGCTCGAAGCCAGTACGACTATTTCAATATCGGAAAGAAAGTCAAAGGTCAATACGATTTCTACCCTGTTTTGGAATGGACTTCGGCGGAAATTTGGCTGTATGTTTATGCAAATGCAATCACCATAAACTCATCATACAAAAAAGGAAATAGCCGCGCGGGTTGCTTGTTCTGCCCCATGTCAGGTGGTCTAAGCGACTATATGCGTTGCAGTTCCTTCCCAAGTGAAATTGAAACTTATTTGGGATTAATTAGAACAACGAGCGACAAGACATTTACCGATTCGCGTTTTGTTGATTTTATTAACAGAGGGGCATGGGCAACACGTGGCGATGGTAGATATGTGTCAACAGCGCAAACAAACTATAGAGAGGAGAAGAGAGATGGGAAAGTGATAATCACGATTAAGAACCCATCTTCTGACTGGAACGAATGGATAAAGACATTCAACAGCACTCTCAAATATAAAGTTAAGGACACTAAAGACGGTTACACCGTCGAGATAAGCGAGGATGATATTAAGCAGAACCTGTCAGATGCAAAAATCCTGCGTCAGGTTTTCAAAAAGTCAGCATATTGCAATGCTTGCCGAGTTTGTGAGGCGAATTGTAAAAATGGTTGCATTAGGTTTCCGAACGGGCGCATTCAGATAACTGACTGTAGACACTGCCTTGAGTGTCATGAATTACCCGGAGGCTGCTTACGCTACGATTCTTTGAAGATACCATATGGAGGTACAAAAATGCGAGCTATTAATTCTTTCAATGACCATGCACCAAAACCGGAATGGATTTCGTCTTTCTTTGAATCAAAAGAGGAATTCCTGACAGACAATAATCTGGGACCAGACCAACAGGTAAAATTCAAGGTCTTTCTCGCCGATGCCTCCTTAACGGTAAAAGGGCATTATTCGCAATTCGCCGAACTGATATCAGATATTGGTTGGGAAAGCGAAACTGCGCAAGGATTGATACTCATCAATCTTGTTGCAGGTAATCCCCAAATTGAGTGGTACGTCAAAAACCTTGATATCGGTCACACGTATTCGCAGCAAACGGTGATTGATACGCTACTTTCAAGTGATGTTAAAGATAGGCCATCAAAACAAGTTGCGAGGGCATTCAAAAGGATTACTGAGACCCCGCTCGGAAGGGTTTTGCGTTTTGGTTTTGTCACAGATGAAGGTGACCTCGTCCGCACGAAATGCTCTGTAAGCGACCCGCTTGTGGTGCTGTATGGATTATACAGGTTTGCTGAAAAGTGCAACAACTACAAAGAGTTCACACTCGCTACGCTCCTTAACGATAGCATCGACCGTGACGGCATAAGCCCGACCCGCATCTTTGGGATTGACCGTGAAGAAATGACGCCGATATTGCTGGGTCTCTCGGCGAAATATCCGGAGTTTATCACCGCTTCGTTCACGCATGACCTTGAGAAGATAACGCTGGCAGAGGATAAATCGTCTGAGGACGTACTCAACTTGTTTAAGGGGGATACCGCAAATGCCTAACAATAACAAATATCGCGAATACTTTGATGTTGACGAAGATTATTTCCCTCAAATTACGGACTCGTCTATAAAAGGGAATCCAAATTTATGGAAGAAAACGTTGCCCGACGAAACATTTATTCATATGTTGCGTGATTTTGAAAGATGTCTGGCGCGTCAGGAAAAGCGTTCCCTATGGATTCAGGGTTCTTATGGTGCCGGGAAAAGCCAGTGCGCTTATACGTTGAAGAAATTGCTTGAAGTGCCAGAAGAAGAACTTCGTGGGTATTGGTTCGGATTTAAGGCTCTTGAAGATTCGCCTGACATCTTAGAAAAGTACATCGGACATAGACAGAATGGAAACGGCGTCTTGACGGTATATCGTTATGCGACTACGGATATAGAATCACCCCGCCATTTTTATCTTGCGGTTCAACAGGCGGTAAGAGATGCGCTTCGTGTGAAAAAACTATACGAGGGCGAAAACACGTTGAAAGATAGCGTTATCGCGTGGATTAAAAAAACAGCCAACAAGAACTATATCAATGAATTGCTTGTCCAGCCACAATACAGAAATGAATTTGCCCAGCTCGATGCAGACGGTATCATTGCCTCGTTGCAGAAGAACAGCGATGTTACTACACTTATGCGAAATATGTTCAATCTTGCGGATAAAGAAGGAGTTACGGCCTTGACCCTTGATGTCGATGGGCTTATCAAATGGCTTACGGATGTAATTGACCGAAATAAGATTAAAATAGTCTTTGTGTGGGATCAGTTCGGCGATTTTTTCGATCTGAGCGGTGGTGGAAAAGTGGATGCGTTCCAAAAACTCTGCGAACTGGTAAACTATAAGGCGTTTTTCTTTGTACCAGTCACTCATTACTCCGGAAACGAGTATATAAAAGACAATGCTGCATGGAAATCCGTCAGTGATCGGTTCATTCAGACAACAATCAATCTTCCTGATGATTTCGCATTTCGTCTTATCGGACATGCTTTCAATGTGAAATCCGCCGCAAAACCTCAGTGGGATATCCTTGCTGATGACCTGAACGATCGTGTAAAGAACTCGCGTTCCAAAGTGATGGAGGTTGCTAAAATAACCGACCCACTGGTGATGAAGGACATTATGCCTTTTCACCCGATGACGGCATTACTCCTGAAAAACATCGCTTCTGCATTTAAGTCCAACCAGCGAAGTATGTTCGATTTTATCAAGTCCTCAAATACGGATGATGTGAAAGCTTTTCAGTGGTTCATTGAGAATACCGGACCTTTTGATGACCACCCACTTCTCACTGTGGATATGCTCTGGAACTTTTTCTACGAAAAAGGCAAGGATGATCTGACACCAGGTATTCGATTGATTCTTGACACCTTCCCGCAGCAGCAGAATTTGCGTGAGGACGAGAAGGCGGTCTTGAAAGCCATCCTCATAATGCAGGCGATTGATCAGCGTCTTGGCGGTACAATAGACCTTTTCAAACCGACAGGGCAAAACCTGAGTTATGTCTTCGAGGGCATTCCTGATTTAGAGGGCACCACCAAGGCTGAAAACATTGCCAAGGGAATGAAAGACAAGGGCATCCTTGTTTCCAACCCGATAAGTGGTGGACGCTATGTCTATGCTGCAGCCGTACTTGCGGGCGATCAAACGAAAATCGACAGCCATAGAAAGACCATAAAACAGAACAGCACGACCGCTAAACTTGTAATCGAGGGAGAGCTTTCTGCTGTTTTATCTCTCCCCTCCGCACTGCGACTGCGTTTTGAGACTGAGCCTGGTACGGGCAAGATTACTCCCGTAACGACCACCGATTTTACTCGTACAATTAATATCCTTCGTGATAAGACCACGGGGTGGAACTTCCATGCCGTTATCGCCTTTGCCAGGGACGATTCGGAAGCAGCAATATTCCGCAAAACGCTCAGAACGGCGGTTTCTGATAAGCAGTATGAAAACATCGTATTTATTGACGCTTTATCTACTCCGCTGGGGCAAGAAGCATTTGAGCATTATGTTGATTTCTCAGCAATGGCGCTGTATTACCAAAGCAATCAAAACACGTCCTCGCGGGAAAGTGCGGACAAAGCAAAACACATCTTAGACCAAGATTGGAAAAAACGCATCTATGACGGGCAGTTTGTGGTATATACATACGATAATCAGGAGGGCGAGAAACTCGGAAACGGGCAGGGTGTGGCGAGTGTTCTTCAGACCATTGTGACAAACAAATTCCCGTCTGTATTTGACTTTACCAAGGGAGTGACAGACCCTCAACTGAAATTAACCAACGCAAAACAATCGGCGAAATCTGGGATTTCACAGACCGCGAGTGGTGTTGTTGTTGGTGTTGAAAAACATGTGTTTCCGACCGTCTGGAAAGTCGATAAGTATTGGGAAAGCCCGACAACCGCCTCTTTGCCTATCTCAAAAATTAAAATTGAGGTTGATAAACGTGTCGAGGTAGCATTTGCCCGTGACGGTCAGATTTCGATTGGCGAAATATATGACTTTCTTGAGGATATTTACGGCTTTGCGCCCTGTAATCTTTCTTCTTTCATAGCGGGTTTCCTTCTTAAAGATTATGGTAATGAGCCCTACCGTTACAGTGATTCATCCGGTGGTCATGAACAAATGACACAGGATAAACTTGCGGAGATGCTCGGAAACTACATCGGCAAGTCCCCGAAACCGACTTATATCGTAAAGATGACCGTCGATGAGATGGCTTTCTATGAACTGACCGAAAAGGCTTGGAGCATACCCGCCAACTCTTGTTCATCTGCCGGGCAGGCAGCAATAGCTGTATCCACGAAAATGCGCGGGCTGAACTTACCGGTATGGTGTCTTGAAGATGTAGACACGATCGGCATCTTTGATGTGGTTCAGAGGTACATTGAACTCGTTCAGAAAGAAGGCAACGAAGCTCACAGGAAGGCGGTTGAAATCGGGAAGATTGCCCTTGTCAAGCCTTCGCTTGCTGATGACTTGTTTGCCTTACTCACCAGCGATAATTGCCAAAATGGTATGCGCGAGTATCTTCGTTCCTTTGAGGGTGGTAAGGTTATGGACCTCGCAACCGCAATCGGCGCGGAGGATAATGTTCTTGTCGATATTCGTCGCTTGTTCGGAGTGAAGCATTCGTGCCTTTGGGATAAACAATTGGGCGAAGATGAAATCCGCAAACTTCTGACGGAATACAGCGTCGTCAAGGAGAGTAACGCGATCTTGAACACAGTTGCACATTCACTAAATGAGGCAAACAAAGAGTGGCGTGAGCGGCTAAAGTTTATCGGCATCTCATGTGAGGCTTTGCGGGCAAAATACTCAGCGTTGTCTATAATTTTCGACGCGCTTTTAAAAATATACAAGCAGGAGGATATCCTGTCCGAACAGTTAAAGGCACTCCACGCCGAGTTGGTAGCGCACAGCGGAGAAGTGAGAGAACTTCTTAACAACGACAGGCGGGTCTTTGCCGAGGTTTATGAGGCATATCTTGAAGACCTTAGTGCTGATGATATTGCTGTTGTAAAAACCAAGGTTGGCACCGGACTATTCGATTTGCCGAAAACCGACTGCAATGTAAAAGTTAAGGAAACTGCCGAGGAGTTCCGCAAGAATCAGTTGAAATCGCAGCTTTTTCGCTTGTGGAAAGAGAAAACGAATACGAAAAACCCGCGCGAGTGGTCGAACCGATACAGGACCCCTATCCTGTGCTTGGTTTCGGCAACGGACTATGAAGAGGCAAAGAAGACATTCGATATCCTTAACCGCAACTGGGGTACAGACTCTGAAATCAAGACAGCCCTTGCATTCCTCGAAGTTACTGCGCTGTTTGATGTTCTTGTGAATGACGAGAAGCGAAATGCGGCATTCAAGCGCGATATCATCGGGGTGTACAGCACATTACTCCCCGACTTTGACAAGGTTAGGGACGCACTTGACCATCTTTCCGTAGACGTTTATGACTGGCGCGATAACCCCGGTGTAAAAGCCAAGGTCGAACAACTCGCTGATGCCGAATATAACGCGGGGGGGAGCGATAAGGTTCTCCTGAAAATTGACGAGATGAGCGATGCCCAATTGAAGCAGTATCTGAAAAGGCTGGTTAAAGACAGCATAACGGTGGGCATCGGGATACTTGCAAATGGAGACCACGAATAATGCAAATTGACTCGGTGAAAAGATACCTGATTTCTGCGGTTAAGACACCATTTTTCCTGTTCATCAGCGATGGGAAATATCTGTCTGCAATAGATGAGTTATCTGTCTTGGGACTTGATTTTGTCCCGATGAGCAGTTTTTGCAGCAGCGATGATAAAATGCCCGATGTCGACGGACTTCTCTCATATATTGAGGCTGCGGATATAAATGCCAATGGGAAGAAGTTTGTTGTAACAGGACTTGGTGAGTTCCTTGCGCTTCGAGGAATCGAAGAAGCGACACGCGCCTTGTCGCGGTTGAAAGACCGTAATGTTGGTGGGGCGAAAGTTGTTCTGCTCCTTCGCGGTCTCGCGTCGCTGATTGCGGGACTTCAATCCGACCCCCGGTTTGACAATCGTAGGTTTAGTATCGTCGATAAGGCGGAGTGCGACCTATCGTTTACACTTGCGGCTCCGTCAGCCGGTTTATCGGCGTTGACTGGGTTTAAGGCTATGCTTGCCGAGTTAGAAAATGGCCGGAACGGCAGCATTGTCGTAAATACAGCTGTCAATCTTGACAAGGCAATATTCACTGTGCATAAAATCAGCAATGCTTATGAGGGAATCAAGTTCTATACAAAGGGATTTTCCTTAGCCCGTTCTTTTGGCAGCGATGCTCGTTGGACAGAACTGTTGACAGAACTCAATCAAAGCAACGGTTCCCTTGACGCTGTATTTGAAAAATACGGTCTCAGCAGTAATTTAGAGTTTGATTTCTACGCTCGGATTTCAGGTGTCGACTATCGCAACTGGCTATACTTCATCTGCCTGAAGAACAAGTCGGATTCTCTGCGAAACAGCTACCTTCGCTTCGCGCTTGACAAGACATGCCGATTCGAGGATTTTGCCGACAATGTTTTGAACTCAATAATTGAAATCCCGCACACGGACAAGCAGTTTGTCACGTTCTATCATGACCGCAAGGCTCTGGTAGAGAAGTTCCCTCAGTCTGACATCGCCGATTTCGTAGTGAACAACCGCAAAGTGGTATCCGAGAGCATTTACAAACTTACGGATGGCACAAAAGTAGAACGTGAGGAGATTATTGCTTGGCTCTCAACAAATGGATTGATTCCCGGGCTTGAAAACGTCTATCCTGCTTTAGCCGCCTACTTGAAAAAGTATGTTTTCAAAGGCTCTGAACTCTCGGAATTGCTGACCGACTATTTTGAGGCATATAAACGACAGAAGCTCTCCAACCAACTTGAGCCTGAGTTTTTGCAGAAAGTCGATGAATTCGCCTTGTCGCGGAAGTTCAACCAGTTACCCGCACGCGACGAAATTTTAGATGAGGTAGAAAAAGACGGTACTTATCTGTATTGGCTTGACGCTCTCGGCGTTGAATACTTGGGGCTGATTGAAGCCTTGGTTCAAAAGCAAGGCTTGTCAGTTCGGGTCAATATAGCCCGCGCGGAACTGCCGACGATAACAACGAAGAACAGAAGCTTTTTTGATTCGTGGTTGGGGGTCAAAAATGGTAAGAATGGCGATAAAGAATTAGATGATATCAAGCACAAAGATGTAGGGGGGTACAATTTCACGGATAATGAGCTGCCGATACATCTTGCCAAAGAACTGGATATTATCGCCGCAATGATTGAGAAGGCTGCAACGGAACTTGCGCTAAGGCATTGCAAACGATTCTTGGTTGTCAGCGACCACGGCGCATCACGGCTTGCTGTTCTGCGGCGAAAAGAGGAAAAGTATGACACCGATACTTCCGGTGAACATTCCGGGCGTTGCTGTAAGTTATTCCGACCTTATGACCTGCCCTTCGCTGCAGAAGAGAATGGTTATCTTGTACTTGCCGACTATGGCCGCTTCAAAGGTAGTCGTGCCGCAAACGTAGAGGTTCACGGTGGTGCTTCATTGGAGGAGGTTGTCATTCCGGTTATTGAACTTTCTCTGAAATATGGGAATGTGACTGTCAAGTTAGTTGAAGAGACGGTCGTCGTTGACTTTCGTACAGGAACAGAAGTCAAGCTGTTCTTCAATACTCCCGTCCGAGACATTTCGCTTGTCTTGAACGGAAAGCAGTACCAAGCCGAAAAGATGGATGACAACCACTATTCCGTTAAGCTGCCTGACACAAGGCGGGCGGACGATTATCCTGCGGATGTGTATGCGGGCGATGACCTGATAGGCAAAATATTGATTAAGGCACAAGGCAAGAGCGGCAAGGTCAATGACGCTTTTGACGCTTTATTTTAGGAGGTGCGGCTTATGATTGAAAAACTTAGAAATTGCTTCGATGAGATGGTCGTATACAAAGACCTCAAGAAGAGCAACTTCTTTTCCGCTTTGAGTCTGCCTTCCTTTATGCGTGACTGGCTTTTAAAGAAATTCGAGGACGAGGATGGGCACTTCGATTCAGATGAATTGGTTCGCTTTGTGCGGACTTATTTGCCGCGCAAGGATGATTGGATATCAATAAAGAGTCAGGTTGTCATAGAACATGAGAGCGTGAAATTTCTCGCCAAAGTATCGGTTGACATCGACATCAAGACAGGTGAAGTGTCATTTGCGTTACCTGATTTCGGTCTGTCCGGCAAAGACACCATCATTGAAGATTCTGTGTGGCAGTTGTGCAAGGAAGACTTGGTGCGTGGTCGCGAGACATGGGGAATGGTTGAAATAGGGTACCGTCCCCCCGACGACTACGATATCGAATTTTCCAAAAACAAAGCAAAAGGCTCGAATAGAGGCAAAGTAAAGTTGACAGCATTTAAGACGTTTTGCCCGTATACGATTGACTTGGAATATTTCAAAGATTCGCGCCGCGAGTTTACTACGTCGGAGTGGATAGATGTCATTCTTGGTGCGGTTGATTATAACGCGGCAGGGTATCTCGGCGATGAAGAAAAGAAGCTAACGATGCTTACGCGCCTTCTTCCGTTCGTTGAAAAGAACCTAAATTTGATTGAACTTGCTCCGAAAGGAACGGGAAAATCCTATCTGTTTGGACAAGTCAGTCGCTTTGGATGGCTTGCAAGCGGTGGCGTGATGAGCCGTGCGAAAATGTTCTATGACATTTCCAAGCGCACAGACGGGCTGGTCGCAAACAACGATTTTGTGACTCTTGACGAAGTTCAAACCATAACCTTTCCAGATGTTGATGAAATGCGCGGAGCGTTAAAATCCTTCTGCGAAAACGGGTATTGCAACATTGGAGCCCATCGCGTTGATGGAGATGCCGGCGTTGTTCTTTGCGGCAACATCAGGAAAGAAACGATGGATGAGGATGGGTTCGGCAATATGTTCGAGGAGTTGCCGACCGTTTTTCACGAGTCAGCTCTGATAGAACGTTTTCATGGGTTCATCAAAGGCTGGAACATTCCAAGAATGAACGATGATCTCAAGATTGCGGGTTGGGCGTTGAACTCTGAATACTTCTGCTCGATTATGCACGAACTACGGGACGATATGAGTTATCGTGCAATTGTGGATGAACTTATTGAAGTTCCTGAAGCTGCGGATACACGTGATACCGAAGCGGTAAAACGAATTGCGACCGCCTATTTGAAACTGCTTTTCCCGCATGTTCGCCGTGCAGATGATATTACCGCCCGTGAATTCAAGCGGTACTGCCTCGACAGAGCGCGAAAGATGCGGGATACAATTAAATATCAGTTAGGATTGCTTGATGTGGAGTATCGAGGGAAGGACATCCCTTCGTTTTCAGTCAGACCTGACCCTGTAGAAATGGGGTAAATGTGTGGAAAAAAAGAACTGCTATGTATGCGGAAAAGAAGCCCTTAGCAAAAATGAAATCGGGCTAACAAAAAAACTTCTGAGTAGAGAAACCAAGATATTCTATTGTATTGATTGCCTTGCCGGCTATTTAGAAGTTGATACTGAATTTCTGCTTGAAAAAATTGAGGAATTTAAATCGCAAGGTTGTGATTTGTTTTGAACGAGAGTGTTGATATGATTTACGCTGACAAAGAATATAAACCATGTCAACGCCCTGTTATTCACAGGATAGAAATGTGTTTATTTATTGAGTAATTAATTTATGTTAATAGGGTCGCTGATGCCGGGCATAATAGCGTTGCGAACAATTGTATTTAATAGGCATACATGATTATATTATTACCGGGAAAACGAAAGGTGATTAAATGATACCACTAAAAATTGAAACACTATTGGAAGGCAGGGTCGTTGAGCAAGACCGTGTGGAATATAAAAAGGGATGGAATCCAAATGAGGTCATCCAAACGATTTGCGCATTTGCGAATGATTTCTCAAATACAAATGGAGGCTATATTGTTCTTGGCATAGGCGCTGAGAAAGATGGCCGCCCTGAGTTACCACCTGTCGGAATAGCCGAAGACAAATTGGATGAGATTCAACAAAAAATCTTTGAGTATTGCAACTTCATTGAACCGAGGTATTTGCCTCAGATTGAGGTGAAAGAATATCAGGGAAAGCAGATGATTTATCTCTGGTGCTCCGGTGGAGATGCTGGCCCATATTGTGTTTTCAAAAATGTATTAGCAAAGAAAAAAGGTAACGAGCCAAAGGAACACTATATTAAAGTAGGCGCTGTAAAGAGTGCTGCTAAGGGTCCCGAACTATTTGAGCTGTTCAATAAATTCAATTCCGTACCGTTTGATGACAGAGAAAATAGAAAGGCAGAGATTGATGATATTCGGCGAGCCTATCTCGAGGATTTCCTCGTTGATAGCGACAGTTCATTACTGCCTTACAGAAATTCTATGTCTGCGGAAGATCTTTTGCTTGCATTGCAGGTGGCGAATCCAACAGATGTAGGGATTGCAATCAAGAATATCGGTTTGCTAATGTTTTGCGAATACCCGGAAAGGTTCATTCGTGATGCGGTAACAAAGATTGTTTGGTTTCAGGATGAAGATGAAGAAGGCGCAGATATTTTTGATGAAGTTCTCATCACCGGTCCAATCCAAGTACAAATTCGGCAAGCTCTGGATTACATGAAAATAAAGATTTTTACAGAGCGGATTGTAAAGATCACCGGGCAGGCGGAAGCACGGAGGTTTTTCAACTACCCCTATGATGCCCTTGAGGAAGTATTGGTCAATACACAGTTTCACCGCCGTTATGACGATTGCGATCCTGTAGAGATTCGCATTTACCCGAACCGGATTATGGTTACAAATTATCCAGGGCCCGATCTGACAATCGATATGGATAAATTCCGCGTGGGTGATGCGGTTGCCCATAGATATCGGAACAAGCGGATTGGTGAGTTTCTGAAAGAAATCGACCTGTCCGAGAAGTTATCGACAGGCATAAAGAAAATACTAAGAGCCTTAAAGCAAAATGGCTCCCCTGCTCCGTTATTTGAAACAGAACCGACTCGTCAGTATTTGAGCACCACGATTTTCATGCATGAAGAGTTTGAGCCTATTATTGTAAAGAACACGGAGGAGGCGGAGGAAGTTGCCGATAAGTTGCCGATAAAAGTTGCCGATAAGTTGCCGATAAAAGTTGCCGATAAACTAACACCTTCAGAAAGGACATTTATTGAATTTCTCTTACCATATTTTCATGATAATGAATGGATTACAAATGCGGAGGCAAGGGATTTATCAGGAAAATCTGAGGGGAGCGTAAAGCGTTTTCTTCGGAATCTTGCCGAAAAGGGAGTACTTGAATCGCTTGGCGAAAAGAAGAATCGCAAATATCGGTTTGCTGATAATGGGAAGAATTAAAAGTATAGGTTAAGTAATAAATGACCGTCACTGTTCTCGGGATTTTGTTTTACGTTGCAGCTGATTTTCCTCGCGAGCCAACTTATCGGCGCTAACCATATCGATGTTTGTTCAGATGGTTTCGCTGCGTTCCTTGATGCCCTGAGCGAGCTTTAGGCCGGTGCGCAAGATTTTGATGGCTGCGGAGTATTTGTCGTGATCAGCCTTTAGCAC
>BNUG01000010.1 GCA_025997195.1 Clostridia bacterium | reverse complement strand
GGATTTGGAACATCGCCGATCTTCATTTTCCCGGTGCTGTGCAAATCGTTGATTTATACCACGCAAAAGAACACCTGTCAAAACTTCTGAAAGAGATCACCTCATTAGCTGAAGAAGAATGCGGCATCCTGAAAGACCGGATGTATGCGCTTTTAGAAGCCGGTGATATTCCGGCACTTACCTCTTTGATATCCATTCTGCCCGCCGCGAACGAAAAACAAGCAGATGTGATTTCCCGGGAAGTTGGATATTTCTCGAACAACGCCGACCGAATGAACTATCCTGACTTTAAAGAGCAGGGGCTTTTCGTCGGCAGCGGTGTCATTGAAGCCGGGTGCAAAAATGTCATCGGCAAACGTCTGAAACAATCCGGCATGCATTGGTCGGTGCGTGGCGCAAACTGTATTGCTGCACTACGATGCAGGATCATGTCGGGAGAATTCGATGATGGCCGGCTCCTGGCATCATGACGGACCCTGACTCCGCCTCTTGATCCCACACGTTCCCCTGAGGTATTCATCGGCTTGCGTTTCCCTGTCGCGTGACAAATCGCTAAGCTGTCTTCGCGTTTCTTAGATAGGTTCTCGACCTCCGCACTGTAAACGTCTGCATTATGTCGTGCTCTGCTAAGAGGGCAGGGAAACGTCTGCGCACTCAAACTTGCAGGGAGCGCCTTGCTATTACCCGCAAGACGCTCTCCCTTTGACTCATTCGCGATGGTAAACACTTTGGATTGTTTTGGCCTCGTTTACCCACTTATTTGTCGTACACCCGCTGTCAAACTAGGGAACATGACAACAACCTTTCCCGATCGCCTGCTCGACGTCCGTGATAAAATCGGCAATTTACACACAGAACCACCAGGATCTTGTCTTTTCGTGCAATATTCTTCAGTATTTACTTGTCTTTTCGTGCAATATCTCGCAGTATTTACTTGTCTTTTCGTGATTTGATGTGTTATTCTGTAACAGTGCTAATTGCGAGGAGACGATATGATGAACCTGTTGAAAAGAAAAATATATGATGATTTACTGGTTTGGAAAACAAGGAGCAAGGGCGCTACCGCACTGATGATTGACGGCGCAAGAAGGGTCGGGAAGAGTTTTCTTTGTGAATATTTCGCACAAAACGAATATAAGAGTCATATTATCATTGATTTCGGTAATGCGCCAAAAGATATCCTGGATTTGTTTGACAATGATAGTTCCGATCTTGATTTGTTTTTTGCAAAGCTATCCGCTTTTTACTCGAAAATACTATATGAAAGAAAATCCATCATCATCTTTGATGAAGTGCAGCAGTTTCCCCGCGCAAGACAACTCATCAAATATCTTGTTGCCGACGGCAGATATGATTTTATTGAGACAGGCTCTTTGATCAGACTAAAAAAGAATGTACAAGATATCATCATTCCCTCAGAGGAAGAACATATTGAAATGTTTCCGCTTGATTTCGAAGAATTTTTGTGGGCATTGGGCGACAATGCGACCGTCCCTTTTCTGAAACAATGCTTTGACATAAAAATTGCATTGGGGCAAACTCTGCACAGAAAAATCATGAATGATTTCAGGCAATACATTCTCGTGGGAGGTATGCCGCAGGCTGTACTTGAATATGTGAAAATGAAAAGTTTCGAAGCGGTCGATGTTGTGAAAAGGCGAATTTTAGAACTGTACCGTGAAGATGTTTCAAAGTTCGCAGAAGGTTATGAAGATAAGGTTTTCGCGATATTTGACGGTATTCCCGGTCAGCTTTCAAAAAAGGAAAAAAGATATCGATTATCTTCCATCTCAAAACAGGCTCGTTTTAGGAGCTACGAGGACTCTTTTGTTTGGCTGAATGAAGCGATGGTGGTCAATACTTGCTATAATGCAACGGATCCAAATATCGGGCTTGCATTGAGTGCAGATCATGCAACTCAAAAATGCTATATGGCCGATACAGGGCTTCTCGTGACCCATGCTTTTATAAATAGCCCATACATCGAAAACGACCTATACAAAGAGATTCTTTTTGACAAACTCAGTATCAATGAAGGTATGATTATGGAAAATGTTGTAGCCCAAATGCTGCGCAGAAACGGACACAAGCCTTATTTCTATTCTCGAAACGACAAAGAAAATCGTGAAAACCACATGGAAATAGATTTTCTGATAAGCGAAAAGAAAAAGATAGCGGCTATTGAGGTTAAATCCGGCAGTTATAAATTTCATTCCTCTTTGGATAAATTCAAAAAGAAGTTTTCATCAAAGCTGTCAAATTCATATATCCTCTACACCAAGGATGTAATGATGAAAGACGGTATCATTCATCTGCCAATCTATATGACGATGTTTTTATGATTGGCGTAGGGATTTTGCAATAACAATGATCTTGCGTTTGTTCTGACGGTGCAAAAATCGATTGAAACATGCTCTGTGCAGCAATCATCTTTCGATCTCCTTTACAAGTTGACCCTATGAAATCAGCATGGCTCCGTTTGTCCGTATGGACAGAACATGACAACAACCTTTCCCGATCGCCTGCTCGACGTCCGTGATAAAATCAGCAATTCGGTTCTTGGTCACAAAGACCTCGACCGTACCTGCAAAGCCACCGCCCTGAATACGATAAGCGCCCTCTCCCCCGAGCAGTTCTTCACAGAGCGCGAGGACAATCGCAAGCGGCTGGTCTTTGACTTCTCCGGCGATCGATACATTTTGCAGATACATGAACGAAGATCTGCCGGAGGCCTTGACCATTTGCAAAAACGCGTCAACTTTATTCTTTGACAGCGCTTCCCGCGCAGTCAGTACGCGTTCGTTTTCCGCGAAAATATGCAGCGCCCTGAGCACGGCGCGGTCGCCGAAATTTTTACGAAGCGCAGGAACGGCTTTGAGCACTGCCTCTTTATCGACCTCCCGCAGCCACTGCTTTCCGAAGTACCCGGAGATTTCGCCGAGTTCTTCCGGAATCGCCGCATACTGGTCGGTCAGGTTGGCATGATCGCCGCCGGAGTCGATGATACAGATGTCATACCCGGAAAAATCCGCATCGAATTTCTCGATCTGCGGATTTTCTGTATCTTCAAAATCGATGAAAAGAATACCGCCGACCGCACAGGCCAGCTGATCCTGCAAGCCGCTTGGCTTTCCAAAAAAGACATTTTCCGCATACTGACATATCTTCGCGATTTCCACCGGAGCCACCTCGCCGCCGCAAAACAGCGTGTTGATCGCCGCGGCGACCCAGACTTCAAAAGAAGCGGAAGATGACAAGCCCGAACCGTTCAGCACATCGGAGATCAGGTAGGCGTCAAACCCGCCCACTTCATATCCTCTCAGCTGAAAACCATGAACGACGCCCCGAATCAGCGCCTCGGAAGAATTGTATTCCGTCTCGATCACTTTGATCCCTGCCAGATCGATCTTATTGGGCGGATACCCTTCGGTGCACAGACGGATTTCGTTTTTGCTGTTTTTGCGCACAGCCCCCAATTTGTCGAGATTGACAGCGGAGGTGATCACCAAGCCATGCTGGTGGTCGGTATGATTGCCAAGGATTTCGATGCGCCCGGGAGAACTGATAAACTGCAGCGACCCTCCGCCGGGTTCCGGGAAAGCAGACCCGAAACGATCTTTTACATAAGCGATGCGTTCTGAAATTGATTTGGGCATTTCTTTGATCTCCTCAACGGAAATGTGATCGGCTAAAACAGAAACTCATAAATGGTGGTGCGATCGAAGATCTGCCCTGCCTGAAATACCGTGCTTGGAAAATTTGGATGATTTGGACTGTCCGGAAAGAATTGTGTTTCGAGACAGACGCCTCGGTTTCCGGTATAAACCTGCACAGCGGGCAGGTCTGTATAAGCCCGGAGTGTGATGCCTGTTTTTTCTGAATGAAGAACCGCAAACGGCTCGGTGAGAGACGGCGCTGTAATAACGTAATTGTGGTCATAGACAAAGTCACTTCCGATTTTCTTTCCCGCATTGAAATCCAGCTGTGTGCCGGTCACGGAGAGGATCTCGCCGGTCGGAATCAGCTCCGCGTCAGTCGGCGTGTATTTTTCACAGAACATCCGGAGGTCATGATCTGCCGCAGACTCCGCATCGCTGCCGTTCAGGTTGAAATAGCTGTGATTTGTCAAATTGAACACCGTGGTTTTGTCCGAGACAGCCTGATAGTGAATGACCAGCCGGTTGCTGTCGGTCAATCGATAGCTCACATCAATGCGGGCGCGGCCCGGCAGACCCTGATCACCGTCCGGACTTTCAAGATGAAATGTGACGGCGCCTTCTTCGGCCGAAAACCTGCTGACGGCCCAAATGCGTTTGGAGTACAGATCGAATCCGCCGTGAAGCGTATTCGGAAATTCGTTTTGCTCCATTTGCACGGACACGCCGTCAAGTTCAAAAACACCGCCCTTGATTCGGTTGGCGTACCGGCCGACCATGGCCCCGAAATAGTACTGACCCTCCAAATAATCCTCGGGAGCAGGGTAGCCGAGCACGACACTGCGTGCCTCGCCCCGAAGATCTGAGCCCGGGATACGGATGTCCATGACCGTAGCGCCGAGATCCGTGAGCGTCACCTCCATACCGTTTTTGTTTGTCAGGGTATACACACTGAAAGGATTCATATCCACCTCCGGGATTGCCTACATCCTAGGCGTATCGGTTTTCGATCTCGTAAAATGCAAGAACGTTTTCCAAAGGTACATCCGCCTGTATTTGATGACTGGGTTCCATGATGTATCCTCCGTTCCCGCCCAAGATCCGCGAAAGCAATCTTGCATTTTCCCGAACTTCTTCCGGTGTACCATGAGGCAAAATATCCTGGGTTTCGCCGCCACCGTGGAACGTGATTCGACCTGCGAATTCGGTCTTCAGCTTTTCCGGACTCATATCGCGCGCCGACGTCTGTACCGGATCCAAAATTCGAATCCCCATATCAATCAGTTCATTGATCAGAGGATAGGCGGAACCGCAGCAATGCATATAGGGGATCGCACCATAGGACTTTGCCAGGTCTATGTAGGCTTCCAGCGGTTTCTTGTAGAATTCTCGGAACATATCGATGCTCATGATCAGATTCAGCTGTGTGGAAAAATCATCCGCCATCTGCATCGCATCCAAACGCCCGTCCGCTGCTTTCAGCAGTTTTTCATGATACTCCATATGCCAATCAAAGCAGCGCCGGATCAGATGATGGATGAGCTGCGGATTCAAAACCATGTCCATCAAGATGTCTTCCATGCGCCGCACCAGCGTCGGGTAATAAAAGGAACTGGCAAATCCGCCGATCAGAAAATAGTCGTCAAACGTCCGGCATGCCTCCGTAACCGGGGAAAAATCCATGTCGGACAAATCGGGGAGTTCCAGATTCGCATCTATCTCGGCCGGGGTATTGCATCCATCCGTTGCATACCGCACCACCTCAAGATACTCTCCAAAACTGTTTCCCACGAGTTTGCACCGGCTGCCCCCCCATCCGATGATCAGACCTTCGTCATCTATTTTGTCCGGAAGTCTCAGCACCTCGGGATCGACCCATGCACAGTCGATCTGCATAGACTCCATCACCGATTTCATACTGTCCGTGCCAAAATGTCGGAAAAGCAAGTCCCATATTTCGGGTACCGCCTGTATATCCGTGGGCGTACGATCAGGACGCTTGTAGGAAAGCGCGGTATGAACACGTTCTCTTCCATTCATTTAATATTTGCCTCTCTTATCCATGTATTATGATACAGATATTATTGTCCGTAATATGCATTTTCGCCGTGCTTGCGCAGAAAATGCTTATCCAAAAGTTCTTTTTTCATCGGCTGTATTTCGGGCGAAAGCAGCAGATTGTGCCAGGCCATCATAGCGGTTTCCTCCAGGACAACGGCATTGTGAACGGCATCCGCCGCGTTTTCCCCCCAGACAAAGGGCCCGTGGCTATGCACGAGTACAGCGGAGATTTCGTCCGGTGAAAGTCCCCGGAACCGCTCTGCGATCACCAAACCGGTATTTTTTTCGTACTCGCCGGCGATTTCCTCAGGGGTCAGTTCGCGTGTGCACGGGATATCCCCGTAGAAATAATCCGCATGTGTCGTTCCAAATGCAGGGATGTCCCTGCCGGACTGCGCAAAAATCGTCGCCCATCTGCTGTGCGTATGGACGATTCCTCCGACTTTTGGGAAAGCTTTGTAGAGCGCAAGATGCGTTGGCGTATCAGAGGAAGGCTGGAGACGCCCCTCTTCCCTCTTCCCATCAAGATTTACGACAACCATATCTTCCGCCGTGAGAGTGTCATATTCCACGCCGGATGGCTTGATGGCCACGAGGCCGCGTTCCCTGTCGATTTCGGAGACATTGCCCCAGGTAAAAGTCACCAAACCGTGACGCGGTAAAGCGATATTGGCTTCCAGTACGCGCTGTTTCAGCTCTTTTGGCATCGGACGCCCTCCCTCTATCTCAGTTTCCATGCGATATCTGAAAGGAAGAGCTGTTGTTTCAGACCTTCGATCGTTGTGTCTTTGTGGATGTGCACAAACTCGACGTCCATGATTTCCGCCCAGTCCTCCAACATCTCCGCAGTCGCATCATAGCTGAACACTGCGTGATGTGCGCCGCCGCAAAGGATCCATGCGTGCGAACCCGTGAGCAGATCCGGCGTCGCTTTCCACATTACCCTTGCGACAGGGAGATCCGGCATTTCGAAAATCGGCTTGACCGCCTCCACATCATGCACGATGAGACGCAGACGTCCTCCCATATCGATGATCGACGCCAGAATCGCTTTCCCTGCTTTTCCTTCAAAGACGAGCCGCGCCGGCGGTTCTTTGCCGCCGATGCCAAGCGGGTGGACTTCAATACGTGGTTTGTCCGCCGCAAGCGTCGGACAGACTTCCAGCATATGGGCGCCAAGCGACATCTCATTTCCGGGTTCCAGATCATACGTGTAGTCTTCCATAAACCCTGTGCCGCCGGGCATCCCCTGCGTCATTTCCTTAATGATATGCGTCATGGCGGACACCTTCCAATCGCCCTCCCCGCCGTATCCGTAACCTTGTTCCAAAAGGCGTTGGCTTGCAAGTCCGGGCAGCTGCTTCATGCCCGTGAGGTCTTCGAAAGTATTGGTAAAGGCACTCGCTCCTTCGCGTTCCAACACGCGCCTGATCGCGATTTCCTCACGTGCCTGAATCCGGACAGCGCTGGTATCGTCCGTGGCAAAACTGTAGTTTTCTCTGTATTCATCCA
The DNA here is from genome assembly GCA_025997195.1 of Clostridia bacterium. Classification (GTDB taxonomy): domain Bacteria; phylum Bacillota; class Clostridia; order Peptostreptococcales; family Anaerovoracaceae; genus WRMW01. The sequence goes on along the minus strand of BNUG01000010.1, from coordinate 49,432 downwards.
TCAGAGCGTCAATTTCTGTATCCGTGACCGCATCCATTTCGCTGACCAACGCCCCGACCGCTTGCGTATTGACCTGCCAGCCAAGTTTGATCTGAGCCTCGACCTTGTCGCCTTCTGTGACGGCAACATGACGCATATTGTCTCCGAAGCGAACCACCTTGAGGTTGCGGCTGACAGAAGCCCCAATGGCGGAGCGCATCCAACTGCCGATTTTCTCCTGTACCGCATCGTCTTGCCAGTATCCGACCACGATTTTGCGGGGCAGCCGCAACCGCGCAGTGATGAATCCATGCTCCCGGTCGCCGTGTGCCGCCTGATTCAGATTCATGAAGTCCATATCAATCCCGCCCGGGATATTGCGATTGTACTGGGTATGCAGGTGCAGGTAGGGCTTTTGCAACAGCGCCAGACCATTGATCCACATCTTTGACGGCGAAAACGTATGCATCCAGACAATGACGCCTGTACAGCGATCCTCATAATTCGCTTCTTTGATGAGGTCTTTGATCTCTTCATTTGTTTTTGCGGTTGCCTTGTAGATCACTTCGCCGGGAATGGAAGGTGCTTTGTTCAGCACTTCTACCATCTCGGCAGCATGTTCCGATACTGCCACAAGCACCTCGGGTCCGTACATATTTTGCGATCCGGCCACAAACCAGAATTGATTTTCCTTCAGATTTTTTTTCATTTTGTCTTTCCTTTTCCTTATTTTCTATGCGATCTCCGCCTGATGAGGTGCCTTGCCAATCGAATTTCCGACTGCCATTTCCGAATCCATATAGTTGGGATTCGCAGGAATACAGTCTACTCCCTTTTCGATCATCTCCAGGAGACATTGAACGGCCCTCTTCCCCAATTCCCCTTTCGGGTGTTTGATCGTCGTAAGCCGTACGCCGTCAAGCATCGTCTCGAAAACGTTGTCGAATCCGGTCATAGAGACGTCATCCGGCACCTTTAAACCTGTGTTCAGGAACAGACCGTAGAGAATTCGTGCCACCTGATCGTTGTAGCAAACGATCGCCGTACAAGGATCAGAACCCGTGAACGTATCCATCAGTCCGGGAATCCGCGTGATATCCGCCGTCCGCGTTGTGTAGTAGAAAATGTCTTTTTCCTCGACGGGAATATCCGCATCATAAAGAGCCTCCAGATACCCGCCGAGGCGGCTGCGTCCCTGAAAATCATCTATCTTGAACAGCCCCGCTATCTTTGTATGTCCTTCGTCAATCAGCACCTCCGTCAGTAATTTTGTACATTCTGCATCACGGGTCATAATGCTCGGAAAGAGATGTTCTTCGTAATAATTGTGAATGAACACAACCGGAATTCCCATTTTTTTCAATCTGCGATAGATTTCAATATTCGGGTTTGGCAACGCGGAGCAGGAGCCTTCCACGATGAAACCGCTCAGGTTGGATGTGAGCATCCTCTCCAATATCTGTCGTTCCTTTTCGATACTGTTGCCGGTAATGCCAAATTCAATCCCATAGCCCGCTTTCATCAGTCCGGATTCAACGCCCCGCAGGATGGAGGGGAAAATATAGTCCTGCATATAGCTGAAGATGACGCCGACTCTCTTTTCTCTCAATATATTCTGTGAATCCGCAACATAGGTGCCGCTGCCCTGCACACTCCTGACAACGCCGGCTTCCGTGAGTTTTATGATGGCATTGCGTACTGTCTGTCTGCTGAAGTTAAATTTGTTGCAGAGCGCCTGTTCGGACGGCAATCGATCCCCGGTTTTATAGTGACCGCTTTTGATTTTACCCTCGATCCATATCTTGATGACATTGTATTTGTAGTCCGAAGCCATATCTTCCTCTGTCTCTGCTTACATATTGAATTCTTTTTGCATGAGGCGCACCCACTGATTCAGCCGGCCCCTGTCCCCATCGATATCATACAAATCCCGGAACAGAAATTCCAGATTTGAATTGCGCGCCGCACGCTTTGTGTCCGCAATGTCTTTCTCAAGTGCCGGCCAGTCGGGCTTCTTCCCTGACATGGGGGATGGAGCGGGTTTCCGTGAATAAACATAACGGCCACCGATCAACTCCCCGGCCCGGTCCAGGTCGTTCCATTTGGACACAGAAACCGCTCGGACATTGTGGATTTTCTGACCGATCATTTCCAGGTTGCTGTGAACCGTTTCGCAGCATCCATAATAGATCAACCCGAACTTCCCGGCAAGCTGTGCAAGGTACGGCAATACAAATTCGGCATACATTTCCGGTGAAATGTTCGTACTTTCCTGTGATTCACACCATGCCCAAAGACTTTTCAAAGGAACCGCGTCGTCCCCCGACGGAAGATCGTCGCAATACCCGTAGAAAGCAGGCCCTGCCATCTGGTTGTCCGTATTCGGTACGAGGCAGCCGCCTTCCTCAAGCGTCCGGAACATGCGCAGCCTGTCGTCAACGACATACTGCATCGCCGCATGCATCGCTTCCGGATGGTCATAATACCAGTAGAGCATCTTATCCATGCCAATGAACCGATGCAGCTGCCAGGTGAGCCCGAAAAAATAATCTCCAACCCAGTCAAAAATTCCTTCCTCTGTGTCCATGAAACTGTAACCTCCCAATTTCACAGGCAGAATACCTCCGAAAACATCCTCCAGCAATGCTTTCTGCTGCAAAGACTTTTTCCTGTTCACCGAAAATTCCCGTTGCAGCAGCTTGGAAAGATCTGCAGGATCCTTGATGGAATGATTGAATACATAGGCCAGATCCCGTGATTCCATCGTGACATCCACCCCGTAGGACGGCTGCTCCATCTGCCAGCCAATCCTGAAATACGGCTCCAGGACGATGTCGTCACCGACCTCCTCCGCATGAATGATCTTGTCCAGCATGAAGCGTTCGACATTGCGGGCATAGGCGTCCGTACAGAGCAGTTCGTCTTCCCGGACAAAATCGCGGATATAGCCGGTTTCGATCAGAGTCATCGGACGCCTTCCGCGCAGCGAATGTAAGGCTTTCCAGTCTTCCTTGCGCGTCTGCATCACAGGATCCGCCGCAAACCCCATCCACTTTTTCGCCAAATCGTTCAGATGGGTTTTGTCTTTTGTCTCCATCAATACATACCCAATTCCCGCGCCGCTTCAAAAAGATCCAGGATATTTTGGACACTTGTATCTGCTTGGACATTGTGCGCGGGTGCCATGAGATAGCCGCCGCCTTTCCCGATCGTCCTCATACGCAGAGCAACTTCATTGCGGATGTCCCGCCTCGACCCTCTGGGGAGCGTATTCTGGATGTCGATCGCACCCCAGAAACTCAGTCTGTCCCCGAATTTTTTCTTGAGTTCCAACGCATCCATCGCGTGAGGCTGAACCGGATTGAGGACGTCAAGTCCGATTTCAATGAGATCCTCAATGATGGGCACGATATAGCCGCAACTGTGATAGGCAACGATGATTTCGGGATTTTTGCCTTTGAAAGCTTTGATGAGTGCGGCCATTCTTGGCTTCAAGAATTCACGCCATGTTTCAGGTGCCATGAACATTTTCTGCTGCATCCCAACATCATCCCCGAGCCAGAGCATATCTACCTTCTCGTCAATCAGCTTCAGACCGGCACGAAGCGGAAATTGCATCATCTTGTCAAACAGACTGTTCGCGTAGTCCGGATTTACAAGCATATCGACAATCGTATCCTCCAATCCGTGCAGATACCAGGACGCTTCAAAGATGGAGCAGGGAATCGATCCGCAAATGAAATGTGTATCCCCGTATCGGCTGACCAAATCCCTTGCAGGCAGGTAGACCGATTCTGCTTCCGGATCCGGAATCCGGTAGGCTTCCAGTTTGCGTCCGTCCTCATCGTTTTCAAGAGGGCGATCCACGATCTCCGTATATCTCCCAAACTCATTCTCAAAATACTTCCATGTTGCGCCCCAGGGACAAACATACTCTTCTCCTTCGCCGTAATAAGAAGTGCCGATGCCCGCGCTTGAAAACAGAACGTCGCAGCCAAGCGCGACTGCCATCTCATAGCCGTCCTTCGAGCCAAAATGCGCGAGCAGTTTCTCCTGGACCTCCGGAACAAATTCCGCTGTGATCGGCACCCGATCCGGCTCTTTGCGCGAAAACGCAGTCTTGACTCTTTCTTTTGATAACATCTTCAAAACCTCCTATGTTTCAAATTCGGATGGATCCCTTCATACTTTGGAAATCTGTCCTTTTCTGAAATCGTGTATCGCTTCAAACAGCGCAAGCAAATTTTCCGGCGGAACGCCGGACACGACATTGTGAACCGTTGCAAAAACAAATCCGCCGCCGGGAGAGAAGATCTCAAGCCTTTTGGTCACCTCGTCGTAGACTTCCTTCGGCGTACCAACCGGAAGCGTCTGCTGCGTGTTCACACCGCCGCCCCAGAAGATGACTTTATCCCCAAACTCCTCTTTCAGCCTTTCCGGCTCCATCCCATGGCAGGACGTCTGTACCGGATTCATAATATCCATACCGCAGTCGATGAGTTCGGGGATCAAATCATAAATGGCACCGCAGGTATGGAAAAAGGTCTTCCACTTCGTATGGGTATGCACCCAGTCGTTGACCTTTTTGTAGAAGGGCTTGTAAAGGTCGATGAAGATCTGTTTGTTGAAAAACAAGCTGTTCTGTGTTCCGAAATCCGTACCGGAAAGCCAGATCGTGTCTACGCGATCGCCCGTGGCCTGCCGATAGAGTTCGAGATTTTTCAGCGCGATTTCCGTCTGCAGCCCGAATACGGCTTTGATGTATTCAGGATGAAGATAATGGGCCATAAGCCATTCATCCATTCTGCGGATGCCCTTTGGAGCAAGCAAAAACTCACCCGGCATCTCTCCGGCATCTCCAAGCCCCATGCCGCCGACCACCCCGAGAATCGAATATTCCGTTTCCTCAAAGAGCTTTCTGGAGTTTTCCTCCCAATACCTGCAGGTCTCTTCCGTGTGCACAGTGTATTGATCCTTGAAATCTTCCAGCGGCGTAAGATGGTCTTCATCGACGGCGGGTGCCCGCTGGATACAGTCAAAAAAGGAGCCGCCGGCGGGCATCTGCATGCTCGGAGCGACACTTCGGTTGCCCTGCGGATAGGCGAATATTGTGCCATCCTCCCGCTCGTCGTACTCAAAATTGTCCGACATATAGACAGGTGTGCTGTCCGGCATATGCCAAAGCTTTGTGAGGCGGTTCGACGTACCAAACATCGTACCCGGATTGAGCAGCGGCACGACATCGCCGCCGACTTTTTCAAGCAGATCCATTTCGATTTCGCCGAGCATCTGAAACGGCTCGATGACGCGAATAGGATGCTCCTCCAACCCATAGGCTTTCCTCAATTTGTACAGCGTACTCGCATTGATACCCGTCTGCCCGCAACCGCCAAAATCCAGTGGCGTACAATCAGGCTGTCTGTGCGCAAGCGCGTTTCTCACCCTTTCTCTTGAATTCATTTCCGCTCTCCTGTGTTGTAGTTTTGTATGCCGTCAGCCTGCGAGTCTGCGCGATTTTTTTGAACTAAGCTGCAGTATGATGGCCAGAATCAGAACCAGCCCTGTCGCGATATCGCGCCATGCCTGCGGAGCTCCGATCATAATCAGCCCATTGGACAACAAACCAGTGACAAAGACGCCGAGGAAAGCACCCCAAATGTTCCCTTCGCCCCCCGATAACGCCGTACCGCCGAGTACCGTTGCCGCGATCGACTCCAGGGCATAGGAAGAACCGATTCCCGGATTTGCCGTGGCGATTCGTGACGCCAACATAATCCCCGCAAACCCGGCTAGTAACGAACTGAATGTATACGTGAAGAATATGGTTTTTTCTACGCTGATACCCGCAACCTTGGCCGCTTCGCTGTTGCCGCCGGTGCAATAAAGCTTTCGGCCAAATACCGTATATTTCAGAATAAAAAAGAATAGCAGATAGAGACCAACCAAAATGATGATTGGTAGGGGGAATTTTATATCCCCGAATGTCGTAGCGCCAAGGAACTTAAAATCAGGTTTGTTGATGGTGATCGGCTGCTTTGTGATGAGAATCACAGCACCTCCAAGTATGAAATTCATCGCCATCGTTGTGATGAATGGATTGATCTTCACTTTTGTGATCAGGAATCCGTTGGTCATTCCGACGGCAAGAGCCACGGCAATGGCAATAGGGAAACCGACAACGAAAGGCAGATCCAGCATTTTCGGCGAGCACATAACGCCTGCGACAACACCCGAAATCGCGGCGACACCACCGACAGAAAGATCGAATCCGCCGGTAAGGATACACATCGTCTGCCCGATCGCCACGATGCCCAGCGTCGCAATTTCCCGCCCTACAGGAAGCAAATTGTTCAGATGCAGAAAATACGGCGTCAAGTTCGAAAATACGATTACCTCAATGATCAGCATGACAAGCAGCATGCCCCAGTTCAATGTGGTGTAATTGAGCCGAAACCCTTTCTTTTGATTCAATGTTGGTTGCGTTTCCATACGAAAATCTCCCTATCGTGTTTTTATCGAATAGCTTAGAACATCTTCCTCGGTAAGGCTCTCCGTATTTTCGAGTTCGGCTTTGATCTCACCGTCTCTAAATACCAGTATCCTGTCGGACATCGAGAGTATTTCGGGAAGTTCCGAGGAGATCATGATGATGCCTCTGCCTTCCTTGCTTAGATTGTCCATCAATTTGTGAATTTCTGCCTTTGCCCCTACGTCGATTCCGCGGGTAGGTTCGTCAAAAATCAGAATCTCCGAGTCGGCACCCAGCCATTTCGATATGACGATCTTCTGCTGATTGCCGCCCGACAGGGTCTCGACCCTCGTCTTCAAACCAGGGGTCTTGATATTGAGGATTTCTACCATCTTGCCGGCGGTCTTTGCTTCTTCTTTTAGATCCAGTACGCCATGCTTTCTGAATTTCGAGAAATACGGCATTGTGATATTTTGTGCCACCGACATCACAAGCGATAGTCCCTCTCCCCGCCTGTCTTCGGTAATCAATCCGATCTTTTCCCGAACCGCGTCCCGGGGGCTTTTGATATTCAGTTTTTTTCCGTGCATGATGACTTCGCCACTATCCATACGATCAAGACCAAATAGCAGGCGAACGGTTTCGGTTCTTCCCGAACCAACGATTCCGAACATGCCAAGGACTTCCCCTTGCTTTAAGGTGAAGGACACGTTTTTCACTTTGCTGCCCCTGGTCAGATTTTTTGCTTCCAGCAAGGTCTCGCCGACAATGCCATCGTGTGATTTCTGGTAAAGATTCATATCCCGCCCAACCATCATGGAAATCAATTCCTGCGGATTTGTTTCAGCAATGGCTTTTGTGCCAATCAGCTTTCCGTCTTTGAATACCGTGACGCGATCCGCGATCTTAAAAATCTCCGCCAGTCTATGACTAACGTAGATAATCGAAATCCCCTGATTTGTGAGTTCCTGAATCAACCGGAACATTTCTCTGGTCTCTTCATCCGATAGAGAACTGGTAGGTTCGTCAAATGCGATGAGTTTGACTCCGGTTGAAATCGCCTTCATGATTTCGACCAACTGACGCTGCCCCATGCTCAGTTTGCTGACAAGATCCTGCGGCTGGAAGGTCAACGCCGCCGCTCCCAGTCGCTCCTGAAGCGCTCTTGTCTTTTTCATCATGACCTTCCAGTCGACAATGATCCCTTTGCGCGGAAAATCTGTCATAAACACGTTTTCCGCTACCGTTAAGGTTTCCGCCAACTGCAGTTCCTGCGGAATCAGTGCAATTCCATTTTTGCGACATTCAATGGTGCTTTTGTAATTGATTTTGCTGCCTTCGTAAATAATGTCGCCCGAGTCCTTTTGGTAAAGACCGGTGACAATTTTGATCAGAGTGGATTTTCCGGCACCGTTTTCCCCGCACAATGCGTGTACTTCGCCTTTTTTCAAATCAAAACCCACATTGTCCAAGGCCTGCACACCAGGAAATGATTTTGAAATATTTTCACATTTCAAGGCATATTCATCCATATTGTGCTCCTCTCAAACATAAGGCGGATTGACAGAATCCATCCGCCTTATGCGCGGATCTATTCTTAGAGATTGTTCGGGTCTACCAGCGTTTCCCAGTTGTCAAGCGTCGCAACCGTTCCGTTGATGAGCGTCAGCGGAGGCAGCGGTGTGCCGCTTTTCAGGAAATTGTAGAGATGTTCCATGGCCGCCTGACCTTCGCCATATGGGTTGAGGATGATCGCCATATAGGAGTCATTCCCTTTTTCCCATTCGTCAACGGACATGCTGTATCCGCCAAGTCCACAGGCAAGATAATGATCTTCATCAATACCGGCTTCTTCAAATGTCTTGACTGCCGCGATCGCCGAGTCGTCATTCACTGCTCCAACAATCCAATGCGTCACTTCGGGATGCGCCTGTACGGCGGCATGTGCGGCAACAAGAGAATCTTCCAGCATACATTCGGATGTTTCGACATAAATGAAGTTCTCATCCGTCGCAGGCGTATTCGCACGCAGTGCTTCTTCATATCCGTCGATTCTCGGCCGCAGCACCGTGATGTCCGGGGCGTCAATCTGAAGGATGCCGACCACATTCCCTTCCGCAAAGAAATCACGTGCGTTGGCATATTCGGCAAGCTTTTCTCCGCCGAGTACACCGACGTCCTTTGTCGGGAGTCCGACATGCGGGACGTCTTTGCCGTCCTGGTCGACGATATTGTCATCGAGCGTGATCAGGGCGATACCGGCGTCCGCACATTTTTGTGCCAATGCGGGACCGTTCCCCTGGTTGGTGATCGTAATGGCAAGGGCGTCGATGTCTTGTGCGATCGCATTGTCGATTGCGGCATCGCAGGCTTCATCGTCAAGATTGGCGTCAATTGAGAAATACTCAACACCCAACTCTGCGGCTTTATCCCGCAATCCGTTGTCTTCGGCCACAAACCAAGGATTCGTCAGCATCTTACTGATGTAGGCGATCTTGTAGGTATCTTCCGCCGCAGAATCGGAACTCGCACCTGCACTTGCACTTGCACCGGCGTCACTACCGCCTCCGGCCGCAGATCCTGCATCTTTGCTGCCGCATCCGGCGAGTACCAATGATAGAATCAACAGCAGCGCCCATACAATAGTCAGTTTCTTTGTCTTTGTCTTCATTTTCTTCTCCTTTTCTTTAACTCTTCTTTTCTTTCTTTCTTTTAGCTCTTCCGTCGATACACCTGTCGATACACTTGACAAAAATTTATATTCTTTTTGAACAACGACTTAATACATATTTACAGATCAGTATCGTAAAATATTGGTGTATTCCACTGCAAAAGCTTTAACTGTCTGCAAATATAATACCTACCAGAGACATTTGCAAGTATAATATGAGAAAATCAGCATAAAGTTATTATTGTTTTTTACATGCAAAAAGATACATATTTCCTTTGATTTTTTTCTGTGGACATTCGCCGCCATTCGGAATATGATACTTCACAAGGAATTCATCAAGCAATCGGGAGGTTAGATTTATGGGCATCGATCACAGAGACGACATCAAGACAGCGATTGCGAGCGGAAAGGCGATCCTCGGGATCGAACTGGGTTCCACACGCATCAAAGGGGTATTGATCGACGAGGATCATAGCCCGATCGCTTCCGGAAGCTTCGCATGGGAAAACCGTCACGAGGACGGGTTCTGGACCTATTCCACAGCAGATACCTGGAGCGGTATTCAGGACTGCTACCGGGATCTGGCCCGAAATGTCGAGGCGCAGTACGGCGAGAAGCTACATTCCTTTGCCGCCATTGGTTTTTCCGGCATGATGCACGGCTATCTGCCCTTTGACGAAAACGGAGAACAACTGTCCCCGTTCCGCACCTGGCGCAATACGACTACAGGGGAGGCTGCGGAATCCCTGACAGGGCTGCTTGGATTTAATATCCCTCAGCGCTGGAGTATCGCCCATCTGTATCAGGCCATATTAAACGAGGAGAAACATGTTCCGGACGTCCGTTTTATTACCACACTGGCCGGCTATGTTCATTGGAAACTGACCGGAAAGAAGGTGGTAGGCGTCGGAGAGGCCTCCGGCATGTTCCCGATCGACAGCGGGACGGGAGACTTCGACGCCGACATGAAAATCAAATTTGACGAAGTGACGGCAAAGCATGGTTTCTCCTGGAAAATAGATGACATTCTGCCCGAAGTATTGACCGCCGGAGCCGCCGCCGGGACACTCACCGAAGAAGGCGCACTTCTCATCGACCCCAGCGGTCAGCTTGAAGCAGGGATTCCTCTCTGCCCTCCGGAAGGGGATGCCGGTACCGGTATGGCGGCAACAAACAGCGTTGCGGAACATACGGGCAATATTTCCGCGGGGACTTCCGTATTTGCCATGATCGTCATGGAGCAGGCCCTTTCTAAAGTCTATCCGGAGATCGACATGGTCACGACCCCATCCGGGAGGCCCGTGGCAATGGTGCACTGCAACAACTGTACGACGGATCTCGATGCATGGGTTTCCGTCTTTGGGGAAGCGGCGAAACTGTGGGGTCTGGAAATCCCGAAATCGGCGCTCTATGATACGCTTTACGGCATTGCCCTGAAAGGCGATGCGGATTGCGGCGGATTGCTCTCTTACAATTACCATTCCGGAGAGCCCATCACCCATTTGGAAGAAGGCTATCCCCTCTTTTTACACGCGCAGGAAAGCCGGTTCACTCTGGCGAATTTCATGCGTTCTCATCTGTATTCGGCGATGAGCACCCTCCGAATCGGCATGGATATTCTGTTTGAAGCCGAGCATGTCCATGTAGACCGCTTGCTCGGCCATGGCGGATTTTTCAAAACCGAAGTCGTGGGACAACGGCTGATGGCGGCTGCGATGAATGTGCCCGTGGGCGTGATGGACACGGCAGGCGAAGGCGGCCCCTGGGGCGTCGCCCTGCTTGCCGCTTACATGAGTCGCAAAGAAGGGGAAGAAACACTGGAGCACTATCTGGACGAAAAAGTATTCGCAGGGAGCAATCTTCGCAGCATCGAACCGAACAGCGACGATGTCTCCGGTTTCGCCTCCTATGTGAAGCGCTACAAGGCAGGACTCGCCGTGGAAACAGCGGCTGTATCCGTTCGGCACCTGTAATCCCGCTTCCTCCCATTGGAATCTCCAAAACCGCATACGGCGTTCTTTTTTGACCCCTGGGGGTGCGGACGATTTCTTGGACTTCTCAGACCGCAATACCTAAGCTTTCCCGATACTCAACTGGACTCATAGCGCCCAACGACATCTTAATGCGCGGCTCGGGTGTCAAAAATACCGCGCCGTATCCGAAATGTCGTATCTCAAATTTATAATCAGCCAAAATATATACTTTTTTAGCACTTTTGGCTGATTATAAGACGTCGAAATATCATGACGATGGAGCCCAATATCGAGGAGCGGATTGCGGCGGATTGCTTTCTTACAATTACCACGTATGTCCATGTAGACCGCTTGCTCGGCCATGGTGGATTTTTCAAAAGGGAGCAATCTGCTCAGTATCGACCCAAACAGCGACGACGTCTCCGGTTTCGCCTCCTACGTGAAGCGCTACAAGGCAGGACTCGCCGTGGAAACAGCAGCTGTATCCGTTCGGCATTTCTCTGGCCTTCCTGCTTTTGGCTCAGTGGATGGATGAAAAGACAGCACCCTGCATGCGCTGCCTAAGAAATCAGCCGGGTATCGTCTGATTGTCCATTTCTATCCTTCGAAAATATACGCCTTTAGCGCTGTCTCTAGGTTCTCTCCCGGTGCCAGGAACTTACGAGCATCGTAGTGAGCGTTGCCTCACTGCTCGACTTTGCAGATGGGCCAATCCCGATTTCCTATTCTGGGGGGCTTTTTCAAATTGAAGATCTGATCACGAAACCAATGAAAAAAGAAATTGAGTCAAAGATAGATGCAGTTTTTCTGCCGCCAAAACTATCACCATGTGCGGGTGCCGTACTTTTGGCGACCCTCAAATATTTGCCCGCTGCTGTTGAACAAGTAAAGAAAGGACTATTACAACATGAACAATAATACTTACCCGGAGATCCGTAGTCAGTATACAGCACTTCGCGATACGATCAGCTATATAGTATCCCGTTCCGCTGAATTAAACGACTTCTTCTCCGCCGGATCTTTCAGACGAATTGTCGTGACAGGTTGCGGCTCGAGCTATTCTGTTAGTAAATCCGTTGCAAGCAGCGCGAGTCTGAGCTTTGGCATGCCTGCGTTGGCGATTCCCGCCGGTGATTTGATGCTGCATCCGGATACATATACGCACCTGTTTGATCAGGCACTTCTCTTTGTAATAACACGTTCTGGTGCCACGGATGAGATCATCAATGTGGTAAGGCAAATTAAGGAAACTGATCCGGATGTCAGCGTACTGTCCGTCATCTGCGCAAAAGCGTCCAGATTGGCTGCCCTGTCTGATCTGACGATAGAGATTCCATGGGCTTTCGACGAAAGCGTCTGCCAGACGCGTTCTGTAACCAATCTGTATGCAGGATCGCTTCTTGCTCTTGTTTCCGCCTTCGGAAACGATCAGATCAAGAACGATCTCAACGTGCTTGCGGCACAGGGCACTGCCTTTCTGGATTCTATCGAAACAGGACTCAAAATGATCGTGCAGGAGGGCTTTAACAGCGTATATGTTCTTGCAGACGCCGAAGCGAATGGTGTTGCGGAAGAAGCTTCGTTGGCTTTCACCGAGATCGCCTATACACCCGGGATATGCAAACACGTTTTGGATATCCGGCATGGACCGATTGTTCTAATGAATGAGCAGACGCTTGCGATTGTATTGTTAAATGAAGATGGTTTTGAATATCAGGAAGCATTGATCTCAAGCCTCTTGGAACGTGGCACGAAGGTGATTGTGTACAGCGCGGAAAAGTTGCCGCAGGATATCTCAGGCATTCGTGCACAGATTGTATTTGGGTACAAGTTATCACTAGCAGTTTCTGCGCTTCCTCTTCTTGGGGTTGCACAGTTGCTCGCTTATCACAGCGCTATAAGCAAGGGGCTGAATCCGGATCAACCAGACGGACTCGACCCATGGATCGCATTGTAAAGGAAGACAGCCTGCGAATCATTCTATAGAATCTCCCGTATTTTGTCGGCAACGGCATCTGCCAATGCGGCGTGACCTTTTTCATCCAGATGGATTCCATCTTCACCTGGACCGGCGACTTTTGCCGCGTCCAAAAATGAACAACCAAAATAACGTGCTTGTTCTTCGAATAAAGCGGCAAATTTCAGAGATTCTGTCCTCGCAATACGGCCTCCGAATTCATTCGAAAAGGAGAGTTCTTCTATGTTTTCAGCGATCTCAATCGGAGATATGATGAGGATTTTGGGCAAGGCGCCATAGCGTGCCCGTGGATTCTGAAGTATTTTTTTGATGATCATACCGATCCCGATGGAACTGTTGTATGCACTTATGCCCGTTCTTGGTTTTAGGTCGTTTGTTCCGAGCATGACCACGACCAGATCTAAAGGTTCGTGCGTTTCCAGACAAACATCAATATGCTCGATACCATTCCTGTCCATTTGCAGTTGATCTGCAAATACGGTAGTCCGCCCATTGTGGCCCTCTTCAATAATGCGGTAATCACTGCTCAAAAGCTGCTGGAGGCGCCCTGTCCACCTGACTTCAGACGGAAACCGTACGGCATAATTGTCATAGACCGGCTGCCCTGTAGGGGTTGCGCCCCAGGTATTAGAATCTCCAAAACACAAAATTCTCTTTGTCATCGCTCCTCCGCAGTCGGAATTTCAAGTTGGCACAAAGACAGCACGCCGTCGGAAAGCGTCGGCGTGCTGTGAAAAATACTTGCCTATTTGAGAGTGGCTTTGCCTCCGACTTCTTCGATCTGCTTGGCGATGGCTTCGCCTTCGGCTTTGTCGACGCCTTCTTTGACGACGGACGGAGCGCTGTCGACCAAATCCTTCGCTTCTTTGAGGCCGAGACCCGTGATCTCGCGAACGACTTTGATGACCTTGACTTTCTCAGCACCGATCTCAGTGAGTTCGACGGTGAATTCGGTTTGCTCTTCGACTTCCGCTGCTGCTGCGCCGGCTGCCGCTACTGCGACCGGAGCCGCTGCCGAAACGCCGAATTCCTCTTCGCAAGCTTTGACCAACTCGTTGATCTCCAGCACGGTTGCGCCCTTGATCTCATCAATAATTTTTTGAATATCCATGGTTTGTTCCTTTCTATTAAATTAATCTTCTACGGGCGAGACTTCGGCTTCGGGCGCTGCCTCTTCCGCTGCAGGCGCTTCTTCGGCCGGAGATTCTTCTACTGGAGTTTCCGACGGAGCAGCTTCTTCAGCAGGGGCTTCCGCCGTTACTGCTTCTTCCACGGCTGGTGTTTCTTCCGCCGGAGCAGCTTCCACGGCCGGAACTACCTCTGCGGGAGCTTCCGCCGGAGCAGTCTCTGCTGCCGGTGCTTCGCAGCCGTCCGCGTCCGCGATGGCTGCGAATGTACGAACCAATTTGCTGATCGGACTCTGGATGCTTCCCAGGAAGCGTCCGATCAAAACCTCGCGTGACGGGATCTGTGCGATCTGCTTGATTCCTTCGGCGTCATAGAGCACGCCTTCGATGATGCCGGCCTTGAATTCCATCTTCTTGAATTCCTTGATGACGCCGTCGAGCACACGCGCCGGCGCTGTCGCGTCGTCGTAACCAAAGGCAAATGCACTGGGCCCGTCGAGCTTTTCCGCAAGCCCGGCATTGTCCGTGCCTTCGATCGCACGTTTTACAAGCGTATTCTTGTAGACCTTGTAGTCCACGCCCGCATCACGAAGCTTGCCGCGCATAGCGTTAGCTTGTTCGACCGAGATGCCGATATAATCGATCACGACCACTGAACTGGCGCGTCCCAAACGATCCGATATTTCATCGATCGTCGCTTGCTTTTGCTTGAGATGTTCTTGTGATGGCATATACTATCCTCCTTTCCTCTTATGGTCACTTCTAAAAACTCTGACTACACATCTTTGCCGCGCATTCCACCGCGCTTCTTCGGCAAATATCCTCGCAATACCACCAGTATTGCTGCGTTTTTTGCCTGTGAATCGCGCCGGACTTCACGGCAAATCTGTGCAGCCATAGTTTTTAGAAGTACCCCTATGCTGGCCATAAAAAATGACCGATTCGTGTAGACGAAAAGGCCATGGGGAAATCACTTTCCTTTGAGCCTCGGCGGGAGATTAAGGCTTGCGCCGCCCGCTGTCTACGGTTCTCAACTCCCTATGTCATCCCGGGCGCCGACCCGGGATCCACAGGTTGTCAATACAATATTAGTTGCCCAACCGGGCCGGGTTCACCTTCACGCCGGGACCCATCGTCGAAGCGACGGTAACGCTCCGGAGATACTGGCCTTTCGCGGCGACCGGTTTTGCTTTGACAACGGCTTCAACGAGAGCGTTGAAATTGTCGCCGAGTTTTTCCGTCCCGAACGACACTTTGCCGATGGGGGAGTGGATGATATTGGTCTTGTCGAGACGATACTCGACTTTACCGGCTTTGATGTCCTCAAGTGCTCTCGTGATGTCCATCGTGACCGTGCCGGATTTCGGGTTTGGCATGAGACCTTTCGGGCCGAGCAGTTTGCCGAGACGACCGACAACACCCATCATATCCGGGGTCGCGACGACTACGTCAAAATCAAACCAACCTTCTTTTTGGATCTTTTCGGCCATGTCTTCAGCGCCTACATAGTCTGCGCCGGCTTCTTTGGCTTCGATCTCTTTCGGGCCTTTCGCAAAGACGAGTACACGCGAGGTCTTACCGGTACCGTGCGGCAGTACGATGGCACCACGAACCTGCTGATCCGCGTGGCGGCCGTCGACGCCCAGTTTCAAATGAACTTCGACCGTCTCATCAAATTTTGCGGACGCAGTCTGCACCACGAGTCCGAGGGCTTCCGGCGCTTCGAACAAGGTCTGCTTGTCGTATTGCGCAAGAGCCGCTTTGTATTTTTTACTTCTTTTCGGCATTTGTTGTTTACCTCCTTGTGGTAATTGCGGCGTGCCTTAGGCCATACGCCCTGCACGCCTCCCACGCTCAGTCTTCTACCGTGATCCCCATGCTCCGAGCGGTGCCTCTGATCATTGCAGCGGCGCCTTCAAGGGAGTATGCGTTCAGGTCGACCATCTTTACCTTTGCGATCTCTTCGATTTGAGCCGCAGTGACCTTGGCGACTTTGCGTCTGTTTGGTTCGCCCGAACCGCTTTGAAGATTTGCAGCTTTCTTTAGCATTTCAGCTGCAGGCGGTGTCTTGGTGATAAAACTGAAAGACCTGTCCGCATACACCGTGATGACCACGGGGATGATGGTGCCGGCCTGATCCTGGGTCTTCGCATTGAATTGTTTGCAGAAGTCCATGATGTTGACGCCCTTCTGTCCGAGTGCCGGACCGACGGGGGGCGACGGGTTGGCGTTGCCGGCAGGAATTTGCAGTTTGATATATCCTTCGATTTTTTTTGCCATGCCTCTTTACCTCCTTTCCGTAATATTTTCTAGAGCTGCTCAACCTGGTCGAATACCAGCTCTACGGACGTATCGCGTCCGAACATGGAAATGCGTGCTTTGAGTGTCTCTCTCTCAAGATTGACATCCTCCACCACGCCTGTAACGCCTTTAAACGGTCCGTCAATGACCTGGATGCTGTCGCCGACACTGATATCCAGTTCAATGTACACCTTCTCGATGCCCATGCGGCGAACTTCTTCTTTGGTCAGGGCAACGGGCTCAACGCCGTGTCCGACAAATCCGGTGACTCCCTGCGTATTGCGCACGAGATACCAAGACTCGTTGTCGACCTTCATTTTAACAAGTACATAGCCGGGGAAAGTCTTGCGCGTCTTCAGCTTGCGCTGACCGTCTTTCACCTCTACGTAATCCTCTTCCGGTACAATGACCTTGATGACTTTTTCTTTCAGCTTGCTCTCTTCGCTGCTGTTCGCCACAAGTTTTTCGATATTTTGCTTGACCTTTGCTTCGTGCCCCGAATAAGTATGAATCACATACCAGCGCGGCGAGTCCTTGTCGGTCTCGTCATATACATCTTCGTCCGCATCGATCGCGAAGACGTTTCTGCTGTCTTTCTTTGAATCGCTCTCGGTCATGACGTCCCTAACCCATGCTCACGTTGAACACTTCGCGGATGATCGCAAGGAAGCCGGAGTCGACGCCCCACAAAAACAATCCGAAAAATGCGCAGGCGATGAGCACTACAACGGTGTATGACACGGTCTCTTTACGTGTCGGCCACACGACCTTTTTCGTTTCGGTGCGCACACCCCTGAAATACTCAAGCAACGCACTTTTGCGCTTCTGCTGTACCGGTGCATTCTTTGGCTTGGCCTTGATCGCGGCCGCCCGTTGCTTTTTGGAAGACTCAACACTACGCGCGAGCGCAGATTTTGCTTTCGCGTCTTTCACATCTTTTGTGTTTTGTGTCTGAGACTTTCCGCTGCCGGATTTTTTCTTTCCGTCTGCCATTTCAGAACCCCTTACTTGGTTTCTTTGTGCAACGTCTCCTTGCGGCAGAACTTGCAGTATTTCCGCAGTTCGATCCGCTCAGGGTCGTTTTTCTTGTTCTTCATTGTGTCGTAATTCCTCTGGCTGCACTCTGTGCAAGCGAGGGTGACCTTGACTCTCATCTCGTCCTCCGTCCGGTTTCCAGCACGCTAATATTTACAATCTAAAAACTGTCTCGCGCGTTTCTCGAAAGACAGCCTTGATATTGTAACATTGCTTTCACTGCCATGCAAGCAAAAAATTATTTGTGGTTGACAGCAAAAAATTCAAATTCGCAGAGAGGAAGATATATGTTTACTTTTTCTTTTCTTTCTTTGGTCTCGCAGCCGCTTTTTCGCCTGCCCTCTCGGCCGCTTTCGCGGCCTCCCGAATCGACTCGGCCTCCATGGCTTTGCGGTAATCGACAGAGAGCACATTCATGAGGTAGATGAAGATCGGGACTCCGATCAGCATGCCCCAGGCACCGATGTATTTCTCGGAGATGATCAGTACCACGAATACGATGCTGACAGGCAGACTGGTGCGCCGGCTCATCAATCTGGGATTGAGGAAATAGGCTTCGATGCAGTGAATGATCACCACCATGATGACGACTTCAATGATCTTGGCAAAGCCGCCGACGTTGAAGGCAATGATGAGCAACGGCACCATCGAAATAAAGACGCCGAGAACAGGGATCAGACCGAGGATGAAAATCATGATGCCAAGCACAATGATATAGGGAAAGCCCGCGATCGAGAGGTAGGTCATGGACACCGCGCAGTTGATGGCAGCGACGATGACCTGAACCTTCATGACCTTGCCAAAGGTGTCGCAGAAACTCACGAAGAAGAGTTTGATATAACGGTATACGAAAGCGATCCGGCTGGTTTCCATCGACGTTCCGATCGCACGGATGCGATTTTTCTCGGAAAGCAAGAGGAAGGAAATCAGCAAGGCGATCAGAAAATTGAGCACAGCCGGGCCTAGGCTTGTCGTCATGAAACTCATGATGGCTGAACCGATACTACCCAGGATTGAATCGAAATTGATCTGCGTGACCAACCACCGCAGACTCGGATCCCAGGACGTTGTCAATTTGTCAAAATCAAAATTGGAAATCGAACTCGCAATATCTGTGATCTGTTTCGTGATCATCGGTGTATTTTGCACAACCAAAGCCACAAGAATCGCAAGCACCCCGACGTAAATAAGCAACAGCAAGATGCTGTCCGGAATCTTCTTGAAAATCTGAATTGGCTGCCGTCTCAATCCGCGAATCGCATATTTTTGAAGGTTGTAAAACACGAAGGTCAGCACGAAGGTCACAATGACAATATCGAGCATGAACCAAACCGTCATAAGAACGAGCGCAAGTACGACGATCGTGATGACACGCCCGCGCGCATCGGAAGGCATACGCCATGAAGCGGAAGAAAGCCGTTCGCCCTCTGCAGAACCCGGCGCTTCTTTTTCCGTGCCTTGCACCGGCTTTGTCTGTTCTTGTTGCGCCGTCCCTGCCGGCTCCGCCGAGATGTCCTTTGTTTCTTCTCTATCTTCCATGATTCGATATTATAACATTTCTATAACAGATAACATTAATATATGATTAAGAATATCAGCTCGCTTGCCCTTTATTCTTTTTTAACAGGAAGTCTTCCACCACGTCGATCGGCGTCACCTTGCCGGCATCAATGCGGACGGCCTCGCCCTGCTCGCGTTTTTCCTTGCCGCGTACGACGACGATCTCGCCTTCGCGCACAGCGTCCCCTGACTTTTCGTACGCCCGCGGGAAGACGATGACCTGCACCGTGCCATAAAAATCTTCAAGGAGGATCGTGGCCATCTGCTCATTCTTTTTTTTCGTGAAAAACGTTTTTTCGTTCGTGATCTGTCCAATGAGAATACTGTCCGAAGCGATCTTGCGATCCGGATAATTTTCGGGATGGTTGATCTCATCGCTGTTTGTATTGGCGACCTCGTCGATGATCCAACGATAGCGATCCAGCGGATGGCCGGAAAAATAGATGCCCAGCACGTCCTTTTCCAAGGCGAGTTTGTGTGAGGATTCAAAATCCGGCCCCGTGATCTCTGAAACACTCTGTCCGGTATTGCTGACCGCATCGGCAACGGCATCCCCGAGATCACCTCCAAAAAGGGAAACCTGTCCTTCAATAATCTTGCCTCTTTCTTTCTTTGCCTGCTCGATGAGAATCTTGTATTTTTGGAGTGCGACAGCACGATTCGGCTCGATACAATCAAAAGCGCCAGCATAGACAAGGCTCTCCACGGCCTTGGAATTGACCGCCGAGACATCGATTCCATCTACAAAATCGCGCATGTTTGCAGGGGGTTTGTACGTCCGTGCTCTGACGATCGCATCGATCGCGCCCTCGCCCACACTCTTGACGCTGCGCATGCCCATGCGAATCTTCCCATCCTCCACCGAGAATTTCTTATCGCTTTTCAGGACGCAGGGCGGCAATACTTCGATACTTTTCTCTTGGCAATTACGGATATACTGCGCGATCTTCGAACCGTCGCCTCCCATAAAACTCGTCATCAGTGCCGCCATGAATTCGACCGGGTAATGCGCTTTCAGCCAGGCGGTACGATACGCGATCACCGCGTAGGCAGCGGCATGACTTTTGTTGAATGCGTAAGATGCAAAATCTATCATATCGTCATAAAGTTTGTTCGCGGTTTTTTCGGAGATTCCATTTGCGACACAGCCCGGAATACTCTTCTCCGGGTTTTGCTCGTCCGCCAATCCGTGCACAAAGTACTCGCGCTCTTTCTGCATGATGGCTTCTTTCTTCTTGCTCATCGCGCGGCGCACTTCATCGCTGCGCCCATAGGAATAGCCGGCCAAATCACGTACGATCTGCATGACCTGCTCCTGATAGACCATCACACCGTAAGTGACGCCTAGGATCGGCTCGAGCAGAGGCGTATCATATTTGATGGCGTGCGCATTGCCCCGGTTTTTCAGATAATCCGGTATCTTGTCCATCGGACCCGGGCGGTAAAGTGAGATGCCGACGATGATATCTTCAAAATTTCTCGGACGCATCTTCGTCATAAAATCGCGCATGCCCGGATTTTCGAGCTGGAAGACGCCGTCCGTATCCCCTGCCGCGATCAGCCGATACGCTTCCGGATCGTCCATTTCCATCATTTCCATCGAAGAAAAATCAATCTGTATCCCGTGATTTTTTTCAACCATATGCACGGCGTCGTCGATCACAGAGAGGTTGCGCAGGCCCAAAAAATCCATCTTGAGCAAACCCAGATGTTCAATTGTCGTCATCGTAAACTGTGTGGAGATGCCGTTTTTGGAATTGAACAATGGTACGTATTCGTCAAGAGCTTTTTTCGTGATCACAACGCCGGCGGCATGTGTTCCGGCATGGCGGCTTTTGCCTTCCAACATCATACCGTACGCAAAGAGCTTCGCCACTTTTTCGTCCTCGGCGATCATCTGCTTGAGTTTGGGTTCCTTCTCAATCGCCTTCGCCAGCGTCATTTTCAAATCATCCGGCACAAGCTTGGCAATGCGGTCGACTTTGTCGAGCGGGAGATCCATCGCGCGCCCTACGTCCCGGATCACGAGTTTCGCTTTCATCGTACCAAAGGTGATGATCTGCGCGACATTGTCCGTGCCGTATTTTTCTATGACGTAGTCGATGACCTCGCCCCGCCGCTCATCGCAGAAGTCGATGTCGATATCCGGCATGCTGACGCGTTCGGGATTTAGAAACCGTTCGAAAATGAGATTGTATTTGATCGGATCGATGTCGGTAATCCGAAGAGCGTACGCGACAATGCTGCCGGCGGCGCTTCCGCGTCCGGGCCCAACGGGGATGCCGTTGTCGCGCGCGTATTTGATAAAGTCCCAAACGATCAGAAAATATTCGACAAAGCCCATATTAGCGATTACGGAAAATTCAAAATCCAGCCGTTCGCGATACTGCTCTTTTTCAGCGCCGTATCGGAATTCAAGGCCGTGTTCGCAGAGTTCGTACAGGTAGTCGCGGTTTGTCTTGCCTTCGGGCGCGGTAAAGTCGGGCAGATGCTGGCTGTCGAAATCGATCTCGACCAAACAGCGCGCGGCGATCCGGCTCGTATTGTCGACCGCCTCTGGGTAATCCTTGAAAATCTCCCTCATCTCCGCTTCGGAGCGAAAGTAGAACTGGTCGCCGGGGAAACGCATGCGCACTTCATCAATGATGCGCTTGCCCGTTTGCACGCACAAAAGCACGTCATGCGCCTCCGCGTCTTTCTGTTTCAGATAGTGGATATCATTTGTCGCAGCAAGCGGGATACCGGTCTCCTCCGAGATCTTCACCAATTTCGGCAACACGAACGCATCCTCTTCAAAGCCCTGGTTCTGAATTTCAATAAAGTAATTGCTCTCGCCGAATATCTCACGGAAAGCGAGCGCCTCGGCCTTGGCAGCTTCAAAATTGGCCGCCTCATCATACTCTGTGGGCGACTTGTAGTTTCTCAGTAATTTTTGCGGTACATCCCCCCCGACACAGGCGGACAAAGCGATAAGCCCTTTCGCATGTTTGGCCAGCAGCGCCTTGTCGACGCGCGGCTTGTAATAGAACCCGCGTGTGTATCCGGCGGAGACGATTTTGATCAGATTTTGCCAGCCTTCGTTCGTTTCCGCGAGAAGGATTAGGTGTCCCTGGTCGCGATCCAGTACGGAATCGCGATCCTCCATTGACCGTGCCGCGGTGTATACTTCGCAGCCGAGGATCGGGTTGATTCCTTTCTCTTTCGCCGCCGAATAGAAGTCGATCGCGCCGAACATATTGCCGTGATCCGTGATCGCAAGACTGTCCATGCCCATTTCGGCAGCCGTCTGAACGAGTTCTTTGACCCCCGCAAGCCCGTCAAGCAGACTGTATTCGCTATGTACGTGAAGATGTGTGAATGCCATATATGCAGTATATCACGGGCCGGACGCAGGTGGTAGAGACTCTTCTGAAATGATACAAAGATTCAAAACTCTTCAATCCATTTTCAGACGTTACCAAGCACAACATACTTTAGTTTTTCTTTAGCGATTTTCTCGAGCCGGTGCAGCGCAGCGATCGGCGTCGGTCTTCTGTCCAAATAATGATACCTCGGGAAGAATCGGGACAGATGCAGTGGAATTTCCGGGGAAATATCTGCAATAAATTCGCACATCTCCGCCATCTCTTCACCGCTGTCATTTTCGCCCTCGATCACGAGCATGGTCAATTCTACATGGCAGCGGGCGGCCGCCAGTCTGATATTTTCTTTCACGATCTCCACGTTACCGCCGATATTTTTGTAAAAGCCCGTGTTATATGCCTTGAGATCGATGTTCATGGCGTCGATCAGCGGCAGGATCTGCTCCCAATACGGTTTGCACAGATAACCGTTCGTGACCAGGACGGTTTTTAGTCCCCTGGCTTTGACCCGAATCGCGGCGTCATAGACGAATTCATAGCCGATCAGCGGCTCATTGTACGTAAACGCGACGCCGATATTTCCGGCAGAAGCCAGACGTTCCGCATCCTGTGCGACTGCCTCCGGCGCCCGGTCTTCGGTTTCGATACAGCCGGCTCCCGTCATAGAGATGCTGTGATTTTGGCAAAACGGGCAGGCCAGATTGCAGCCAAAACTGCCGACCGAAAGAATCTTGCTGCCGGGATAAAAATGGGAAAGCGGTTTTTTTTCGATCGGGTCGAGGGCCGCAGCCGTCAGCTTGCCGTAGCTCAGACTTTCGGTACCAATGCCGGGTTCGGCAGTTCCAGAATTTCCGGACGGTTCTGAGTTTCCGTGAGTTGCGGAGGTTTCGGTGGCGCCGGTGCGCGCCCTGCGGGCCCGGCAGAAACCGGTTCGCCCGGGCGCAAGCCGGCATCCACGCGGACAAAGATCGCAGACCACGGTGCTTATCATAGATAGCGAACGACTTCAAAGCGCTCCAACTGTATTTTTGCCCTGTCGTGTTTGGCAATGCCGGCCTTTTGCATGGCGATTTCGATCTGGGTTTCGACGTCGTCAATCCCGTCCAGATTCGGGAGCAGCAGTCCCCTTTTGCCTCCGAGACTTACGATCACCCCGTATTTTTTCGGATCGAGGTCTGCAGCGCTATCGATCTTCTCCGCCGGCTCAAGGACGTCCACGGAATAGGACAGATATGGCAGCTCACACGGTTCGATCTCGTCAAAACGCGGATCGTGTGCTGCGGCGCTGATCGCATTGTGCCGAATCTCTAGACCGATGTTTTCCTTTGTCGGCGAAATCGTTCCGATACATCCGCGCAAATTCCCCTGCTTTTTGATTGAAACGAAAACTCCCGCCCGCTGTCCGGTGATTTCCTCGGGGAGCGGTTCCTGCGGCTCATACATCCGGTGTGTCTTCACATAGGCTTCCGCCGTACTGCGCGCCAAGGCAACCTGCGGACTCTCCGCCCGGTGCCGCTCCTCGGAACGTTCCCGTTCGCGTACCAAATAACGCTCAAGAAATTTACGCTCTTCCAAAGTATCATGGCTGGGAACCGCAGCGTCCGAAGCTTGAACTGACAAGTCAGCTGAATCCAGAGTTACCGTATCAGTCGTCACGAGAAAGGATCCGATCCCATAACCGACGCCAAACGGACCCTCGTAGGATAAGAGTTTCGATTCGACCGAAGTGCCGTCAAGAGCGCCAGCCATCATAAGGATTGGCCGATGCCCACATTCCCCGGCCCGCTCGTAAAAGGACGCATCCATCTCTATGACCGGCAGAAAATCGCCCGTGGTGATCATCTCCGTGATCCTACTGTCGAAATCAGCTCCCTCAGGCGCATAGCCATAAGGCCCGTGATCGAGAAGTTTGTGCGAAAGATCGCCGCTGGCGATAAAGACGATTTGGCGGTCAAGTTCTTCGGCGATATCACGTATCATCATACCAAACCGATAATGGTCTTCCGTCGACAGACCGGAAACCCCGATGCGCACAAGTTTGATTTGCGTTGCGCCCGCTTCCTGAAGGAAGCGCAGTGGAATCATCGTCCCGTGATCCAGCTTCGCATCGCGTTCGCCGAGCGTTCCCGCCGGAAAACCTTTCGCCTCGCAAGCTACCGTCAGCGCTTCCGTAAATTCAGTGTCGTATTCGGCGGACACTGTGACGTCAGCCGCCCCGTAAGCCCGCATATCTCCCCGCGCCGATGTGCCTGGCGAGATATGAAAATAGTCGGCATACATTTGTGTGTGCGGCGATACAACCACAACGGTATCGGGTGCGATCCCCGCGATCTCCGCAGCGGCAGCGCGATACGCATTTACGGTGTCCCGGATCTTGTACTCTTCGCCCCGCCCTATTTCGGGAAAAATAAGCGGCGGATGCGGAACGATATAGGCAGCTATCACGGGCATGAACATCACCTTCCTTATCACGATTGCGGATATAGCTGAAGTATACCACGCCGTGCGGGCTGAGCCATGTTCGGCCGTACGGACTGTGCGGACTGAGCCGGACTGAGCCATATTCCATTGCGCGTTTGGGCTTGGCATTTTGGGCATATTTTGGATATAATGAATCGCTGTTGGCTACTGTTTTTGTTAGTATTGAAAGAGGTATGAATGTGAGTGAACCGACTGTAACCGTGCAAAGCAAACTCGCGAACCCCGGGCCGCTGGGGCTGCTCGGCTTCGGCATGACGACGCTGCTGCTCAATTTGCATAATACGGGCATCCTGGAATTGTCCGTTGTCATCGTCGCCATGGGCTTTGCGCTCGGCGGCGGCGCGCAGATCGTCGCCGGTATTTTTGAATTCAAATTCGGCAATACGTTTGGAGGCACGGCCTTCGTCGCTTATGGCTTCTTTTGGTGGTCGCTGATTTTTATCTGGACCAATCCGACAGAAGCGATCCCGGCTGCCGATGAAAAGTCGATGGGCTTTTACCTGCTGCTTTGGGCGATCTTCACGTTCTTTATGTTCCTCGCGGCCTTGAAGCACAACAAGGCGACGCAGGTCGTTTTCCTCTCGCTGACCATCCTCTTCATAGGCCTTTCCATTGGTGATTTTTCCGGGTCCGTTTACATCAAAATGGCAGCGGGTTGGATAGGCATCGGCTGCGGCGGATCCGCGATCTACAACGCGATGGGGCAAATCATAAACGGAGAATACGGGAAGAAAATCTTTCCGCTATGATGATCCCCGTTGGGGGATAACCATCGTTTTTTCAGACGGCCAAGAACAGGCGGCTACTGCACCTTTCCGGAAGGGTGGAATGTGGTGCGCCAATCTTTCATCAATCTAACAGGCAAGAACCTGTTAATATAGGATAGTGACAAATACGATACTGTTTAAAAGACAGAGGACCGCATGGACGGTTGTCGTTCCTGACCGCATGGACGGTTGTCGTTGTTGTAAATTGAGAGATACGCTATAATAAAAATATAGCAGAAGCAATCTGCCAATAAACAAGGAGCAGAATAAAATGACTCACTGCACAGAGCAAGAAATGGATTTCAGCGTTTTTCTGATACGGAAACTTGCCGAAGCATGGAAAAAAACTACCCCCGAAACATATCGGATTTTAACAGACACGAATATTATGGATGAGTATATTCTCAAGTGTTACGACACCCTTCATACACTCGGAACCGAATATCTGATTGAAGATGTGACCGGATTTGTTCATGAAAAAGGTATTATTGTATGAAGGTCTATCACGGATCGTCATTAATAGTGGACAAACCGAACGTATCTTTCTCCAGACAAAATCTCGATTTTGGGAAAGGTTTCTATGTGACATCCTATCAAGCACAAGCCGAGCGGTGGGCAAAACGGAAAGCGCTTCGAACCGGCTCTGTACCCATCATTAGTGTCTATGAATTAAATGAAAACCATGAGGACTTTCGGGTATTGCGATTTGCGGAAGACAATGAGGCTTGGGTGGAATTTGTTTGTGACTGCAGGAAAGGGAAAGATGCCTATCTCCAATATGATATCATCATCGGCAGCGTTGCCGACGACAGAGTCTATACCGCTGTTGATATGTACTATCGCGGGATATGGGACATTGAGAGAACCCTTTCAGAATTGAAATACTACGAGATGAACGATCAAATATGCATCATCAAACAGCACTTCATCGACGCGCAATTATCTTTTCTCGATTCCTATGAGGTGATTTCATGACCGAGCGGCGCGTCGACCCAACTGAATTAGAAAGTCTCCGCAAGGAATCCCTCGAAAAAGAGATTATTGCTATCCTTGCCCGCCTGAAAGAAATTGATATCAGGATAGCGATAGATATATATTATCGAAGCAAGTTGTCCGCGCAGATAGACCGGGGGATTTATGGGATTCAGTATCTTGACGCACACTATCTTGCAAATGATTTGATAGAAAATGAACCTGAGTTGTTTCTGTCTTGCAACACCCTTGCGCTTCGCGATATACAACAATCGTTTTCCGGCGTGGCTGAAAACCTCGACGATCCTGCTAAAGAGATATAATAGAGTCGGTATTGTTTTGTTCCAATTTTGTCTTGCGTCTGCATTGATACAATCCGGTTGCTTTCATAACACGGGCCCGAATATCGATCGAGATCGCGGGGCGGGAAAAGCCGGGGAGCCGGTGCCGGTCGCTGTCTGTATCCGATGGAGATGTGCCTGAATACAGAATGAGGGAATCCTGAGAAAATCCTATCTGTCCGATCACGCGCGCAGCAAAGGGGCATAGGCTTCAAACATCTTCCGCCAAATCGCCTCATTTGCCGTGAGTAAATCACCGGACTGCGCGATGGCCACATCCACACCGCTGAAATCTGTGACCTTACCACCCGCTTCCCGAATCAGCAGAACGCCGGCAGCGAAATCATGGGGTTTTAGATGACGTTCCAAAAAGGCATCTGCACGTCCACAAGCTACGTAGGCCAAATCCAGCGCCGCCGAGCCTAAAATGCGAATCTCGCACGCGGCTTCAAAGATTTTTTCATACACGTCAAAGTCTTGTTTTGCACGGCTGCGATCATAGGGGTTGGTTCCGAGGATCACCAGGCTTTCTTCCATGGTGGCCGCTGTGCCGACGTGGATGGGCTGATCGTTCAGCCAAGCGCCCTGCCCGCAGACCGCATGGAACAATTCGTCAGAATACGGCTGGTAGATCACACCGGCGGCAAGTTCATCACCCCCCGCGCACAAAGCCAACGAGACCGCGCTAAACCGGAAATCATAAATTAGATTTGTGGTCCCGTCTACCGGATCCAGAATCCAGTAGGGCCGGGAAAAATCGACATCCCGGTTGTCTTTTTCCTCACTCAGAAATTGGATGTCGGGAAAACGACTGCCAAGTTCGGTCCACAGAAATTCCTGCACCGAAAAGTCCACCTTGGTCACAAAATCGCGATCGCCTTTTTTCACGGTACAGCGACGATTTTCTTCATGATGAAACAGGGCATTGGTCTGCTTGACGATGCGGATAATTTCCTGAATATCGATGTCTGTCCTGTTATCGTCCTTCAATTTACGCGATCTCTGATACGAGAACCTGCCGATTTTCCTCGCTCGATCTCGCGGCGGCTTCCAGTACCCGGATAATTTTTGCACCGTCTGTGAAATTGGGCGTGATCACCGAGCCATCCTTCACGGCTTTGAGGAAATCCGCAGCAGCGTGGATGAAAGTGTTCTCATAGCCGATGACATGACCGGGGCCCCACCAGACGCCTGCCTGTCCGTGCCCGCCCAGCGTGGCGGATATCGTTCTGTACCCCTGCTCGCCGGCAGGGTCCTCCAGATTGAGAAACCGGAGTTCGTTCATACTCTCAAAATTCCAGGAAAGGCAACCTTTGCTTCCGTAAATTTCGAAATGGTTGTAGTTCTTTCGCCCGCCGGCCATACGCGTCACATCAAAAGAACCCAGTGCTCCGTTCTCAAATTCAACCACCATGAAACTCGCATCATCAACCTCGACCTTGCCTGTCTCGGTTGCGTTATTGCTGCCGGCCCGGAAAACAACTGCTTCCTTGCCGGGGAGCGGACGTTCCGGGGTGAAGGTGTAGTTCTTGGCCATGACGGTCTTCACTTCGCCGACAAGATACCGGGCCAGATCAACGGAATGGGAGCCGAGATCATAAAGCGGACCGCCGCCGGCCATGTCCTTCCTGAACTGCCAGGTCAGCGGGAAATTCGGATCCAGGATCCAGTCCTGCAAATACGCACCGCGCCAGTGGTAGATTCGGCCGATCTTTCCTTCCTCGATCAGCTTCTTAGCAAACTCGATGGCGGGCACTCTGCGGTAATTGTGGTTCAAATAGTGAACGACACCGGCTTCCGTGACGGCCTTTTCCATTTCGAGGCAGTCGGCATAGGAGATTGCGCAAGGTTTTTCGCAATAGATATGCTTGCCGGCTTTTGCGGCCGCGATCGCGATTTCCTTGTGCAAATAGGTGGGCGTTACGATGTCGATGATGTCGATGTCGTCCCGAGCGACGATTTCTTTCCAATCCTTCGCGAGTTCTTCCCAGCCCCACTTCTCCGCAAATTCTTCCGCCGCTTCTTTCTTTGACCCATAGGTCATCACTTTCAGCACCGGTTCAAAATCGGTATCCATAAATTTGCTGACGTTGCTCCAGGCAAAACTGTGCGCGCGCCCCATGAACCCACTGCCGATCAGCCCGATATTTATCTTTTGCTTCGCCATTTTTACCTCCCGTACCTTATCCCGTACCTTAATACTGAATCGAATCCCGAATCTCTTTCATCTTTTTCACACTGATGCTGACCGCCTCGTCCTCATAGCCTTGCCATGCCGAATGGGGATGGTCGATTTCGACTGCGAGGAATCCCTTGTATCCCGCCTTCGCGAGCAGTTCCGCAAGTTTTTGATTGTCGACCCAGCCCTGTCCGACGGGAACCCCGGCAAAAAAGAACCAATCACGCGGGTTGTATGTTGGGTCAGGAACCAGATCTTTGCAGTGCGTTGCGAGAACATAAGGCGCAAGCTTTTCCATACCGGCAACCGGATCATCGAGCAGGCGCAGGAAATTACCCGTATCGAAATTGACGCCGAAGTTCGGATCGTCTACCATCTCCAGCAATTGCAGAATCTCATCCGATGTGAAATCGATATGATTTTCCACTGCAAGTTTGACGCCGGCATCGTTTGCGATAGGCATCATTTCCCGGAACTGCTTCGCGAGCCGCTCCAGCTGTTCCTTGTGATTCTCGTGACGAAACATGAGGCTTGATCCGGTCACACGCATGACGTCCGCACCGATCAGAGGCGCGCGCGGAATCAGCTTCTTGACCTCTTCAAACGCCTCCGGATTGAGCCCGCGCTCCAGTCCGTCCGGATGCCCCCATGCAAAGACGCGGTCAAAACCATAGCCATCGATTTTGAATTTTAGTTCTTTCAGGAAATCCGGTTCCAGACTGGGCAGAAAACAAGTTTCCAGGGAAACCGCTTCGGCGCCGAAACAGGCTGCTTTTGCGAGAAAATCATCAAT
Organism: Clostridia bacterium; assembly: GCA_025997195.1. Taxonomy (GTDB): domain Bacteria; phylum Bacillota; class Clostridia; order Peptostreptococcales; family Anaerovoracaceae; genus WRMW01. Next base: position 19,444 of record BNUG01000010.1, on the reverse strand, counting down.
GGTCAAGTCTTTTTCGGGTGCTTTCTGATCGGGATAGACCTCGCCGAAATACCGGTGATAACAATAACTGTCGATTCCAACTTTCATAATGTCACCTTTCTTCTTGTGCAGAATGTAGAATACTTACAAAACCACCGGATCAAAACCAAAGGTCTTTGCGACTTGAAGCAGCGCCGGCACCTGATCGCCCTGCACGATGAGGGAATGATGGGAACAAAGATGTTCCATGATCTTATGCCCGTCACCATAACGAATCAACGCCCCATTCAGACAGTCGGAACCGGGATATGTCACATAGTCTTCGATCTCCGCCTTGATGATACTGAAACGTTTGAGATCCGGATAAATCTTTGCGAGGGTTACCGGACCTTTCGCAAATTCGCAGTCGATGACGTGTGCGTTTTTGCCGACGATTTCGAGCGCCTTCGGGCGCATGGTCCATTTTGAACAGAAACTCTGCGGAGCAAATCCAAAATAGCCGCAATGTACGCCGAGTGCGTGATTGTCCGGGTCTTCGATATCGGGGAAGTGATCGATCTTCTCGTGCGCAAGCGCCGCCATCCCCATCAGGAAAGGATAAAGATTCGTCATCATAACCGGTTTTTCAAGACAGCGGTACAGAATAAAAGCGCTGATCATCGTGAGCGTATCGCCCTCACAGGCAAAGATGATTCCGTCCCGTTCAAAGAGTTCATTCCAGGCAAGGCAAGGCGTCGTCTCCGAATGGAACGATTCGTTCAGACAGTTTGCCCCCACGCCTTGCACGCCGCCTTCCTCGTCAATCACGGTCTTCGTTGCGATATAGAGTTTCACAGCCAAGAGAAACGCCTTCTCGCTGAGAGCTCCATCGACCGGAACATGCCAATCCGCAGCGACCGCGCGGGCGTCCTCATCGGAAACCGTCCTGACGCGCTCGTTCAACTCAAGATAGCTGCGGTATACGAGTTTGATCCCAAAGTCTTCTTCCAGCCGTCTCGTTGCTTCCTCTTCCCACCAAAAGAAGCGCTTGAAGATGTAAGCCTGCATACCCTCTCCGGGGCTGTCCTGAAACATCAGGAATTTTGCACCGATCTTTAGGGTACTCTTCGCCGCAAAAGAACGAATGATGACCTTTGCCAGTTCGATATTGTACGGAGAGTAGACGTTCAGTCCCTTTTCCCTCAGATAAGTGACGATCTCCCAGTCCCACATTTCAACCGTCCCGAATCTCGAGGTCAGCGCAATGATCGGCAAGCCATAACCCACGAGTGCATCCGAATCCCGAAACGCCGCACCGATCAACTGCGGAAATACGATCGCGTCCGCTTCCGGGAGGGAATCCCCTACGGCAGCGTACGGCAGAATTTCCGCCACATCCCCGTACATTTCTTTCAGAACCTCTATTTGGGTCTTGAATTCGCCCTGCTCCCGCTCATTGGCGGCATTGAAATACAGGGGGATCAATTTCGCTTTTTTCATTGCAGTCTCCTAATTGAGTTTGCCTCTGCTTCTGAGCAAGAGCACCGCGAATATGATAATGGCGCCCTTGATCGCATTGACGAGATAGACGTTGACGCCGAGAATCGTCATGCTTGTGTTGATGACCGCAAGAATGATGATACCGAACAGGCAATTTACGATGGAACCTTTTCCGCCTTCCATCGCGATACCGCCTACTACCGCCATCGCGATCGTATTCAGGTCGTATCCGTTACCGGTAGAGGAGGAGTTGATCGAATTCATACGAGATCCCTCGATCACGGCCGCAAGCCCTACTGTGAGACCAAGCAAGGCGAATGCCTGTATTTTTACCCAATTGGTATTGATACCGGAAAGTCTTGTCGCCTGTTGATTTGAACCCACAGCGTAAATGCGTCTGCCCATAACCGTATATTTTGAAATATAGAAATAAAGCAGAAAAACGATGAAAAAATAGAGAATCGGCAGTGGGATCGGGCCGAGACTGGTGTTGGAAATCGCCTGAAACGCTTTGTCACCTACCGTAATACCACCCGAATTGAGCGAAAAGATGGAAAGCGATCGATAAATATACGACAAGCCGAGCGTGATAATAAAGGACGGGACAGCGCCCTTTGTTACGATAAAGCCGCAAATCATAGACAGTGCAACACCGCTCAGAACAGCTGTAAGTAAGCCTGCGAGGATACTGCCGGTCACGTTGATCACGTTGAAAGTAATGATCCCCACAAGGGTCATTTGCGAACCGACCGACAAATCGATATTGCCGGAAATGATCACAAAAGCCATGCCGAATGCGATGACGCCCGTGACGGAGTTTGCGCGCAGGATATTGATGAAATTCTGTGCGGCAAGAAAGGACCATGGATCGCCGTTCTTGATCCAAACAGCAATGGTCGCCGCGACGATGACGCCGATCGTGATAAAGATGATGCCATGGTTTTTCGTGAATTGCCTAAAGCCGCCTGCCGAAGACTTTATCCTGATTTCGGTTTCCATTCTCAGCAAATCCTTTCTATTGTCCCAGACTGCCGCCTGTTGAGAGAATCATGATTGATTCTTCCGATAACTCTTCGCGTTCCAGTTCTCCCGTCATATCGCCGTGGTACATGACCAGTACACGGTCGCATATTTTCTGAACCTCCTGGGCTTCACCGGAAGTGACGATGATGCCGACTCCTTCCTGGGCGAGTTCCATAATCAGGTGATAGATCTCATTCTTGGCGCCGACGTCTACGCCCTGTGTGGGATTCGACAAAATCATGATGTCGGGTTTCGCAATGAGCCATTTCGCGAGAACGACCTTTTGTTGATTTCCGCCGGAAAGACTAACAATCAGATCGGACAACCGTTCGACCTTGATATTGAGCCTTTCTTTGAATTGTTCGGCAATTTTTGTCTCGCGACCGCGCACCATCGTAAAACCCGAAACGTAATCTTCCAAGGTGACGATGGTCATATTGTCAGTAACCGAGAGTGCCGGAATGATTGCGTTTTCCTTGCGGTTGGTCGGCAGCAACCCGATCCCGAGTTTCCTGGCGTCCGCCGGTCTTTTGGGTCTTATTGTTTGGCCGTCTTTCGTGATCGTACCAGCCGTTGGATGCTCGTCGCCGAACAGTGCGCCGACAAGTTCGTTTTTGCCGTCGCCCAAGAGCCCGGTAATGCCCAGGATTTCACCTTTGTGCAATTCAAAAGAAACACCCTTGACCGCGGATCCGACATGAAGGCCTTCTACGGAAAGGATAACCTCGCCCAGTTCTCTCTTGCGGTATACCTCGACGTCAAGCACATTCTTTCCAACCATCATGCGTGCGATATCGGACTGCGCAAGAAGAGCGCCATCCGCTTTTGTCATCACGCAGGTATCGACAAGTTCTCCGTTTCTAAGAACGGTAACCTTGTCGCAAAACTCGACTACCTCGCCGAGTTTATGAGAGATAAATAGGATCGTTACGCCCTGATCGCTCGTCAGATTGCGCATTACATTGAATACGTTTTCCACCTCGAAACCCGTCAGCGACGTTGTCGGCTCATCTAATATGATCAGTTTTGCATGGAACAGTACGGATTTTGCGATTTCTATGATTTGTTTGGATGTCGCATCGAGATCTCTGACCATCGCTTTGGGATCGACATCGACATGGATGCGTTTGAACACATCAACCGTTTGCGTGATCATCGCCCGCGCGTCAATCATGCCGCGGCCCTTGCGAAGCTCATGTCCGAGAAACATATTTTCGTACACGGGCAGGTCGTTTACAACATTCAGTTCTTGATGGACAAAAGCAATGCCCTTTTCTTGCGCGGCCGCAGGCGACGAAAACATTACTTCCTCACCGAACAATAAGACTTGACCGGAATCCATCGGAAGCACGCCGCCGAGGATATTCATCAGAGTGGATTTGCCGGCACCGTTTTCGCCGACCAACGCGTGGATGTGACCCTTTTCAACAGAGATGTCCACATCTTTGAGCACCCGCGTTCCGCTGAAACTCTTGTTGATACCTCTCATTTCCAAAGCATATTCCATTGAAAATTCTCCAATCCAAGCCCACCGTGCCCGCCCAAGGGCGGGCACGGTGACATATGCAGTTATTTATCGGCGGAATTCACCGGGTTTAGTATGGTGCATCGGATGTAATGTTGTTGTCAGCCATATACTGCTTGTAATTGTCTCTGTCAACATTGACAGGAGGAATGATCGTTCTTGCCGGTACTGCCTCACCTGCGATGAGTTTCGGTACAAGCTTGATCGCATCCGCCATCATATAAGGCGCATAGGTCTGTGAACTCACCCAGATGTCGGGATATTCATCCATAAGGGCAAAATAGCTTTGTGCACCGCCGCCGCCTGTGACGACTTTGATATCTGTGCGTCCGGCTTCTTTGATGGCCTGCAGGATGCCCTGGCTCATTTCATCATCCGTGGAATAGATCGCGTCGATCTTCGGGTTTGCAGTGAGAATATCCGCCATAATGGGTAGGACTGTCTCCGGCGCGCCATTGTCAGATGCATATTCACCGATGACGGTGATGTTGTCCAGCGTATCAAACACAGACTTCGCACCGTTTACGCGCTCTGTGAAGATCTCGCCGTAGTTCGGGATGTTCATGATCACGACATTGCCACCCTCATCACCAAGTTTCTCGGAGATGTACTGTGCGCCGATCACGCCCATTCCCTCATTGTTGCCTGCCAGATAATAATCAGGCGTCGTTGAGCCGAGTGTACGGTCAAAATTGATGAGCACGATGCCGGCGTCCATGATCTTCTGTGCCGCAACGGCAAGTTCGTCATTGTCCGGGAACAGTACGATATACTCGCAGCCTTGCTGGATGAGTTCATCGATCTTGTTCGCCTGATCATTCGGGTTCTCTGAAGTGACCAGCACATAGTTCAGTCCCAGACTGTCGGCCGTCACCTTTGAGATCCACTGAACAGCCCCGACCCAACCGGTCGGATTGTTGGGAACGGAAATCCCCACGAGAGGTGCATCCGCTTCCGGTTCCGGCGCCGGCGCCGGCGCTTCACTGCTGCCCGCAGGCGCTGCGGGCGCAGGTGTATCCGTGCTTTTGCCGCAAGCGGCGAGTGCAAACACCATGAGCAAACACATCACAATAACCAATAATCTCTTCGTCTTCATTGTTTTCCTCCTTGATCAAATACGATCTAAAACAAATATGTTTACGCCGCCGATTCAGCTCGGCAGCAAAAAACCAATTTCAGCGAACTCCTCTCATTCCCGGTCTGCAGTTTGCGTTTCCTTTCGTTTGTCTTTATTTGCTTCTCTATTATATGCAGTTGTCCAACCTATGTCAATCCTGTCCGCCCTTTCCGGAGCGCAAAGGCTGTCTGTGGATTGCTCCGAAATATCTTGCCGATCTGTTCCTCCGCAATTCCGTTTGCACGCATCAGCGGAAGAAACTTCACGATCAAATACGAGAGCCCGATGTCCGAACCATAGCCTGCCAGCCGATTCCTTGTCACATCAAGCGACATCAGCAATCTGCTCTCATATCCTGCGTCCATCATCTCCCGTACAATACCAAGTTCTGTCTCATCGCTGTGCGCCTTCGGCCGCGCGATCGTATCATATTCCAGATAGGAACCCTTGTCCGCGATCCGCTTGTGAACCGAAATATCCGGTATCATACGATCCATATGACAGAAGATCACCCGGTCTGCAGACACACCCTTTGCTTCCAGGAAGCTGAGTAATCCTTCGGGGTCAGAACCCTTCTCGGTATGCACCATCATCGGTGCGCCTGTCGCCATCGCCGCCGAAGCCGCCGCCGTGAAAAGCTTCTCTTGCAACTCGCCCCAATCCTTCTCCAATGCGGTCTTGATTTGTCCGGCTTTCGCACGCGATCTTGTCTTGGGCGGCGCGTGATCGCAGTCCGTATAAGTACCGGTCAACAACTCCTCCGCAAAGACGCCCGCCAAACGATCGGTTTCAAAATCACGAATCCAATGGTCCTCCGGATAAAAACACAGGCGATGAAATCCCGTGGACGCAAGGATATGTACACCGCTGTTCTCCGAAAGTTTGACCAAATCCCGGGTATCCCTGCCGCAGCCAACCGGTTGAGCGTCAATTACCGCATCGCCGCCGGCTTCTTTGTACTGCTTGAGATCCACTTCTGTTTTTTGGAGATCGTCAATACAAAGCGCCGGATTTATCTCTGCGGATCGTCCCTTGCGGATCGTAAGGTGCTCGTGGCTTTGACAAAAACCAAAATCGTCCGCGTTTATGTCGCCGCATACCGTTCGGATCCTCATACCGTCTTTGGACAATTGCCTAGACCTCTGAACGCGCCTTTTCAAGCGCCTCTACAGATTCTTTGCAGATCTGTGTGATCGCTTCAAAATTGCCGTCCCTGATATCTCCCCGCGGGCTGAGCCAGCCTCCGCCGATCGCCAGGATTTCCGGAATCACATACTCGGCAAGATTTGCGAGACCCACGCCGCCGGTAGGGATAAACCGGATGTTCGGGAAAGGACCGGCCAGCGCCTTGATCGCTTTCACGCCGCCATAGACGTTTGCGGGAAAAAACTTGATCACGTCCAATCCAAGCTTTATCGCCGCGGTGATCTCTGTGGGCGTCACACACCCCGGATACACAGGAACATCCTGCGCGAGACAATGGCTGACTACTTCTGCGTCAAAGCCCGGAGAAACGATGAATTTCGCTCCCGCATCAATCGCTCGCCCGCACTGCTCAAGAGACAATACCGTCCCCGCACCCACCAAAATATTCGGGCGCTCTTTCGCGACTTTTTCAATCGCGCCCGCACCGGCCGCCGTACGAAATGTGATCTCCATGATATCCACACCGCCGGCTGCCATCGCGTCAGCCGTACCCAAGGCCTGCGCCTCGTCATCGATCACAACAACAGGAACAAGCCCTAGTTTTTCTATCCGTGCCTTGGTGGTGGTCATACCGTTCCCTCCCATTTCGGATTGTCAATCAGGGTCGGAACACCACCGCGGTCAACCACAAGTTTGCGATAACCCTTCGTTTCGATCGTCCCGTAGTCATGACCCGCATCTCCCCGAAAGGCAAAGAACGTTACGAGAGTCTCAGAACCCGTATTTATGCTCCTGTGCGCGTAACGTTGCGGGACATAGATGGCCACGCCGGGTGTAAGTTCATGAAAACTGTAATCTCCCTCGGGGTTCTCGAGAATCATTCCTCCTCTTCCCTGAAGGCAATAGTACGTCTCCGCAGTCTCAAGTATCGTATGGAAGTGACCCTTCGTCATGAAATATTCGTCTCCGACTTTCCCCGGATAAAGGATTGAGCTTCCAATGGCAAGATCGCCCGCATTTTCAGGAGCGCCAAGTTCATAAAATTCGTAGACCAATTCATCGTCCGCCTCGATCATCTTCGCTGCGGCTTCCGTGTCGTAAAACATGGAAGCGACCTTCGAAAGATAACGCTTTGAACTCTCCGCCTTTGTCGAAAGCCCCGTAAGAAGCGAGAAATCTATTGTAAATCCCTTGTTCCATTCAAAATTGCTCATAATCTGTCCTCCTGTTTCCTGCCTGCGACTAGCCCTTTGCGATATCTGACAAACGATCCAGTATCGGACCGTCGATCGTAATGTGAAATACTTCTGCGATGACCTGTGTCCAGCCATGGATAAAATAGATCCAGCCTCCCTCGACCGTAAGATCTCTGGCCTCCGCCTGCGCCTCCGCCTGATCTTTAAAAAGGAGATCTCCGCGATAATTGATCTCCCAGACAAGCGAATGTTCCGGAAACACCGCTGCGGACGTGATCGGAGAACCGGGGGCATCTTTGCCGAGACCGGTTGCGTTGACGATCAGGGAATACGGCGGCAAGCCGAACAGCGTTTTGTCATTGTCCGCAGGCGATGGATTGTGCTGATAGCGAATTTCTATTTGCGGATCCAGTCCCCGCAGCGTCTCTTTTGCCGTTTCCAAACGCGGGATGCTGCGGTTTGCGATCGTGATGACCTTCGGTACATCATCACCCTTCTTTCCGTCCCCAAAATAGACGGACATGGCGAGGGAACTGCCGCCGGCTCCGAGCAGCAAAGCCTGGCCGCCATGCTCACGGAAGAAGCCTTTCGGTACAAAACTTTCAAGGGCAAGCCCGCTCGAAATCGGATCCTTCGCGTGCGCGCAGAATTTTCCGTCCTTCTTCGAAAGGCTCGATACCTCTTCAAGCTTCTCGGCATAGGAATCCGCCTCGTCAAACAAATCCATGCATGCTTTGTACAAATCGAGTTTGTGCGTTGTAACAAGCGCGCCGAGAGAAAGCGGGTCGTCTTTTAAAAACCGCGTCACCCTTCGGTAGTCTTCCGCAGGTGCGTGCAGCGGCAGATCAATTCCTTGGATCGCAACGCCTTCAAGTCCCAGTTCCTCGGCCCACTTTGGAAAAACCGTCATGATGGATGATTTTGTCGTTGTGACGCCGATGAAGTACAGCGTAGGTTTCTCAGCAGGCTTGAAATCGAACATCTTTGCAAACTCCTTTTCTGAATTATAATCCGAGATCCCGAATCAGGTTCTCCGCGGCCTGCATACTCATTTGATCGGAAGCCCCTTGGGTCGACGCCGCACAATGCGATCCCATCACAACATTTTCAAGCGTGTACCATTCCTCATTTGCCGGCGGCTCCTCTTTGAAAGCATCCAGTCCCGCACCGCCGATCTCTCCATTCTTCAGCGCTGACAGCAACGCCTCTTCCTCTATGAGCCCGCCTCTTGCGGTGTTGATGAGGAAAGCACTCTTCTTCATCAGCGCCAGCCTGCGCGCGTCTATCATGTTCTCTGTCTCCGCCATGAGCGGCAAATGCAGACATACAAAATCGCTTCTTCGCAGGATGTCGTCTATTTCGGTCTTGATCACCCCGGCCTCCGCTGCGTATTCTTCGTTCCAAGAGACGTCATAGGCGAGCACCTCCATGGAAAAACCCTTTGCGCGGCTCACCATATTGCGGCCGATCGCGCCGAGCCCGATGAGACCGATCGTCTTCCCGGAAACGTCCGAAGTGGTAATCTTTTTCCAGTCCCGCCGCCTGCATTTCGCATCGATCGGGATGATCTTGCGGGCGAGCGCAAGCATCAGCCCAAACGTATAATCCGCTACTGCCTGACTGTTTGCGCCGACCGTACGCGAGACCTTGATGCCGTGCGCCTCACAGAAATCCATATCGATATTATCGACGCCGACGCCGTACTTCGCGATGGCCTTGAGCTCCGGAGCGGCGGACAAGACGTCCGCAGTCAACGGATCCACGCCAATGATGACGCCCTCGCAATCAGCGATGGCGGCTTTGAGCGCATCCTCATTCATGATGCCGCCCGTATCGTTTGCGACTACGCGAATGTTCGCGTTCTTCAAAATGTCAAAAGGCGTCTTATCCTGTACTCCGAATGACCTTGGTGTAACCAATACTTTCATTTCATTTTTCTTCCTACACAACCTACACAACAATCAATTCTATCTCTTCGTTCGCCGACACGATGGTCTCCGCTGTCTTTTTGCCGATTCCGGAATCCGTGATGATCACATCGATGTCCGCCGGATCCGCAAACGTATAAAAAGCAATCCGGCCGATTTTGTGGCTGTCGATCAGCATCACACTGCGTATCCCAATCCTGAGCATCGCCTTCTTGATTTCGGCCTGCTCTATATTGGGGGTTGCAAACCCTCTCTCATACGTAAGGGAGTTGGCCGCCATGAATACTTTGTCAACATTCATTCCCCGAAGTGCGCCGGCCGCAAGCGGACCTGTCGAACAGTGAAATCCCTTCCGGATGATGCCGCCGATCAGCACCAGCTTGGCGTCTGTATTTGCGTCAATGAAGTCTGCGATCTTTAAATCATTCGTGACGACAGTCAGGTCGTGTTTTTCTGTGAGCAACCGCGCGAGTTCGAAGGTCGTCGTGCCCGTGTCGATTGCGATCGTGTCGCCGTCTTCAATAAAACCCAAGGCCGCCTTTGCGATACGTTTTTTTTCACTGATATACGATACGCGTTTCTCGTATGTACCCCGTTCGTATGTCGCCTTCCCGGTGGGTATTGCGCCGCCGTGTGTACGAATGAGAAGCCCCGCCGCTTCTAGGTCGCGCAAGTCGGCGCGTATGGTCGCCTGAGAAACCGCGAAAAAATCACTTAAATCGCTGACAAGCACCTTCGCGTTTTCGCTCAACTGCTCCAGAATAAGATTTTTTCGTTCTTCGGCGAATAACTGTTGATTTGTGTGTTCCATTCGAATCTCCTATAGCAGTAGCAAGTCGCGGTAAACCCCGTGTAAAGCATCAAAGACGTCTGCATAGATCGCCTTTCGTTTCCCGTAAAACTCATATAAAGAAGGATCCGGGGCCGTCATCTCTCCTTCTGTTCCCATAACAAGCTTCGTAAGATCGTCAAAAAGGCCAACGCCATAACCGGCGATCGAGCAACAGCCGATCATTGCCGTATCCGCCTGATCTCCTTTCGAGATCGGAATACCGAGCACATCCGCTTTGATCTGCGCAAGGGTTTGATTTTTGGATCCGCCGCCGATACTGACGACCTTTTCATAAGTCTGATCCGGTACGAGTTTCCTGATGATATCAAGATAGAGACCGTATTCATAGGAGATCCCTTCCAGGATCGAACGATACATTTCAGGTGCGCCGACCTCCCATGACAAATTAAGAAAGCTACCCCGGACAAGAGTATCATTCGGACATACGCGTCCCGAAAAATGCGGCAGAAAAATCAGGTTTTTCGACCCGGGCAAGGCGTCCGCCGCAAGTACATTCAACTCGTCAAAGGAATATTTGCCGCCGAGCACGTCATCACGAAACCAATTGAGACACATACCGCCGCCGTTGATATAAGCCATCGGCGTATAAAGACCGGGGACTACAGAAGGGGCGAACAATATGGTTTTGTTTTTTATGTCCGGCGCGAAGACCCCGACAGCACCCGACAAAATGGAGGCTGTCCCCGCCACATCGAAGAGCAGTCCGCTGCGAACAATGCCGGCGCCAAAGCTGGTAGCTGCCGTATCTCCGCAACCGGCTACCACCGGAGTACCTGCAAAAAGGCCCGTAGCTTCCGCCATCTCTGCTGTCAGACCGCCTATTTTCGCCCATGGCGTTGTGATCGCAGGCAATTTGTTCCCATCCAATTCAAGCCCCTCGATCAACTCCTCAGACCAGCATTTTCGAGCGGTATCCGCGAAACCTGAAAAATGCAAATAGGTATGATCGATAAAGGCTTCATCGCCTGAAAGTCCGCAAAGCCGCATCGCGCAATAGGAACCAGGCTGTACAAATTTGTAGATTTTCCGATAAGCTTCCGGGCGCTCCTGCTTCCACCATAGAATCTTTGGGCCGTGTGCGTAGGTCACAGGCGCACCTGTCAGCGCAATGGTACGTTCTTCCCCAAAATCCAAAAATGCCTTGCGGCTTTTTCCGCACCTAGTGTCGAGCCAACTGTCATAGGGAATGGCGGCCAATCCGTCCTTTCCCACGCCCATGATGCCCGCCATTTGCCCGTCAATGCCGATGCCCGCCACGTCTCCGGGCGCAATTTTAGATTGCGCCAATACCTCTTTGATCGTCAAAATTACAGAAGCCAGCATTTCCTCAGGGTCTTGTTCGACCGCACCGGCCTCCGGATAAATCAGATTGGAAGCCGCTGCCGCTTCGCAGACGAACTGTCCGTTCTCGCTGACGAGGCCGGCCTTCGTACTCTGTGTGCCGAGATCTATCCCGATCAGATAATTCATCCCGTTATCCTTCGCTGCAGGATTCAGTCAAAGACGACAACATGCTTCAGTCCTTTTGCCGCCGCCGCGTTAGAAAATGCGGCTAAGACATCTTCGATTGGATAGCGGTTCGTGATCACAGGGTCAATATCAACGATTCTCTTCGCGATAAAGTCGAGTGTCCGCCGGTAATGCCGATGGCTTGACCTCGTGGTTCCGGTGACAGTCAGCTGTTTGTAATGAATCTGATTTGTATCAAGACCCGCGATTTGACCGGCCGGGAGTCCGCCGAAGAAATTGACCCTGCCGTCCGTACCCGCGATTGAAAACGCGTTTTCCTGTACGGCTTTTACACTGCAAGCCGTGATCACAACGTTCGCGCCGGCGCCGTTCGTTTCCCGGTCCACGGCGGCCGCCAGATCTTTGGAAACGGTGATCAGCCGGGGCTCAATGAGTTTGCCCTCCGCCAAACGTTCCCCGGAAAGATCGTTTAATATTACTTTCGAAGCACCGGCCATGAAAGCAAGTTTTGCGTGCATGATACCGATCGCGCCAGCGCCAATGATACAGACAATATCCCCGGGGTAGACTTGATAACGTTCAAAAGCGCTGTAAACACAGGAGAAAGCCTCGTTCGCCGCCGCTGCTTCAAAGCTGACGCCGTCCGCAAGAGGCGTCACATTGCCGTGCGAAACAGCAAGCGCCGGAATCTTGACGTACTCGGCAAATCCGCCGTCGATGTGCACGCCGAAGGCTTTCAATGCCTGGCAGTGATGGCTGTTGCCGGATACGCATCTGTCGCATACCCCACATCCGATGTTCGGTGCGATGCTGACACGATCGCCCGGTTTATAACCCGCTACCTCTTTGCCGACCTGTTCAATGACGCCTGAAAATTCATGGCTGAGGGTGACCGGATGATCTTGATCAATACCGGAGGCGCCATTCCGCCACATCCGCAGATCTGTCCCGCAGACAGCGGCTGCTTTTACCTTTAGCAGAATTTCCCCCTCATGAATCCCGGGTTTCGGTATGTCACAGACCCGCAGATCATTCTTCCCATATAGTCTTGCCGCTTTCATATCAAAGACGATTCCTTTCGTTTATAGAGTCACAATGCGTTTTTCTCTGATCGACGTATTCCCGGCGTTCACGACCTTGACAGCCATCAGACCATCGTGTCCTGTGACCTCCGGAACCGTATCGCCGGCAATGCTATTAAGAAAGGAAATGTCTTCGAGCAAATACGCAGGTTCAAACAGCTGTCGCCAGCTCTTGACAAGATCATAGCTGCCTGACTGTTTCTCTGCAGTGCAGGTAACGACCGATTCCTCCTGCAATCTTCCGATATAGACACAGCCGGTTGTACCGAGGACTTCCGTCCTGGCATCGTAAGCATAGCGGACGCCCTGTGCGCCGTCGATGATGCCCTGGCAACCGTTTTCAAAAGTCGCGGACACAATGACATTGTCATAGAAATCCGGCCAATCCGCTTTTGCGTCGGGACTCCGGTAGTTGCCACCCACGGCATAGACCGTCTTGAATTCACTGCCGGTAAACCACCGCAAGGTATCGATATCGTGACTGTTCACTTCGGCCAAAGGTCCGTTTGATTTAGAAATGTCATACATCCACGGTTGTGGGATACTCGGGCCTCTCGTATTGGAGCGAACCATGACCACATCTCCGATCGCGCCGCTGTCCACAATCTCCTTCGCACGCCGGAAACCCGCATCAAAGCGGCGCATGAACCCGATCTGGAGTTTGACTTTGTTTTTTTCCGTGACCGCAATCATATCAAGACACTCTTCTTCCGTCATCGCCATCGGCTTTTCGCAGAGAATATGCTTCCCGGCTTCCGCACAATCGGTCACGATCCGGCGGTGAAGACCTGTCGGCACTACCACGACAAAGGCGTCAATGTCCTTATTCTCAAACGCTTCTCTGTAATCGCTGTAACAAATATCCACATCAAGCCTCGCAGAGGCCGCCTCGCGTGCCTCCCGGGCAGGATCGGCGATCGCGACAAGATGAGCCCCCGGTACGTTTTTTCTGAAATTGATTGCATGAATCATCCCGGCCCTCCCGGCACCGATCAAACAAATCCCAATGCGATTCTTAGACATTTGACTCCTTCGCTTCCTTTCGTTTGCTTTTGTTTGATTTCATTATGCAATAAATCTCTTCATGAGTCAAATGTTTTTACGATCTCGACAGCGGACTTTATGTTGATGCCAAAACGTTCCACGCCTATCGCAAGAAGGGCGTCGAATTCATCCCTCGTGCGCACACCCCCGGCGGCCTTCGTCTTGATCTTGCCGTGCGTTCGTTCCTTGACGCGCTGAATCCGGGAGATATCCACCGGTCCCGGTACCCACCCCGTGCCGGTCTTGATGAAATCGGCGCCCGACCGGATCACGAGCGCGCATACGCGGTCAAGTTCTTCATCATTCAGCACATTCATTTCCACGATGACCTTCGTAAGGATGCGATCCGGCGTGATGGCGATGATACGTTTGATCTCTTCCAGCACATCTTCATCCCGGCCATCCTTGAACTTGCCGATGTTCATCACAATGTCCATCTCGTCCACACCGTCCGCGATAAGCTGTTCTGCTTCCAGCAGTTTTGTTTCTGTTTTGTGACCTCCCCCGGGGAAGCCGACGGGCGCGCCCGTGTAAATGTCCGGGCGATCCGCAATCAGCGAACTCACATAGGCTGTCCAGCACGGAAGTGTGTGTACATTGATGAATCCGTATTGCTTTGCGATATCCGCCATCTCGAGGATATCCCTGCTCGTATGCTGCGAGCGAACTGCACTGATGTCGATATACCTGGCTGCTTCCTTCGCGTTCATAACCATACCCGCTCGCTGATCTCCGGACTGACAAGCACCTTGACAAGATCCTTACTCTCCTGAAGTTCACGCATGGCCGATTCAAGTTCTTCAAGCGGCACAATCATTGAGATCATCGGCGTCGGGTCAATGCGTCCGTATTCGAGAAGGGTGATCGCATCCCCCCAATCGTTTCCGATACCGGCGCAACTGCCCGATATCTTTTTCTCGTTTAAAACAAACTGGAAAGGTGATATCGCAATTTTATCGTCTTCGGCAGTGATGCCGAACGACTCCACCTTGCCGCCGCGCCGCACCATCGCAAAGGCCTGCTCATAGGTCTTCGGTGTGCCGACGGCCTCAATCACATAATCCGCACCGATGCCGCTCGTCAACTTTCGCACCTCGCCGACAACATCCGGCGTTTCGCGATAGTTGATCACATAGTCGGCGCACATCTCTTTCGCCATTTTCAGACGGGCTTCATTGCCGCCGATCACGATCACCGGCGCCGCGCCCCTGAGTTTGGCCACCACACCGTGAAGGATGCCGAGACCGGCACCGATAATGACAACACTTCTCGCCAAATCCGCCTGCATCTTTTTCGCAGCCTGAATTGCTGTTGTGAGCGGTTCAATGAAAGCGGCCTGATCATCATCCACCGCATCCGGAACTTTGTAGATATTCCGCCACGGAGCTTTCACATATTCCGCAAAGCCGCCCGGCATCTCTTTTGTATGAATTCCGATCTGTTCAAACGTCTCGCAGAGAAGTCCGTCGCCTCTTCTGCAGAAATAACAAGTGCCGCAGGGCAGCGTGATATCGATCGCCACACGGTCGCCGACTGAAATGCCCTTCGCGTCTCCGCCGACTTCCGCTACCGTTCCAAACATCTCATGGCCGGTGACCAAAGGCAGTCGCTCGGGTACATATTTGCCTGTAAAAATGCTCCAGTCGGAGCCGCAGATGCCGCAGTACTTGATTTTGACAAGCACTTCATCCTCCTTGATCTGCGGAATCGGGATTTGTTTCAGCTCCATCCGGTTCGGTGCCGAAACAACCTGCGCACGCATCCTGCCTTCCATTGATTCAAATCCTCCCTGCTCTATTCCCTGTTTTAGAGTTCTTCGAAGTCCACTTCCATGAAATCGGCGACCTGTGTCTTCCAGAAATTCGTAACAAACCACACATGATCGGGGTTGCTGTTGTAGCGTTCATAGTCTTCCTGTGACGCAAAATCAAAAGAAAATCCGTATTTGAACGGGCACATCGCATTGGTCTGATAACACTGTAGTATGTTCGTTGCGTAAGGAATCGGCCCAAGCTTTGCGCGCGCCGTCTCTAGGAAAACCTTTGCGTCTGCGTCGGGTTTGAGATTGAAAACTACCATATGACGTACTTTAGCATCCATTTTTTACCTCTTTCTCTGTTTTGACTTCACACGATTTAGACTCACTGCAAATCAATAACGAATCCATACCCGCCATTCCGCTACACCCCCTCTCGGTATCGTAGTTCCATTACTTTGTAAAGAGTTTGTCATTGCGGCCCTCATAAGGCGCATGTATCATGAGCGGTTTCAGGAAGTCGATCGACTTGTCCGTACCGTCCGCCCGCGACATCGTCACATCTTCATGTTCATAGGAAAAAACGCCGTCATAGCCGACCATGTAAAGCCCTGTGATCACGTCCTTCCAGTTGATGCTGCCCCATCCTGGAATCCGGAACCGAAAAGAATGTTCGATATTGCTCCAATCCCCCTGGAACATCCAGAAGCCGCCCCGCGGCATATTGTGCCCGATGATTTGGCAGTCCTTCGCATGAACGGAGAAAATCCGCTCCTTTAGTTCATCGATAAATGCCTCGACGCTGATACCGGTATAAAGCAGATTCGCAGGATCAAAATTGATTCCGAAATTCGGATGATTGCCTACGAGTTCGATCGCCCGTTTCGCTGTGTGTAGATCATAGATAATATTGTTCGGATGCGGTTCGATCGCAAGCTTTACCCCGTATTCCTTAAATTTGTCTAAGATCGGCAAAAAGCGTTCTGTGAAGTTTCTCTCTTCCTCCGCCCAACCGTCGCCATAGGGAAACACATTCATATGGCTTTGGCTCTTCAGCCCCGTGAAAGAAATCACAACAGGCACTTCCATCACATTCGCGATCTGTGCACTCCGGATGAGGCTTGCCGTCCCGAACGCGTGCTGCTCTTCGGGTGTCCCGTCATAAATATGCTTGATGTCGCTGCCCTCGCAAAGGATGGCCATCGTATCCGCGTGGTTGCTGATACCCGAAACAAACAAGCCGTATCCCTCGATCATTTCTCGCAGTTTTTTCGCGTTGTCACCCTTCGTCAGCGCATCCGGATCCGTCTGCCCATTGTCTGTATAGGCTGGAATTTCAACTGCTTCATAACCTTTCTCCGCTGCGAGTTTGACAACGTCCTCAAGCTGCCAATCTGAATAGTTGACTGTGCAAAATCCTACTTTCATGCCTTGTCCTCCGTATTCAAAACGAAACCATTCGACAGAAAAATACAGTAAACGAAAACTGTTAGATTCAATATATCACAATGATTTGCAATTTGACAAGACCACCTCGACATTCAAGCACAAACAATAACGCCCAAAGGTTACAGTTCACGGGGTACTGCCTATGCAAAATGCGCAGCCGGGAAAATGGCTGCATTTACAAAACAAAAGTGCGCCACTTTGGGTGCAACTTCAGTTCTGTCTGAGCGAAGTGAGTTAACGAAGTTGCCCAAAGTGCCGTGCTTTTGTTTTATTGTAAATGCCCATTTTTTGTAGGGGCGCATTTTGTATAGGCAGTACCCTGTGAACTGTAACGCCCAAAGTGTTATAGTTCAGACCCAACCTGAAGAAGAGGAAGTAATATCGTATTGTTTGTGCAAATCTCGTAAACCACAACTGTGCCAATCCGAGTTTTTCGCTGCAATAGGATCGACCAAAATCACTTTATTTGCCAATGAAAAATATCCTGCGATAGCCGGCGTGTTTTCGTCATCGGAGATAACGAGATATGTGGCGGCGATTCCTTGCCGCGCAAAGCCGATCGCTTTTAGTCTGAGGAATTCCTCGATGTCGGTATTGCGAGTACAAGAAAAGGAGGATAGGAGTTGTGTTAAATGATAGCGTCGTGGATTGCGGGGGTTACATAAAGATTTTTCGCTGCGCTCAGAATGACAGTACGATGTCGCTTGGATTGCGGGTCGATGCCCGCAATGACAATGAAGTTCTCTTATTTCTGAAAACGGCAGAGATCATATGATTTCTGCCGTTTCAGCGATAAAGTATAGGCGTATGATCAGGCTATCTGATCGCTATAATCGATCTCCTCATCTTCTTTTTCCGTACGCGCCCGGCGAATCCGGTATGTGATGGTCAGGATGAGATGGATGATGAAGACGATCGCCACGTACAGGGTCCACTTGTTGATCCAAGCCACAGGCAAAGTGAGGTCGTCAAGCAGGAGCCACACGATGGGCGTCAGTATGCCGGCAAGGATGGCCAACACCCGCACAATTCTTCCGCGTTTCCGTGCTTTTTCGTCCGCGTTTTCTTCTTCGTCTCTCGATACATCGCGCAGCTCATCTTCATCATCTTCCCGCGATTTCCGAATGAGGGCACCTACGAACAATACGATCGCGACGATAACGGCAATCACAGACATGATGAGCGAAAGCAAACTCCATACACCGTCGTTCAGAAATCCGCCAAGCGGCATATTGCCGTCGCCCAGACCAACGGTCGGATTTTTCGGCGGTTCTACGACCGTAACGGGAGTCTCGGCCGAAGGCGTCGCAGGTTTTATCGGCGTCACAGACGTCGCCGGGCTGGGATTCGGTGTCGGTGCCGGGTTTGGCGTCACAGGCGTCGTCGGCGTTACCGGCGTCGGAGGCGTTACAGGCGTCGTCGGTCCCGGGTTTGGCGCCGGTGTCGGCGGTGTCGGTGGAATCGGGTCAGGGATCGGATCCGGTGTCGGCGGAACAGGCGGAATCGGCGTCGTCGCCTCGTAATTCATATGAATTACATATCCGTATCCGGCCGTAAACTTGTACTTATCTGCCGGCGAAAGTGTGACACTTCCCGTATCGCTCCCGTCATCCTTTGCGTACTCGACGACAATATTCGTGTGTCCGTATGTCCGGCTGCCATACGCGTATTTGGCCAACGCCGCGAACCCGTAGTCTACATCATTCGGCACGGAGATCGTTCCGCCGTCGGCCATGCCCTGCGCCGCTCCGTCCAGCGTATAGTGGTGCTGCAGGTTTGCCGACGAAACCGTTTCGCTCGGCGGTTCGGGCCTCCACTGTGCGATATAGGTCACATCGCCGTTCACATTTGGGTCGAATACCGGCGACCATCCGTCGAATACATAACCGGGATTGTGCTGTGTACCAGGATCGGCCATGGAGGACGGCGTTCCCGTACCGAAATCGATATTGGCGTACTCTTCTGTCGTCCACGTACCCTGCGTACCCGGCTCGTATTTCACGGTGAACTGTTTCTTGAAGTAAGCTCTCAGCACCGTGCTGCTGTTAGCCGCTAAGGTTGCCTGTTCGATATTGGAGGCAAATCCCGTGCCGGTATAGAGGTAAGCGGACTGCGTCGGCGTCTTGTCTGTGGCGCTCAGTTGTACCGTCTGCCCTATTGTGCCGCGGCCGGTTGCGGTCGCCGTCGGCGAGGAAGGATAGCTGCCTGTGCCGTCGTCGATTTGATAATAGTATTCAATTGTATAATCAGCTTCCGTGACCGGAGGTACTGGCGGGAGCGGCGGAACGGTTTCCTTCTCTTCCTCGGTCGGGACTTGAGGCTCGTTGCCGCCCTTGGGCGTCGTGTATAGCTTCGCGTCGTTTTCGATATTGCCGCCTGTCCAGCCAGTAACCGTCG
>BNUG01000009.1 GCA_025997195.1 Clostridia bacterium | reverse complement strand
GAAAGCGGCACATTTGCTATATATAGAAAACATGTCCCAATCAGACATATCCGCCCTTCTGCACGTCTCAAGACCAACCCTGAACAAACTGATCAGCGAAGCAAAAGACGAAGGTATCATTCAGGTTTCCATTCATGATATCCGCCACAGTGAACACAACATTGCGTTGGAACAGAATCTGAGCAGAAAGCTAAAGCTTCGGGATGTGAAAATCGTACAAGCCGCCGGTACAACGCCTGAGTTTGTGAAGAGTAGTATCGGTGCTGCAACAGCAAAGTATTTCGTCAGTTTGCTGAAGTCGGGTATCCGCATCGGCATCGGGTGGGGAAATACCCTGCAGACGATGACCAATCATATTCAGGTAGACCCGGGGATACGGGATTTGGAATTTGTTTCTCTTATGGGAGGACTCAGCACAGAAGAGGGAAAACGTTACTTCATGTTTGCCAATTCTCTGTGTGAAAATATTGCTTCCAACTACAACAATTCAACGGTTGCGATGCTGCACGCACCGCTCGTCGCACAAGACAAAGACGCCGCAGAGATATTGCGCGGCTCCGGAAGTATCTCCGGTACTTTCAAAAAGATGCAAAAACTCGACGTCGCAATCGTCGGGATTGACGGGGATCCGAAACATTCCACCACACTCGAATTGGAACAGACCCTGCAAAAGAAGCAATCTGAACTTCTTCGAAAAAAAAGCGTCGGCAATATCTGCGGACGCTTTTACACGAAAGAAGGCAAGACGAATATCTTGAGTATCGAAGATCAGATCATATCGATTCTCCCGGAAGACCTCAGAAAGACGCCTCTTGTCATAGGCGCCGCCGGAGGAACGCACAAAGTGGATTCTATCATTGGCGCTGCTGCCGGCGGACTTTTCAACGTACTCATCACCGACCGGGATACCGCCGCCTTACTAAATGATGTCACCTGATCAGATTTTGTCTTGTCCGTAATGTGTAAAGACTTCCACCGCTTGGTCGACCTGCGCTTGGTCGAGAAGCACAGGATTGCCAATCGCTTTTGCTAAAATATAAGTCTTTGCCGCATCCTCCAAATATACAGCAGCATACAGCGCTTCTTTGATTGTACTGCCCACCGTGACAACGCCGTGATTTTTCAGGATGACCGCGCGCTTTCCGTCGAGATACTTGACAGAGTTTATCCCCATCTCCAGACTGGCGGCGCTGGAAAATGGCGCAACGTTCACATCACCGAGGGTAGCATTTGGAAGCGTCGTCACAACGGAACGAAGCTTATCTTCCACAGCGCCTACCGCGGTGGCATAGACTTGATGTGTATGAATGATTGCGTTCACCTCAGGCATATTTTTGTAGATATACAGCAGCGCTTCTGTGTCGACCGAGATCCTTCTCGTCCCCTCCACAACATTTCCGTCGATATCGACAATACAGATATCCGACGCATCCATTTCCGAATAGTCCATACCGGACGGCGTCACCAAGATATGACCGTCGTCTATCCGCAGACTGACGTTTCCGCCGGAAAGCGCAATCAGACGATACTCTTTCAGTCTTAGTGCAGTAGTCAGTACTTTTTCTTTTTCTTTTTCGAACATTTCATCCTCCTTTTATTTAGATAAAGCTTTTTGATATTCTTTTTCGACATACTCTTTTGCAGATGAAATAACTGCCATTTCATCTGTATCCGGCACATACCACATCTCCATCAAATACGGCCCTGGATAGTTCAGATCTTCGAGCAATGAAAAGCACTTCACAAAGTCTACGCATCCCTCTCCATAGGCAAGATCCCGGAACTGCCCGGGGAAATCATCTTTCACGGGAAGCGTATCTTTCACGTGAAAAGCGACAACGCTCTTGATGCCGACCGTGATGTCTTTTTCGACATCATCCCCCAACCATGCGGAGAGATTGCCCAGATCGGGATAGACATTGAACCACGGCGAATTCACTTTTTTTTCAAACTCAAGAAATTTTGCGATAGAACTCATCATCGGCGTATCCATGGTTTCAATGCCCAGCATCACCTGATATTTTTCTGCCAGTTTCGATGCAAAATGGAGTCCCTCCAGATATCTTTCTCTTGTGCTTTCCGTTGATTCCTCATAATAAACATCATATCCGGCCACCTGTATCGTTCTGACCCCAATCCTTGCCGAGAAAATAATTGCCCGCTCCATGATTTCCCGCGCTTTGCGGACGAGTTCCGGATTCTCACTTCCGAGCGGAAATTTGCGGTGTCCGCTCAGACACATAGAATAGATCGGCAAACCTTCTTCATCTATATCCTGTTTTAATTGCCTGATCTCGGCGTCGGACCAATAGAGACGGTTCAGTCTCTCCTCATTCTCGTCCATGCAGATCTCCATATAGTCATACCCCAGTTGCCTTGCTTTTGCGAGGCGAAATCGGATCGGATCTGCCGAATTGAAAGCTTTCTCGTAAATTCCGAATAAATGTGTACCAAGCATATTCTCTCCGTGTCGTTTCTTAAAAATCTAGCCAGTCTCCCCCGTATGATAGGGGATTCGTGTTTTCATTTAATGAACCTGTTGTAAATATTCAGATTGACATCTGAAAGCGATCCCTGCATCTTTCGATACACATTTTCGTACAGATCTGTGTAGATCTCGTGGCGTTTCGGATCCGGCTCATATACTCTTTCGATCTTGAGAACCGTATCGATTGCCTCTTTCTCGTCCTTATATACTCCCGTACCAACGCCCGCGAGCAAGGCCGCGCCGAGCGGCGTAGCCTCATGCAGATCAGGGATTTCAACGGGAATACCAAGAATGTCCGCCTTGGTTTGCATCCATAACTTATTGCGAATCGCGCCACCTGTTGCTTTGATGCTTGTATATTTCGTGTCCACCGCTTTGCTCAAAGATACCAGCATCTCTTTTGTCTTATAGGTGAGACCCTCGATGACTGCTCTGGCTAAGTCGGCATAGCCCACATTGTTGCTCAGGCCGACAAAGGCCCCGAGCGAAGTTGGCTCCTGGCGAGGCGCGTCTGCTCCGGTAAAATGCGGTAGCAGTGTGCAACCTCTGGCACCGATGGGAGAGCCCGCCGCCAGCGCTACAAATTCATCCCAAGAAAGGTTCGCCAAGCTCTTGACCCACTCGACCATATCCCCCGAGATCGCGGCCTCGATGGCGCAGTACCTACCGGTCACAACATGACTCTCGATGTAAAAAAGCTCTTCGGAATATTTGACATTGCTGATGTCATCCACACCGCCTACAAGCATCTCCCAAGTACCGTTGATATCGAGGATGTCCTCGCCCGATAGGATTCCGGAAGCAAAAGCTGAACATATATAGTCGTGTCCGCCGAGTATGACGAGCGTCTCGCTGTCAAGTTCTGTTTCCGCGCAAACCGATGGAAGCACCTTTCCAAGCACGGTATTGCTCTGGCGTGGTATAGGGAGGATATCCCGCGGGATATCGAATAATGACAATATCTTCTCAGACCAGCTGTGTGTATCCTGCCTCATTGCCGAAACCGTAGACGACATCGAAAAGTCTGAAGCGATCTCACCGCTGAATTTGAAATTCACATAGTCCTCAATCAAAAGCCATTTGTATGTGTTCTCGTAGATTTCGGGTTTGTGCTTTTTGATCCACAGGATGCGATAAATCGTATCAATGGGCATCGGACGTTTCAGTGTCTCATCAAACATATCCTCATCACGGATCCGGGTACGTGCCCATTCGAGTTGTTCCAGCGTGCGGGGACAATGCCAGGAGATGAAAGGATACAATTCCTTTCCGGCCTTATTGATCGGCAGTCCGTCCATACCGAAGCCCGTCACAGCCAAGGCCTTGACACGGTTTCCCGAAGGCAGATCGCCTACGGCTTTTTTTACCACCGTTTTCACGGAACCCCACACATCGTCAGGCATCCAATAGCACCAAGTCGGATGTTCCTTGTCTCCTCTTGTCAGAGGCAATTTTACAGAGGCCTCTGCAACAGGTTCTCCCGTAGGTTTGTATATGACTGCTTTTACAGTGGTGGAACCCAAATCCACACCCATCAATAAATCCATATCATACGCTCCTTAGTATGTTCCAAACACTTCGATCGTATCGAGCATCGCCTTGAAGTTGGCAGGATTGATCGAAGAGTGAATCGAGTTGCTCGAAGAACACACATATCCGCCGCCCGGCATACCGATCTCAAGACATTTCTTTGTCTCCGCGATTGTCTCCTCGATCGTACCGGATACAAGCGTCGTAGCACAGTTCACGTTGCCCTTCAATGCGATCTTTTTGCCGTAATGTTCTTTCATATACGCGATATCCATGCCCGCGAGAGGATCGATCGGGTCAAACAAATCGATCTGTGCTTCCACATACATATCCATCAGCGACATCATATTGCCGTCCGAATGTTTTAGGATATAAAATCCGAGATCTTTATAAGCGCCGAATATGCGTTTCAGTTCGGGGAAAAACATCTCACGAAACATTGCCGGCGAAATCATGGGACCCGAGTTGTAAGCGACGTCATCGCCCGTGAACACAAACTGGCAGCCGCGCTTCGCGGCACCCTCCGCCAGCTTGATCTGCGCGTCTACCGTCATTTTGAGTATATCTAGAATGAGATCGGGATCATCCAAGACCATCATAATGTATTCTTCAAAGGGCATCATGCGCGACGGCAATGACCAAATATCATTCAAATGCAGGATGACGGCTTTGTCGTCACCGAATTTTGCAAGCGTGTCTTCGAGTTGCTGATATCGCCCTTCTTTATTCGGCGCAGGCGGCGTATACGCTTCAAATTCTTCCCGGTTGTGGATGGGTCCGTCGATCGGATAGGCATGCGCTTCTCCGGTAGCTTCCTGGATGATGCCCCATTCGTTTTTCGTACGGCCGCCGCCGAGATCTTCATGATCGTAGTTGATATCCACGATGATACCATCCTGGAACTTGCTGCAAAACTCGAAGTAATCCGCACCCGGATACAACGCCTCGATGATCTTTTTGTCAATCAGCCACTCAAATGTGGGAACCCGGTCTGCATGATCGTGGTTTAGGGCTGCCAACACTCTCTCTTTTGAAATACCGCTCATTTTTTCCTCCTTTATCTGCTTTACCGTTCTCTATAGTAGCCGCGCATTTTTTCTAAAATGAACACGTCCATTATCACTGATCAGTCTCCCGTGGATTCTTCATTTTGCCCCTGTTCTAAATCGTGTTTTGCATATTTGCTTGGAGATACCCCATCGTAGTATTCCTTGAACATCTTGCTGAAATGCTTGATATCCGAATACCCGACCATCTGCGTCGTTTGCGAAACAGAGTATCCTTGCTTCAGATATTCCTTTGCCTTCTCCATGCGCAGCTTGGTGATATAAGAGCCGAGAGTCATACCGCACTCCTTTGAAAATACGCTGGACAGGTATGCAGGACTTAGAAAGACAGCTTTTGCGACTTCACTGAGGGTAAGCTTCTCACAGAAATGTTCTTTCACATAACGCTTTGCACGTTCGACAGCCTGTTTTGTGGGTTTGCCGTGTGACAGATGGACCGACCTGGCCGCCGCAAAAGCCGAATTCTTAATAAACGCATAGAGTTCGTCGTAGTCTGTATTTGCCGTCTTTATCGTTTCATCAGCTTCCGCCATACGCGCGGAGAGCACATTCGCAAACTCGCTCGCAAACGAATGAAAGGTCTCCGGTTCGATCATCTGTGTCAAAAGCCTGTTCTCCAGCCTATTCAACAAGGTTTGCAGGCGCTCGTTGTCGTTTGCCCGTACAGCATTGATCAGCGCATTGAGAAACTCTGTCTGCATCGTATCCTCTTCAAAGGGCGTGACGTCATCGGACAGAGAAATGCGTCCGATCATAATGTCGGAAAAGAGCCGCTCCAAACGCAGTTCTTCTCGTTCCTTGACGATCGAGTCAAGACTCTTTTCCTGCTTTTTCTCCAGATCGAGCCGATCCTTGATCGCGGGAAAAATTTCTTTTACATCACTGTCGAGCGTCAGCTTGGATATATAGTTGCTTACGCCGAGTTCGACACCGCGCTTGGCGTATTCAAATTCTTCAAACCCGCTCAGGATGATGTATACGGCGGACGGATGTTTTTTGACTGCGGCCGACAGCATGTCGAGGCCGTTCATCACCGGCATCCGGATATCCGTCATGACGACATTCGGGCGCAGCTCTTCGATCAGAGCCAGACCATGCTCTCCGTTCTCGCCTTCCCCGATGAGTTCAAAACCCATCGCGTTCCAGTCGATCGTTTCCCGGAGTCCGCGGCGGATGATTTCTTCATCATCAACAATCAAAATGCTGTACATAATATCACCTTACTCCATCAGCTTCATCTTCACGATCATGCGCGTATAGACGCCTTGTTCGCTCTCAAAATGAATCCCGTAATTCTTGCCGCAAGAGAGACGGATCCGTTCGTTTATGTTTTTCAGACCCACTCTGCTGGTTTCGACTTTCCCTTCGATTTGCTGTATGAGTGCGTCGATTTTTTCTTTTTCGATTCCGATGCCATTGTCGATCACTTCAAAGATCAGGGCATCGTCTTTTATATATCCGCAAATCGTTATGATGTTATCTTTTTTTTCTGCCTCAACGCCGTATTGTATTGCGTTTTCGATCAGCGGCTGTAGGATGAATTTCAGCGTCCTGTACTGAAAGATATTGCTGTCCATGAACCAGTCTACCCGTAGGCCGTCCTCATAACGCATTTTTTGGATATTGACATACGCTTCGGCATGCTCCACTTCCTCTTTGACCGACACAATGATCTGCCCGCGATATACACCGAGCCGAAACAATTTCCCGAGAGATGTGATCATCTCTTTCGCCTTTGCGTACTCGGCAAGATCTACAAGGAACTTGACTGTCGTGAACGTATTGTACAGAAAATGCGGATTGATCTGGTTTTGCAGGCTGATCAACTCCGCCTCGTTTTTGCGCATTTCCAGTTCGTTGACTTTCGCCTGCTCGGCGTAGACCTCTCCGAGCAGCCTGTTTGCCCGAAACACCAGATTGTAAATATCATCACTGATGTACTGCAGATCGTCATCCGATCGAAGAGGTCGTTGTTCTTCGCCGAGATTTCCGATTTCTATTTCCTTGATGTCCTGCCGGATCCTATAAATCGGCAGCAGCATCCGGTTGGTGAAAAAGTCGGAGAGATAGACAATGAGCAGTATGACAATGAGACCCATTACCATAGCATAGGCCATCAACTGGTCAAGCACTGTGTATAGATCACTCGTTGGGATTACATTTACGAGTGTCCACGGCTCCTGCGTAAAATCAGAGTAGAAAAATATCTGCTCATTTTTTCTGTCGATATATACTCGTGCCCCGTTTTCCAGCCTGATCCCGCTTTCCGTCTCAGGTTCGACCGGGATCTCCGATGTCATATTATCTGCGTAGATGATTTTCTTGTCCTTGTTGTAGATATAACTCGTACCCCAGTATTTAAATCTGCTGTTTTCCAATACCTGTGAAAAGCTATTGCCATTGACATTGATTACCACATATCCACTTACCGATGATCCATCTCCTGTCACATAACGATAGACCTTGCGTATATTTGGGATCTGATAGCCCTCGATCTCATCTCGAACCGAATATAGCCACCCTTGATTGAAGCCTGCATTCTTGTACTCTGTGATCATTTCTTTTTCCACAGGCGTTGTTGACTGATTGTTCAAATTGGTCGAATACACTTTTTTCAGATTTCTATCGATCAACTCGATTGAGCTGATATCACCTTTGAGGAAATTTTCCGATACGATGATGCGGCTGATACTTTCCGTCACATCTCCTGTCGTTGCACTGTGTTCCAGCGCGGCGCGTACCGCTCCGTTCATGAGCAAATACCGGCTGATCTGTTGAACATTCTTCGTCTCCATCGAGAGATTTGTTTTGATCATGTTCATATTTTCCGCCACGATTACCTCAAAAAACTGCAGAGATCTGCTCTGGGAATAGCTGAAGAACAGCAGCATGAAGACAAGTGCCGGCATCATGGAGGAGATCAGGAAAAAGACCGCCATTTTTCGTTTAAACCCCCATTTGATCAGCAAACGTCCGGAGAACTGCCTTTCCTTTGTGCCCTTGAAATCATTGATGTTTTTCAGGTCTCTCGTCAGTTCTTCAAGCGGCTTATAGAAGCGTTTTGAAACATAGAAACAAATCAACGCAACGAGTAGGATGAGACCTGCGATGACTGCGGCGGAAAACCAAATGACATCCCGCATCGCCTCCGAAGTCTGCCCGTCTGCGGGCATTACATAGATCCATTCGTTTTCCGGCGATACCATATAATAGTAATTGCTGATATTGCCTGAACTATTCCTTTGTTTCAGCGTTCCTTCCGAAGTGGTTTCCACTCTTGAGAGGATCGTCGGCAATAAAGCAGTATCAAATTTGTCATTGCCGCGCCAAACAATGTTTTTCGACAGATCAAAGATCGAGATATCATTATCGGAAGACAGGAAAGACGGATCGATACTGATGATCGTGTACCAGCGTCCCGTCTCATTCTCGCCGGTACCGATCAGCTGGAATGTGTCCGCCCTCTGATTGAGAGGATTTGTTTCCATCGTCTCAAATTCATTGAAAAAAACCGTCTGGTTGACACTATTGGTCATTTTGCGCAGATAGTCATACTTCATTTCTATATTGTCAATATTGAAATTGACCAAGCCGTTTGTCAGCTGATAGCGCTGCGTCACGAGTTGAACACCCTTAATGCCCTGATTCTGGTTGATCAGGCTTGTCATGCTCTGCATCAGATTTTGCGACATGGTCTTACTCATATAGTAATTGCTGTCCTTGTACCGAATGAAATCCTCCACGTAAGAGTTTGTCTCCGGGCTCATTAAAAATTCGTTGTTGTACAGAATGATCTTTTGGATCATATTCATGATATTGGCGGAATAATTTTCGATGTAGTTGCTGTTACTGGTATTCTCTGCATCGCGGATCATTTTGTAGTAAGAAATGCAGCTTGTCAGTCCAATGATAAGCATAGTCACAACAAGAAATGCAACGGAAAGGATAAATATACGGCCGCTGAAACTGCGGCTCAGTTTTACGCGGTTTCGAATCATATCCCTTACATTATAAGCGAGGCGGCTGGATACCGCCTCACTTATCGCTTTTTAATTATTTGAGATTAACGGGTCCAATAGCCCGGCAGTCCGGAGAATTTCATATCCGAACCACTCTCTTCATAACCTTTGCTCTCTCTTCTTTCGATGTAAATCGCGGAATTGAAAAGGTCTGCGTTTTCAGCAGTGACGACACGGCAAGAAGGATAGATGACCTGCCCGCCAAACATGTACTCGCCCTCTTCCTTCTGGTTGGTCATCGGATCCATCAGCTGATGTTTCTCGATATAGGTTGCGAGCATGCCCATGTAACCAAACATGTAAGCATCGGGCTGCATTGCCGCCGTCACGTTACCGGCCTTGATCTCTTCGAGGAGACCCGGGTCTGTATCGAATGTCAGGATCTTTGTATCTCTGCCCATTTCCTGAACAGCCGTTGCCGCACCAAGCGCACAGTTGGACGATACACAGAAGATGTATCCGAGATCCGGATAAGCTGTCATGAAGTCTTTCGCAACGGAAGCACCGAGTTCGGCGTCATGGTTTGTGGGGGTCTCGCCGACGACTTCGATATCGGGATAATGTTCATTGAGGTAATCGACAAATGCCTTTACGCGGGCAATATGGTTGCCCTGACCCTCTGTGGACTCAATGGCGACCTGACCTTTTCCGCCGAGTTCCTGTCCGACATACTCTGCAGCTACACCACTGTCACGAACATTGTCATGATCGATCATCGCCAGATAGAGTGAAGAATCTTCAGGCGGATTCGTGTAAAGTGCGACCGGTACGCCCTGATCTTTTGCCGTCTTCAGTGACTCGGCAAAAGGCTCACCTGTGAACGGACAAAGATAAATACCTGTCGGGTTCGTAGCAAGCACATCGTTGAACAACGCGACTTCTTCATTGATATCCGCTTCGTTCGTTCCGGCATAAGCCGTCTTGACGCCCAGCTGTCTGCCTGCATCCTTGAAGCCCTCATAGAGGCTGCTCCAGTAGTCAACGCCGCCGGCAAATGTCACGAAGTAATAGATCTCCTCCGGATCGCCGACAAACGGGGGCTGGCTTGCATAGGATACGCTGCCGCCGCTCGCAGCCGTGCCGCCACCGCTCGCAGCGGTGCCGCCGCCGGCGCTGCCTGAAGAACTGCCGCCGTTGCAGCCCGCCAACGCTACAGACAATACCATGACAATCGCCAGTAAGAGCAGTAACTTCTTTTTCAAACTTGTTTTCAACTTTTTCTCCATTTTTATCCTCCTTCTACAATAACTCTATTTTCATTCGCGAAAAAAGCTTCCGCGAAGAAAAGACTTTCGTCAGCTGCCAAGCATGAGTTTCTTGGCCTTTGCCTTTTCAGAAATGGAATCCACCGATACCGCAATGAGCAGGATCAGGCTCGTCACCAGCTGCTGCCAGAATGTTGACACATGCAGCAGCGTCATAGAACTTGAGACGATGGTCAGCAGGATCACGCCGAGTATCGCACCGAGCACAGAACCCTCCCCGCCGTTTAGACTGCATCCGCCGATCACGGCCGCGGAGATCACCAGCATCTCTGTGCCGGTACCGAGTGTCGGCGCAGACATGCTAAAACGCATGAGTGACAATACGCCGCACACACCGGCAAGGCCTGCCGTAAAGACAAATACGCCAAATGTGACCTTCGTCGTGTTGATGCCGGACATGCGCGCAGCCTTTTCACTGGATCCGGAGTAATATACTTTCCGGAACAGCTTCGAACGGCGCATGAGGATATCAAAGACGATGACGAGGATGATACAGATGATCCCCAGGTTCGGAATGACGCCAAACAATTTGCCTTTCCCGATCGCAAGGAACGTAGGATCCGCCGCCTTGACAGAAAGCGTAACGCCCTTGGTAACAACATAAATCGCTCCGCGTACGATGCCCATCATCGCCAGTGTGGTGATAAAGGATGAAAGCTTCAGCTTCGTAATAAAGAAACCGTTTGCCGCCCCGATCCCAATCGCGATCGCGATCGACAGGAGCGCCGCGACCCAAATATTTAGGTGAAATTTCAGGAACAACTGTGCTGTCGTCGCACAGGTAAATCCAAGGATGGCGCCGACAGAGAGATCAAAACCTCCGCAGATCAGCGCGGCGGTCATCCCGATGACGATGATGCCGTCTGTAGATATGTTGTACAGAACATTTACCAAAGTATCTATCTTCGCGAAATTGGGTGTGACGATCGACATGACCACAATGACCCCAATGAGGAACATCAGAATTGAAAACTCCCTCATCTGCGTGATCTTCTTCCAGCCGCTCACGGACGACCCTTTCGCCAGCGTTGTATCAACGGATCCTAACATACTTGCTATACCTCCCTTCAACCGATCAATAGCCGGAAGCCTTGTGGATGATCGTTTCTTCCGCGATATCCACACCACAGACTTCACCATTGATTTTTCCTTCATGTACCACAAGCACTCTGTCGCACATACCAATAATTTCGGGCAGTTCCGATGAGATCATCACGATCCCGATGCCCTTATCTGCCAACTCACGCAGTTTGTTGTAGATCTCAACCCGGGCGCCTACATCTACACCTCGTGTAGGTTCGTCCATGAAGATGATTTTCGGTGAAATGGACAGAGATTTGGCAATCAAAACCTTTTGCTGATTCCCGCCGGAAAGAGTGCCTGTCTTCTGTGCGATACTCGTACTTTTGACATTCATCTCCGAAGACAGTGTTTGTGCCTGCTTTTTCTCCTTATCATAGGACATGAAGAAACCGTTGGATACCTGATCGAGATCCAGTACTGAGATATTCTGCATGATCGACATATTCAGCATGAGACCTTCTGTCTTGCGATCCTCTGTAAGATAAACGATACCGTGCTTGATCGCATCGCGATAATTGTTGATTACCAGCTGTTCTCCATTCAGATAGATTGTGCCTGATTCCGACTGGTCTACACCGCAGATCGCTCTGGCAAGTTCCGTACGGCCGCTTCCGACCAAACCGGACAGTCCAAGGATCTCTCCTTTTTTCAATGAAAATGAGATGCCATGAAAGAATTTTCCGTTTGAAAAGTCTTTCACCTCAAAGAAAGCATCGCCGACATCCCCACTTTTCGGGGGATAGAAATCGGAAAGATCCCGGCCTACCATCTTGCTGATGATCTGATCGCGGCTCGTCTCGGCTACAATCAGCGTATCGACAAATTTGCCGTCCTTTAGCACAGTAACACGATCACAGTTCAGGAAGATCTCCTCCATACGGTGGCTGATGTAAAGCGTGCTGATGCCCCGCTTCTTCAAATCATGAATGATACGGAACAACTGCGTTGTCTCCTGCTCGGTCAAAGACGCCGTCGGTTCGTCAAAGATGACGATCTTGCTATCGTTGGAGATCGCTTTGACGATCTCTACGATCTGCTGATCCGAGACGCTGAGATTTTTCATCGTTTGCCTAGGGTCGATGTGTACATCAAACACTTCCAAAAGATCAGCGGCGTCTTTGCAGAGCTTTTTATAGTTCATGAACTTGCTCTTGCTGCTGTCGATCGTACTCATAAAGATGTTTTCCGCTACGGAGACATGAGGACAGTTCATGAGTTCCTGGTGCACAATAGAAATACCGCAGTTCTGTGCGTCTCTTGAATTCTCAAAACTGACCATGTTGCCTTCGACGAGGATCTCGCCCTCATTCGGTGCCATATTGCCCGAGATGATGTTCATGAGCGTCGACTTGCCGGCGCCGTTCTCGCCTACGATACCGTGAATTTCTCCACGTTTTAATTCGAGACTAAAATCTGACAGCGCCCTGACTCCGGGAAACAGCTTTACGATATTTCTGACTTCTAAAATCGTATCTTCTGTCAATAGAGTACCTCCTCTCCAAGTTTCCGGAAACTAAAACTCTATTACTTCCTTTATGACATCTGCCTTCTGATGTGTGTTGCGTTCCAAACCCGCCTGTACTTCATCAAAGCTGAAAACGTCGGAGATGACGCCCTTTAGATCGACGAGTCCGTCTTTGATCGCACCAAGAACGATCGGGAATTGATTTCTGTAACGGAAGTTTGAGCGAATCGTGAGTTCTTTTCCGATGACACCGTTGACGTTGAACGGCATACTGGCGGCCGTGGAAAGGCCGATCAGTGTGATCACGCCGCCTTTTTTCGCAAGTTCGACCGTCTGAAGCGTCGCTTTGTCGTTGCCTGTCACTTCGTAGACCAAATCGGTACCCGCGCCGCCGGTCAGGCGCGCGACCGCATCCGCGGCATTTTCTTTTGTGATATCGATGACTTCGCTTGCGCCGAGTTCTTTTGCTTTTTCAAGCCGCTTCGCGATGGCATCCACGACATAAATCTCACGGATACCCTGCGCGCGCAATGCCAGCAGAACCATGAGTCCAATACAACCCGACCCGAGTATCGTCGCGCTCTGTCCGATTTTCGCTTCTGATTGTGCAACGGCATTAAAACCAACAGCGAGCGGTTCAACGAGCGCACCTTCCAGCGTACCGACGCCTTCAGGCAGTTTGTATACAAGATTGGCGTTTGCCGTCATATACTCACGAAAGGCACCGTCATAGCCGGGTACGCCCTTGAACTGCACGTCCGGACACAGATTGTAATGTCCGCTGCGGCAGTATTCACAGTCCCAGCAAGGCTCTCCCGGCTCGACGACCACCTTGTCGCCGACTTCAAAGCCGGTCACGTTTTTCCCAAAGCCCGCGACCTCTCCGGACGGCTCATGACCGAGGATCATCGGCGCATCTACGACCCATCCGCCACAGGCTCCGTCGCCGAAAAACTCAACGTCTGCGCCGCAGACCCCGACATGCTTTACGCGGATCAGGATTTCCTCGTCACCGGGTTCCGGTTTCTCTATTTCGCGGAATTCAAACTTCCCTTTTTCCAGCAAATAAGCTGCACGCATTTTTTCTGTCATAACGACGCCCTCCTTGATATCATTCTCTAAGCCGGTGAAGGTTCTGCACGTGTAATCATTCTATTCCGATGTTCACTTTGTGCAATGGGCAAGCATCCGCAAAAATGTGTGTTATTTTTAGATTTTACAGAGGTGTTACAATGCGCCAAGCCTCTTGAATGTGCCCTGCGAGAGTCCCTCATATGCGCTGACGTAAGCCGCGTACACTTCATCATATTTTCCGACGTTTTTTGGATCGGGATCAAAATGTCTGCCGGGTTTGACCAAGGTATCCACCGCTTCGGCAAGCGAATTGTAAATGCCCGCGCCGACGGCGGCCGTGATGGCGGCACCGAGTACCGAAGCATCGGGATAAGCCAGCGTCTCGACCGGGAGGTCATAGATATCGGCTTGTATCTGATTCCAGACATCCGATTTTGCCGGTCCGCCGGAGATTCGCACGGAAGCCGGAGATATCCCGGAGCGCTGAATACTTTCAAACATATCCCGGTATTCCAGCGCAACGCCCTCCATAAAAGCCCGCGCGATTTCGTACTTATCATGTGCGAAAGTGAGACCAAGGATACATCCGCGTGCATAAGGATCCCATCTGGGTGTACCGGCGCTTGCGAAATATGGCATTACGAGCAGACCGTTTGCGCCCGGCGGGAGATTTCGTGTCCTCTCTGTCAGTATGTCATAGACGTCTTTCCCCTCGGATGCCGCCTTGTCCCGTTCATCCGTCGCAATCACATCGCGGTACCATTTGTAACAGCCCGCCGAACCCTTCTGGAGTCCTTCCCACTGCCACATGCCATGAATCGCATGATCTGTGATCAGGAACGCAGCATTCGGATCCCGCATCGGCTGATCCGTGCACGCGACCAGCATGCCGCCAGTGCCCATGGAGACAAGGAAATCTCCGGTTCGGATGATGCCGGCGCCGATGGAGGCGGAAGAAACATCACCGATACCAACGTAGAGTGAAAGCCCCCGCGGAAGACCGGTTTCCTCCGCCATCTTGTCGGATATCTTTCCGATCGGGGAACTGACTCTAGCGACGCCGGGCAACAACGAGCGATCCAAGTCAAAGAGTTTCAGATAATCATCGTCCCATACATAACAGTCAACATCGAAAAATCCCGTCATTCCCGCATCGGTCTCGGGCGTGATGTATTCATCCGCGCCGAAAGACTTCAGGATATAGTCATGCAATTGTACAATGCGCGCTGTCTTTGCAAAGCATGAGGGGTCGTGCTCGCGCATCCACATGATCTTCGGAAGGATCCAGGTATTTCCAAGAGGAAGACCGCTGACCTCATAGAATTTTTCCTCTGTCGTCATTGTCCTGATCTCATCCAGGATCGCATCGGTTCTGCTGTCTTGCCATGAGATCATCTTCAGCGGCTTGTCGCCCTCATCCATGAAGAGTGCGCAACTGCGCTGTGTGGAAAATCCGATCGAAGCAATGCTGTCCGCAGGGATCTGCGCCTTCGTGACAGCCGCTTTGATCGTCTTGACCGCCGCAGCAAGAAGCATCTCCGCGTCCTGCTCCACCCACAGCGGATGCGGATAATCGCAGTTGTACTCCGCATAGTCATTTGAAATCACGGCTCCGTCTACGGTAAACACGGTAGTCTTTGCTCCCGTCGTGCCAATATCGGTTCCTAAGATATACTTTGTCATAGTTTCAGACTCCCTTATTTTTCCGATTGACCTTTGAAACGACGATACAGAGAGCCGCCGCCACAATGATCCAGGGAAGGATCATTTTATAATCTGTTTCAGCACCTTCTGCAAAATCGACGAATACCGTCACATCTGAGTCCGGCATTGTGAACGAATTCGAACCCGAAACGGATACCTCACTCGTATCGCCCGAATCACTTGTGCCCAAAACGACATGCAGGTTTTCCGCACGGCAGCCTTCCGCCGGTTGTATGGAGAGTTTGACTTCTGCACCCGCCGCCGCGAAAGCGGTACCGGCAATGGAGGTAAGCGCCTCCGGAACCGAAACCGTGCCTTCCGGCTGTCCCTCCCCTGTATGAATCGCATAGATGCGTTCCGTTTCGGCAGTTTCGCTCGGCAGATAGAAATACAGATCCTTCGTGCCGTGACCCTTGCCGTAATACGCATAGTACGGATATTCCACAGAGCGGATACCGACGTCCTCTGCTTGGACTTCGGATACTTCATCTTGTATATTGACGAGTGTTACCGGGACTTCTCCATTGGTGAGCGGCTCGCTTTTGCCGCCTTCCCCGCCGCCAAACGCAGAAGCATTCCGGCCGGCCTTCGCATAGACCGAACCGCCCCGAATCAGAATTTCTCCGCCGTCTCCGTTCCTGCCGCCGCCAATGCCCGCACCGTAAGTACCGCCTGCTGCATTGATCGTCCCGCCCAATATTTCGATATGCCCGCCGCTTGCCCCGCTGCCGCCGCCGATACCCGCACCATACAGCTGACTGACGGCCTCAATCTCGCCGCCTTCAATTACAATATTACCGCCGGCTCCGCCTTTGCCGCCGCCGATCGCCGCACCATCCGTATCGGACGCCGCATCGATCGTTCCGCCTTTGATTCGGATTTCACCGCCGCTGCCAAGGTCGCCGCCGCCCACACCCGCGCCTGCAAAATTGCAAAGGGACTGCACTTCGCCGCCCAGAATTGTGATTTGGCCGCCACTGCCGGCGTAGCCGCCACCAATACCTGCGCCGTTGTTGCTGCTGAGTACCTTGACCGTGCCGCCGGAGATTGTGATCTTGCCGCCATTACCGGCATAGCCGCCGCCAATACCCGCCCCTTTGTATCCTGCCGTAGCTGTGATTTCTCCGCCTGTGATCGCAATCACACCGCCATTGCCGGCAATACCGACAATATCCTCCGGCTTCGCTTCGCCGCTTTCGGGGAGATCCATTCCGTATAGGCCGTCTCCGCCGCCGATCGCTGCGGAAAATCTGCCGCCGCTCGCTTCGATCGTACCGCTGCGGATCGTGATTTCACCTGCCGACCCGCCGGCCGGCGCGCCAATCCCGGCCGCGCCTGTATCGGTGGTCATACCGCCGCGCACCGCAAGCAAGCCATCGCCCAGAATTTCGACCGCTGCGCCCTCGGGTACTTGGACGCCTGCAAACGTGTTGCCTCCGTAAAGTGTATTCCTGCCTGTCAGCGCAAGCTGAGCCATAGCGCCGGGAAGTATGTCGACGGCCGCCGCCGCTGAAAATGACATATCCAGAGTCAAGTCAGATAGTGTGATCTTGGGATGGCCGCTTTTTACGACGATATTCTTTACAGCAGTTTCGGCGTCGCCGGCATTGCCTTTGATTACAAATTCGCCGCTGTATGGATTTGTTTTCCCATCCTGTGTATAGGAGCCTTCTTCAATCACGATAGCGCCGTTCGCGACGTCCAGTTCGATCGCAGGCTCCTCCGCAAAAACAAATACAGTCGAAAACCCAATCGAAAGGATCACAAATAAAAGATTGATCCACCGTCTTTTCATAAATCCTCCATTCCGGTTCTGCCATTTGAAACTTATATTATCTCAATATGGGCATTTACCAAGAAGGTGATTTTACTGAAATAGGTGTGTTTTCTTTCTTCTTGTCATAAAGTCCGTACTTACTTCTTGTCGTATTTTCCGTACTTCTCGACAAGTTCATTCACGCGCGCGATGCGTTCGAATGTCGCACCCGGAGATACCTGATCTCCGACACCGAGCACGCAGCGATTGTTGTTTTTCATATTCTCGATCGCGGCGATCACAAATTCATCAAACTCGTCGTCGGATAGCAATTTCGTGAAAAATCCGCCCGGAATCCCGCCCCAAGTGATGGTTTTATCCTGCACATAGCTCCGCAAATCCTCGATCGCGATATCGCCGACCGGTCTTGGTGTGATCCCTTCGATGACGTCAAACCCAGACTTAGACAAGTCGGTAATACACGGTTTGAGTGTCCCGTCGAGATGACAAAATGAAACTTTACCGGCATCCCGGATCCAGCGAATCCATTTCTCATGCACGTCTTTCATATAAGTATTATAGAAACTGCCTATAGACTCGCTCGTGATATTGTCCGGAACAAAGATGCACTCGGCCGGAGAGTCAATCGCGATACGCACAGCTTCGTCCTGCTTCTTGAGCATGACAGTCAGCGTTTCCTCAAACTCTTCTTGCGCGTCCAGATACATATAGGTAACGGCCTCAATACCGGCTTTCAGCGCGACGAATTCCATAAACGGACTCTTGGGTGTATAAGCAAGCACGATGCCGTCGTCACCCACTTTATCAATCCGCGTTTGCGCGAGAACATAATCCGGGGCATAGTGCGAGTTTTCATACAAATACCGCACTGCCTTTAGATCTTTCCAATTCTTGACCAGCTGAGAACGAGGTCCCCAGCTATGCGTGTCATAGACATACTCCCATATCTCCTGAAGATCACCGTAAGGCGTCTTGTAAGTCGTGATTCGCCGGTTGTTTTCCTCGGTGGTGACCACCTCAAGATCGTAAGTCACCGAGAAGGGAAAATATGCCTGGAGGTAGAACCCAACACCCAAGTCATGATGGAGCTGATGCAATCCGTTCCCTGTAAAAGGACTCGCCACGCCCTGCGAGACATTGTGGACAGGGGTGCCGTACTCAGACTCGGTGTATTTCTCAGGCATGATCCCTTCATCGAGCAGATAGTCAATCCAATAGGCTAAATCTCCAAACCATGGTACATACTCCGGGTCTTTCCCAAGAAATACATTCAAAATATCCTGACGTTTGTTCATTTGTTCGACCTCCAATATCGGCTATTTGAATAGGTTGTCATACTCGTTGCAAAGGATGTACGTCTGCGCCGCATCTTCATCAATCATGGAAAATCTCCTGACTTCTTCCGCAAAATAATTGTCCGTATTGTCATCGTTGATCGAGGACACTTCGCCGATGATCGCGGGCGCCGCATCTTTGGCGCCCCAAAATGAGTGGTACAGATATGGTGTTAAGGTCAGGCTCTGGCCATTTTCAATGCGTAGTACCTCTCCCGGCTGTACTGTGAGGCGGGTGCCGTCACTGTAGACTTCCACGACCGTATTCGGATCCGGCTGTTCATCCGTATCGGAATTCCACAGCTTGATCTCGTACGCACCGCCGGCTCTGCTGATGATGTCCTCCGTCTTTCCCTTGTGCATATGGATCGGCAGGCGTTGACCGGGATGAACGAGGATGAGCTTTTCGGCATAGGGTGTTCCGGTATTCGAGCCATCCAACATACCGTTGCGCAGCGTGAACAGAACAGTTCCAATATCAAAAAACTTATCGTTTCCGTAATCCGTTACATCCCAACCGAGCATCGTCTTGCGAATCGTATCGATCTCGCTCGCTTTGGTTTTCCAGTCGTCGGCACTCCAATACCCGAACGCAGGCAGGGAGATCCGATATTCTTCGAGCAAGGCCTTTGCCCATTCAATCGACTCTTGTATCAGTGATCTTTTCATCATTTTTCCCTTACTTAGTATTTCTGTGCACGCATATGCAGCGACAGCACGTTCTCAACCGGCTGATCCATGTTCAGCATATTGCAGGTCGACAGGATGAAGCCCTTCTTGTCATACCAAAGCTTTTCCGCCATCTCGTCGACGGTGGCACCGATCTCTACGGGAGATCCTTCCGTCATCAGATAGTTGATGTCAACATTCCCCATGAGAACGATCTTATCCCCGTATTTTTCCTTGTATTCGTAAATATCATTGTGAGCAGAAGGCTGCAAGGCATGTAGTACGTCGACTTTTGTATCAATGATCCGCTCGATCACCGCATTCATATTGCCGCAGGAATGCAGGATGACCGGAAGACCCTTGGAATGAATATGGTCGACGATCTGTCCCATATAGTCAAAGTCGTACATCTGCAGAAATTCGGGGGACATGAACGGACCGTTGTTGAACGCCACATCATCGCCGAGTTCGATCGCATCAACGCCGTGAGAGATCAGCTTGTCAGCCAGTTTGATTTGGAATTCCAGCAAACGCTTCAGGAAGCGGTGCATGCGCTCCTCCTCCGTGACGACAAAGTTCATGTATCTTTCAAATCCGAGCAGTTCGCTTGCTTTGAAATATCCGAAGTCGATCTGCGGGACAACGTAGAAACTTCCCTCTTTCACCCAAACATCCACGTTGTGATAGTCGAAGTCTTCGATATCGGGAAACTCGTAAGATTCGAGCTCTTCTACCGAATTGATCGGATCTTTAATAATGACAGTAGACGCCGGCGTACATTCCTGTATCCCGCCCCAGACATCTTTGATGAGCGGATTGCCATGCTCAGAGACGCCCGCATCCGTTGTCGTTTCAATCGGAAATACGACCACATGTCCCAATTCTAAAAACTTACGGGCTTTGACATGTCTTTGGAAATTCGCGTCCGAGATCGGTTCAAACATCCACTTTGCCAGCGCATTTCCATCATCACCGGGCAATTCTTCATGCGTGATCGCCGCAATCAATTTGTCATGGATCATGATATCGGAATGAGGCAGCCGGTCTGTCTCCTTCCCCAATACAGCATTTGCAAACCTTTCCTTTAAATTCATTGCCGGACCTCCTTCATGCACTCTCAGCGCAATACTACAAATTTGGAGTTGTGTCACTCCATGTTTTGAAGACTTGTCTTACGTTGTCAATATTCGCATCAATGCCGAATTCACACTGCGCGATGGCGCCGCCGTTGTCCCAGATCGCCGCACGAACGCTGCGGACAGCGGCGTCGATGTCGGACAGCGAACCTCTCGGCAGCAAATGCTGGCGGTCGATCTCCCCCCAAAATGTGATTTTGCCCTTAAATTGTTCGATGTTTTCCAAACCGATACAGAAGATTTGCAGATTGACGGCATCAAAACCGAGATCGATCAAGTGCGGAATGATGTCAAGTGTGAATCCATCGGAGTGAAAGAAAAGCTTCTTTCCGTATTTATGTGCTATATTCGAATAGTCACGATACAGGGGCTTGAAATATTTCACCCAGGTTTCCGGATTGATCAGCAGGCTGCGCTGAGAGCCCCAGTCATCCATCGCCCAAAAACCGTCGATATTTGTCTTGCTGCACCAGAGCTCCATGAGACGGCAGTTAAAGTCATGGATCCGCGCGAGCATTTTCAGCATATTGGCATTTTCCAGCGCCAGGTCAACATAAAGATATTCCGTACCGCGCAGGAATTGGATTCTTTCAAACGGTCTGACAAGGTCATTTGAAAGAACAAACTTGTCGGTTGAAGCACAAAACTCATTGATCTTGTCCGTGTCGATGGTCAGCAATTCTTCGGGAAAATGGATACGGGATATATCATCCCAGTTCTCGTCGCTGGAAGAAACAATAGGCGCTTTTACCTCTCCAATGATGCCGCGCACAGCCTGCCGGAACATCACGCCCCATTCGTCCTGATACTCACCGATTTCATATGCATCCCCGACTGTTTTTAGAGGATCTGTATAGATCTTGTGTGAATTCGGGACTTGCACGATGTCGGGCGGATAGTCTTTCAAAATCGCATCCACGCCCTCTCCGTACGTATTATATGCCCAAGGCAATATCCACAAATCTCTGGGGGCAATACCGGATGTATTTTCAAATTCGAGTGTTTTTTTAACGAGTTCTCTGGAATTCATAACTCTTTCCTCCCTATGCGGCTACGCCGTCTATTATGACACGATATACAACACTACGTACCTAATATACATACATCTTGCATCGCTTGCATTTAAAAATGTCTTTGATACAATATTAGAGAAATGTTAGGTATTCTATGATCCAGAATTACCCGGAAAAAGATATGGAGGAATCAAATTGGACAATCGTGTAATTTCTCCGACCGAGTGGCAAGATTCGTTTTTAGAAAACGAACATCGGCAATTGTATACGCGGGAGCAGACGAAGATCCCGGGACTGCGGTTGTTCGCGCATCAAAAATCTTCAAGTGCTACAAATCCCCTGACGCTTCATTATCATAAAGACTGCATTGAGATCGTATTTGTCATCAAAGGCAATGTAAATTTTACGATTAAGGGTAAGGATTACTCTTTGTTTGGCGGAGACGTTTTTATCGCGCCTCCCAATGTGCCGCACGATACCGGCAACCACCCGCTTGGCATCTGCGAATTTTATTGGATGCAAATTGAAATGAATATAATGAACGCATTTTATTTAGATCCCGTCTGGCAGAAACAACTATTCAAAGAGCTGGAAAATGTTCACGAATATACGATTCGAAACATGATGATCACCAAGAAAACGTTGTCGGGCATTTTGAAGCTGTTAATATCTAAGCAGAAAAACGACAAATTCCAAGGTGTTGCGCAGCTTATTGATTTGCTCTATATGCTCATTCATGAAAGCAAAAAAACGAACAGCAATTTAACACAGGATATTGTGCAGTCTCTGGATTGGATCTTCAATCATCTTCACGACAATATCATGCTGGAAGATTTGGCCAAGGCCGTCGGGCTTTCGCTGTCGCAATTCAAAAGAAAATTCAACAATCAGATCGGCATATCACCGCGAAAATACATCACGATCCGGAAAATTGAATATGCGAAAGAATTACTGGCGTCCGGTATTTCGGTCACCGACGCCGCCTATCAAATCGGATTTAATTCCAGCAATTACTTTTCTACGGTATTTCGGAAAATCACAATGATGACGCCGATAGAGTATCGCCAAAGCCTAAAGAAGTAAATTCCTTTTCGCCTTCAACCACACCGATCGTCAGTGTTTTCGTATGTGTTTCTCCGGGCAAAAGCTCTGTCAGACGCCCTTCCCTCGTCGCATTTTCGCGTCCGATGGGATTGTTTGTACCCGGTTCCAATCCAATTACATAATCTTGTATTCCGTAATTCATCCATAGCGTATACTCTTTCAGCTCATCAACGTTGCTTTCCACGTATGCGCCGAGGTCAAGGACACGATTGAATATCCCTGCTCTTCCAACATTTCCATCCGCCTCATGCAGATCGAAAACAATGCCTTCATAATCGGCGCGCGGCGCTTCGATTGTCGTATCAAGACCGCTCACGCCTGCCGGCGGGTCAAACAGGTAGTTCATTTCCTTGTGATTTGTGGCAATGTAAGAATCCGTGCTCACGATGGGAAATCCAAAATTACAATGGTACATCATCATATATCCAAACGGGACGCCGCCTTCATTCATGATCTTATCTTCAAGGATCACCTTGCTCTCGCCCGACTTTGCAAGGATGCTTCGTTGAATCACGATATTTTGTGAGAACAACTCCGAATACCGCAGTGTGCCTTTCACCGTAATCGTGATATCACAGCCATCTATTGTTTTTTCAATCGCAACGTCATCCGCTGCCATCATCGTATTGCTGCCGTGCATCGGGTAGGATTTCCCATTGATCGTACATGCAAATCCGGCATTGTCCGGGCCGCAGGTGGTCACAAGACCGGCCATAAAATAACGGTTGAATTCCGCATCCGGAAGCGGCGGGCAGTTCGCCGGGCTCTTTAGACCATTTTTGGTCAGAAATGCAATCGGTATCCCTTTGTAGGAAGTATAGGCAATATCCATGCCGCGATCCGGAATCACGGTAAAGCTAAATCCGGTTCCCGTATGCACATCGATCCCGCGCAAACCTCTTGCCGGACCATCTGCAAAAACATAGGATTTTGCGCCGGCATACTGATCTGCGCCCGGAATTGCTTTCAGAAAATAGTCTTTGGTTTTCGCATATTCACCATAGCTTTTCATATGGTCAGATTCCTTCCGTATTCGTTGCACAGGAGATATTTTTTCACTTCATCCTCGGTGATTTCCGGAAATCGCTGCGGAACTTCAAAAAAGTGATTGTCCGCCGTATCATCATTCACGGTAGAGACCTCCCCGATCAGGGCATCTCCGTTTGCTGCCCAAAAAGCATGGTACTGGCGCGGATATAGTGTGATGCTTTCTCCCGGTTTCAGTCGCAAAAGCGTTCCGGCATCTGCCGAAAACCGTCGGCCGTCTACATTTACAGGTACGGGATTTGCTGAAAGTTGATCTCTGTCATCGGCAAGATAGAGTTCTATGACCAAGTCCGCTCCGCCCCGATTGATGATATCTTCCATTTTTACCGCATGAAAATGCATCGGCGTGACTTGTCCTTCTTTCACAAACAAAGCTTTCTCGCAATAAGGTTTCCGGTACGCATCCTGTCCTGCCACTCCGTTACGAATCGTGGCGGCGACCAATCCTGTATGATAAAAGTCTCCGGTTCCAAAATCTGTCACATCCCATCCTAGCATGCAGTCTCTGATCTCGGCATACTCACTCCCGACATTCCGCCAATCTTCAACGGTCCAATGAAAAAACGGCGGTAGCGGAAAT
Organism: Clostridia bacterium; assembly: GCA_025997195.1. GTDB lineage: Bacteria > Bacillota > Clostridia > Peptostreptococcales > Anaerovoracaceae > WRMW01. The sequence continues at coordinate 33,737 of BNUG01000009.1, read as the reverse complement.
TTCATTTTTTCTGAAAACGCGAGCGCCTCCGTGATCATTTGATTGATAAAGGAACGCTTCATCTCTGTACCTCCGGCTCTATATATGCTGTTTCCCGCATAAATTTACGCGTTTCTTCATAATCTCTGAGTGCGTTTGTAGTTCCTGTCCCGGTCACAGCCAAAGCAGAATTTGCCGCACCGAGCAACGCGCACTCTTTCAGCGGCAATTCTTTCACAAAGCCTGCAATGAAACCGGCACACCAGGCATCGCCGGCGCCTGCGGTATTGACGACGGGTACATCATAAATTCCAATATAAAATGCTTTCCCGTCCTGAGGGCGGACATAGACGCCTTTACTCCCCATCTTGATGACAACATTTTTGGCGCCGTGAGACCTGAATTTGTTGGCAAGCTCCTCAGGGTCACTGCTGCCGATCATTTGTTTGGCTTCTTCGATCGAAGGCAAAAACCAATCGATATACGGCAAACTCGATCCGATGCTTTGGAACCATCTGCCCGTCGAATCCCATGAAGTATCCACGAATGTCGTAAGCCCGAGTTCTTTCGTCTTTTTCAGGATTTTCACACCCTCACCATGATCGATGGCCTGCATTGCGAGCGTTCCGCCCATAAATAAATATTTTGCTTGTGCAAGCTTTTCAAAATCAATATCATCGTAACCAAGCGTAGCATTTGTTCCCTGAACGTGTAGAATACTGCGTTCCCCCGACGGGTCGATCAAAACGACCGACATGGAGCTCTGTGCGCCTGTCTCAAAGCGCAATCCGTCAACATTTACGTCTGTAAGCGCAAGGGTATTTCGAAGGACAGCGCCGTAACCGTCATCGCCCGTCTTACCAAGCAATTCCGTCCGTGCCCCCAAAGCGGCCAACCCGACCGCCGTATTCAGTCCACACCCGCCAATACTGAGTGTTGCCTCATCTAAAAATACCATTTGCCCGCTGGCGGGGACTTCCGCAACCGTGCCGACAAAGACGTCCGTGCACATTTGACCAACACAGCAAACATCAAATGGATCGCTCAATGTTCCGGCCTCCGTGTATCGTTCGGCACATGCAGCGCTTGTCCAAGTACGGCCATCGCTCCTTCTTTTACACTTTCGCTCAAAGTCGGATGCGGAAAAATCATCGGTACAAAAGCTTCCGCTTTCAGATGTGCTTGCAAAGCAACCACTGCGACCGAAATCAACTCCGAGGTTTCCGGGGCGCCAACGATGGTGCAGCCCAGTAAGGATCCGTCCGCACGTGCGATCCACTTGACAAATCCGCTGTCGGCACCCATAGATACCGCCCTGCCGGAAGCAGCAAAGGGAAATTTTCCGGTCTTTATATCCTGGTATGCTTTGCGGGCTTCGGCTTCGTTCAGACCGACTTCAGAGATTGTCGGCATGGTGAAAATGCAGCGCGGCATGACAGACAAATCTACTTTTTCTTTTTCACCCAAACAGTTTCGCACCGCGATCTCCGCTTCGGCATACGCACTATGTGCGAGAAGATACCCACCCGTGATATCCCCTGCAGCATATACGTCTGCATGAGACGTCTGCATCCGGTCGTTCACCGCGAGAAATCCCTTTGTATCCGTCTTCAATCCGAGATTCAAGGCGATTTGATTCGTAGGCGCTCTTCCGACGGCTGAGATCACGTAATCCGCCATGAACTCTTTTTTTCCATCTGCATACTCGCAAGTAACGCGTTTGCCATCACCGTCATCCGCAATCGAAAGCACTTTTACGCCCAATTCCAAACAGATCCCGGTCTTTTTCATGTTGTTTTTTAGGAATTGTACGGCCTCTCCATCGACATTTGGAAGTAAATCATTCATCGCTTCCAGCAACGTGACCTGCACATCGAAAGAGGAAAAAACGCACGCCAATTCCAGACCGACAACGCCCGCCCCAATGATGACAAGACGCTGCGGCAATCGCTTCAGATCTAAGGCCCCGACATGATCGAGGACATTTCGGCCGGTGATGCCGTCGATGGGTAAAACCGCATTTTTCGACCCGGTTGCCAAAATCAGTTTCTTTGTTTTGTAGGTTTCTCCGCCCGCAACGATCGTATGTGCATCCTTGCAAACAGCGGATTCACGAACCACCGTCACACCTGCAGTGCGCAGCAGACCATCCACGCCCGAAACCAATTTTTCTACCACTTTGTTCTTCCGGTCATAGATTTTTTTAAAACTATACTGTCCGGCGTCCCGGAAGACGCCCTCTTCTGTCGCAAGGCGAATATGCTCCAGCAATTCAGACTGAAACAAATATGTCTTTGTAGGAATGCATCCCGAGTTCAGACATACGCCTCCCGGTTTGTTTTCCTCAAACAAAACGACTTTCGCGCCCAAAGAGGATCCGTGCAGCGCTGCCGTATATCCTGCCGGTCCGCCGCCGACCACGGCGATATCATATTTCATAGATTCCTCCATTGAACAATTGCTAGACAAGCACCAATGTTGGATTTTCGATCCGCTGTTTCAGCGCCGCCATAAACTGTGCACCGACCGCCCCGTCAATGAGTCTGTGATCGAACGTCGCTGTGATATCCATCACAGGAACCCACTGCAATGCGTCGCCGCTGCGTACCGGTGTTTCCTGAATGGCCCCAACGGCGAGTATTACGCTTTCCGGACGATTGATAATGGCGGTAAAGCGGTCGATTCCATACATTCCCAGATTGGATATCGTAAGATTGCCGCCTTCAATATCCTGTTGCGGAAGGCATCCGGAACGAGCTTTCTCAATGAGTGTCCGGCTTTGGCGGGCGATTTCAGTCAAAGAAAGCGTATCCGCATTCTTGACCACAGGCACAATCAGACCCGCATCCGGTAAGGCAACTGCCACACCGATGCTGATATGGTTATAAATACGAATTTCTTCCTCATAAATGCCACGAATATAGGGAACCTTTTTCGCGGCACTTGCGACACAGAGAATCAAGATATCATTCAGCGATACCTTCACCTCTTCTGATTTCAGCGCTTCATTCGCCCGTGACAAAAAAGCAAGACTCGCCGTCATATCCGGCTTGATACTCACAGTATACTGCGGCGTTTCCTTCACACTCTCCAGCATTCGTGCGGCGATCGTCCGGCGCATCACAGACGGTACAAAGGTTTCGTACGTGTCCGCTGAATCTGCTTCGGTATTTGCACCGGCCCCGACCTGCACTGCTTCTTCGACATCCGCAAGTTTCAAAGGACGTCCCGTTTTTTCGAACAGCGCAGCCAAATCAACGTTATTTTCCCTTGCATACTTGCGCGCCGCCGGCATCGCCAGTACTTCTTCCGCTTTCACTCCACGGACAGAAAGATCCTTCGCTGCGCTTCCTGAAACAGGTGCATCCGGTGCTTTCCGACCAACCTGTGCGGCTCTCGGTTCGGCTGTTCTGCGGATCGGCCGGAAGTCATCCTCATCGTCCGCGCCGGATGCACTCGGCATTGCGGCCGTCGGCGATGCAATTTGTTCGCCTTCTTTTCCAATGATCGCAACGACCGATCCGGTCTCTACGCTGTCACCTTCTTCATATAGCAGTTTGAGCACGGTTCCTTGTGCAAAACTTTCTACACTCATGACGGCTTTATCCGTTTCGATTTCGAACAGTATATCCCCGCGTTTGACCCGGTCGCCTTCTTTGACCAGCCATTGTGTGATTTTTGACTCTGCTGTTGTCTGCGCACCGGCAGGCATTAGAATATTAGACGCCATTGGACACTCAACCCTTTCTAAAAGTGCTTCGCCATGCCTGCGCTGCCAAACACCTCGATAAATTCATGAATTTTATCGCGGATCGCATCGCGTCCGGCGCTGATCATATCGTCGTTCCCGCCCCAGCCAATCGTGACATGGGTATCGATTTTATCGATTTCCTTTTCCTTGTAAAAAGGCTTCAGGGCATTGATATAGCATCGCTTCAATACCGTTCCCACATTCATTTTCGTGATTCCGAGACGAATTGCTTTCTTGATATCCTCATCCGAAATTCCCGTTCCTCCATGCAGCACAAGGGGAACCGGAACGTTTGCATGAAGGGATTTTAAGAGGTCGAAATCCAAATCCGCTTTTGAAGACTCCAGCAAATGCACGTTTCCGATCGCAACCGCAAGTGCATCTATGTCCGTTTCCGAAACAAATTTTTTCGCATAGGCTACATCCGTATTTTGTCCGGCATCCGCCGTGCCTGTTGCAATATTTTGCATCGGCAGCCGCCCGACTTCACTTTCCACGTCAATGTTCAAGTAATGTGCGACTTTGCAGACTTCCCTTGTGATGCGGAGGGTATCTTCTTCGCTCTCCGGTTCTTTTTGGTACATGACCGCGCCAAATCCCGCTTTCATTCCCTGATAAACCATATCGATGCGGTCTGACTCATTCAGCAGCGTTGCCACCGGGATATCCGAATGTTCCGCAGCGGCTTTTGCCAGCGCCCCGTATAAATATATATTCTCCGGTTCTTTCCGCTTCGGGCTTGACAAAAACTGACCGCCAAATCCAATGATGATCGGAGATCGGGTTTCGATCGCGGCGTCAAGACACGCGAGCAGCGCATCCATATTGAACGCTTCAAAATAGCCGACTGCATAGGCGTTTTTCTCTGCATCCCGCAATATTTTTCTCATAGGTACGAACATGTTCTTTCTCCTTGTCGTATGCCTAAATCAACTATTGATCAGATTTCTTATTTCTTCTACGATCCGCTCGACAGACGGTACCACGTAGTTCTCCATGACAGGCGCGAAAGGAATCGGTGTATTGTAGGTACAAATACGCTTGATTGGTGCATTCAGGGAATAAATCGCTTCGGACGCCACCTTTGCCGCAAGCTCAGCCCCCCAGCCGTTTCGCTCGACGTCTTCATGGACGATTGCCAGTCTGCCCGTCTTGCGAATGGATCGGTATACCGTTTCATAATCAAACGGCACCAGCGTTCTGGGATCGATCACCTCGCAGCGAATGCCCTCATCCGCAAGGATCTCTGCTGCGGAAATCGCATTGTATACCATCAAAAGATTGGCGACGATCGTGACGTCCGTTCCCTCACGCCGAATGACAGCTTCCCCAAACGGGATTGTATAATATTCATCCGGAACTTCACCGATCGGAGATAACGCACCTTTTTCCGCGCGGTTCCCCTTGGATCCGTATAGCTTTTTATGTTCAAACATGATCACCGGATCGTCATCGTGGACAGCTGTGCGCAAAAGTCCCACGGCGTCATATGCAGTGGACGGGCAAATGACCTTGAGTCCCGGCACGTGTGTAAAGAATCCTTCCAGTGATTGTGCGTGCTGTGCGCCTCGTGTCGTGGCACCCACCGGCGCACGCATGACCATTGGAACTTTGATCTCACCGCCGGACATATACCGCATCTTCGCGGTTTCATCCACAAGTTGATCCATCATACAAAATAAAAAGTCTCCGTACTGCACATCCGCGATCGGGCGCATTCCGGTCATCGCGGCGCCGGTGGCCGCCCCGGCGATCAGGATCTCCGAAATCGGCGTATCGACCATACGATCCCGAAATTCTTTTTCCAAACCGAGCGTCACCGTAAAGGCGCCGCCGAAACCGCCTTCGATTCCGATATCTTCCCCGATGCAAAATACGGTTTCATCTCTGCGCATTTCCTCTGCGATCGCATCCCGCAAGGCTTCTGCTATACTTTTCTCTGCCATTAGATTAACCCCTCTTGTACATATACATTCTTAAAAGCATCTTCCGCGACGGGAGACGGCTCGCTCTTGGCGTATACAACCGCTTCGTCTATATCCTGCTCTATTTGTTCGTCGATCGCGTTCAATTCTTTCCGCGATGCAATCTTCTCTTTTACCAGTCGCTCGCCGAACACTTTGATCGCATCCCGTTTTGCCCATTCCGCTTCTTCTTTTTTCGTACGGTAACCGCACGTATCGTTGCGACTGTGACCGCCGATGCGATAGGTTTTTAACTCCAAAAAAGTCGGCCCGCTGCCGCTGCGTGCCCGGGCAATCGCCCGCTCGGCTGCTTGATTGACGGCAATGACGTCGTTTCCGTCTACGATTTCCGCAGGCATATTGTAAGCTTTGGCACGTTCCGCCAGATTTTCAATTGTCGTGGTTTGTTTGATGGATGTAGAAGCACCGTAGAGATTGTTTTCGACCGCAAAGATGATGGGAAGTTTCCAGATCATTGCACCGTTCATCGACTCATGCACGGCACCTTCATTCGTAGCGCCATCGCCCAGAAAGGTCACGCATACCGAATCCGTCTTTCGCATCTTACAGGAAAGCGCAATGCCAACGCCCAGCGGTACGCCGCCCCCGACAATCGCGATCGCCGGCACGGCACCGACAGCCATATCGCCCACATGCATTGCGCCGCCGTACCCGTGACAGCATCCGCTTGTCTTTGCAAACATTTCCGCCATCATGGATTTCAGAGAAACGCCCTTTGCCAGCGCATGTCCTGCCGGTCTATGTGTGGTCGTCATATAGTCTGTTTTTTGCAAATCATACAACATGCCAACGGCAGATGCTTCTTGTCCGTGACTCTGATGAATCGTTCCCGGCATAATGCCTTCCAGAAACAGAAAATAAATCCTCTCCTCATATTTTCGTATCAGAACCATGTTCTTATACAAATCCAAGAGTTTTTCCCGTGAAAAATTCAACAATTTACACCTCCTGCGTACCCATCCTGATTTGATACCCGCCTTACAAAAAGTTATTTAATGTTACCTTTTGTGCTTTTATGTATATTATATCTGCTTTCCCTGCATTGTCAATACTGAATATGTTGCTTTTGAGAAGTTTCTGAATATGTTGCTTTTGAGAAGTTCCGTCATTCTACGGTTACAGTCACGCCGTATCGTCATTCTGCAACGAAATTGCAGAATCCATTTGTCATTCTACGCAGAACGCAGCGACGCATCCGTGGCACTTCGAAGCAGGAATCCTATGGAATGCAACACAAATGCACAAAACCGGTCATCCCCACGCAGGCGGGAATCTTAGGTAATGATCTGCATGGATTCCCGCTTTTGCGGGAATGTCAGTACGATTCGAAAGAATGACTGCTACGTCAATGTGACCGGGGTACCACCTTTTTTTAGCAAATCAACGTATTTCTGATCCAATTCCGTGTCTGTGATGACCAAATCAATATCGGACATCGGAATCGAAAGATAGGTACCGCTGATATTAAATTTTGTATGATCTGCTACAACAATGACATTTTCCGCACGCTCCGCCATGGCCAGTTTCACCTCAATCATCGAAAGATCCATTTCATAGAGTCCCTTCGGCGGTGAAATCGTCTTCGTGGAGATAAACGATATATCTGACCGGAAGTGAGCGGCGGAATCGACCGCACTGTTGTGTCTTGTGGCAAATGTCGGCTTGTAAAGCTCTCCGCCAATCATGATGACATTCGTGTTTACTTTTTTGCACAACTCGGTGGCGGTAACCAACGAATTTGTGATCGCGGTAAAATGCAGCTGCGGCGGCACGTTGCGGGCAATAAAAAGCGGCGTACTCCCGGCGTCAAAGAAAACACTCATCCCTTCCTGAATCAGTTTGGCCGCTTCCGCACCGATTCGTTTTTTTAGATCCGTATTCTCGTTTACGCGGGTCACATGTCCGATGTGCAGGGACTGCGTTTTTTTAAGGGCGACACCTCCGTGCAATTTTATGACGATTTCGTCTTCCGCCAATTCATCAATGTCACGCCGAATCGTCATGAGGGATGTACCGAAATATTCGGCCAGCGCTGAATTCATCATCACGTCATTTTCTTCAAGCAATTGTATGATTTGCTGTTGTCGCTGTTCCTTAATCATGTTTCAATCCGTTTCTATCTGCAAGATTGGCGGTATAATTGTTATATCAGATTAACATGAATGTAAAAATTTATCAATGTTGGGATATCCCAAGAGACGCAATCACTTCGCGTGTGATCCGTTCGATTTCTTTTTGATCCGGTTTGCTTTGCGCATCTTCACGCGCCGATTCGGAACAAATGCCCTTCCCTGCACAAGGACATCCCACCTGCACCGGCGGATCCACACTATCATACAAATTCGTCGGCTTGGGGGCGCAGCAAGGCGGAACGCCTCCGGACACGATGCCTGCACGATCCCTCATTTCTAATAATTCCTGCACCTGATCACAACTCAGCACATTCGCTTTTCCAATGATATTCCCCGTATACATGAGGATCATCGCATAGTGTTCCATGGATTCAAGCCGGAAATAAGCCTCCATCAGGCTTTTTCCCCACGAGAGCGCACCGTGATTTGCCAATAGTACAGCATTGTAGTCATTGCAGTACGGCGCGATAGAATCCGGGATTCCCTGCGTACCGGGTGTCTCATAATGCACACAGGGAACGGTTCCAAGGTTCATCAAAGCCTCCGGATAAATCGCCTTATCGAGCCCGATACCGGCGATTGCAAACGAGGTACAGATTGGCGGGTGCGCATGCGTCACACCCCCCACAGACGGATTCTCTTTGTAGACCCGAATATGCATCTTGATCTCTGAGGAGACCCCAAGGTCACCGGTATGCATCACCGTACCGTCAAGGCGCAGCTTCACCAATTGATTTTCATCCATGAATCCTTTGGAAACGCCGGTCGGCGTTGCCCAAATTTCATTGGGAGCCACACGACAGCTGATATTCCCATCGTTCGCCGCAATGTAGTCTTTTTCATACATACGCCGCCCAATATCCAGTATTTCACGTCTTGCCTGACTATCACTTGGGAATTCCTGCATTATTCTTGTCCTTCCAAACCTAGATCGTGAAAGCCTTTCCTGTGGATGCGATCTCGATCTTATTCTCTATAACAAACTTGTCGATGTCATGGGTAAACATATCCGGATGATCGGCTGCATACTCTTCTGCTACTTTAACACATAATGCCATATTTTCAAGTGGTGTACCCGGGGCTACGTTCGCTCCCTCGCCAAAGACGATTCCGCCGTATGGCGCAACTTTATCAAAGAATTCCCTCGCATATTTCCGGATTCCTTCCACATCGCCGCTGGCGAGCAGCATCGGACTGATATTGCCCCACAAATAGCATTTGCCAGCGAGTTTTTCCGCGATGACGTCCGGTGTGAGAGAGAAACCGTATAGGGACATCGTACTGACATGTAGTTTTTCTGTGTAGATCTCAAGCAAATGTTGGCTCTTCCCGCAATTGTGCATGCTCCGTCCGTCACGAAGTCCTTCACCGAATTTTTCATACAATTTTATATCGTACGGATAGGAATATTCCATGAAAGTATCCGCCGAGCAATTTCCGGCGTCATCTTCAGCTAGACCGTACAGTGTCCTTGGCCTCGGATCAATGATGCGGAATTTTTCTTCGATCTCAATGAGCGCATCCGTGATTTTTGCAAGCAGGCGGTGACAGACATCCGGATAGTAATACAGCCACTCATACCATTGCGTACCGACCATCTCAACGGCGATCATAAAGGGTCCGATCATCTGCGTGCCAAGCGGTGCCACATTGATATCCCCTTTTTCCCCATTGAAGATCAATTCCGTCTGCTCCGAAAGCTCCATCATGGTTTCCCACCACTCGCGAAACATCTTCCAAAACGGAGAATCGATCCCCTGACTTTCCCACGCATCCGCCTGTTCCGGCGTCTCGATGCATTCGCCAACGCGCGGCGGATTGTTTCCGGACATATGGATCGGGGCACCAAATCCGGCGCTGTTGTGCGTGTTTTCAAAATCGACCGCAACGGTGATGCTGGGACTCTGACAGCGATCATCCGGCATATGTTCGATTTGCCATTTTTGGAACGACAGCTGGAATTCGTAATGGGTCGTCGCATCCTTCATATACTCTTCGTATGTCTTCCCCATCACATCTAAATAATAGCGTGTGAACGTACCGAACATGACAGCCGGACGATCAAAATAGGCATAGTTCTGATATTGTTGAAACCTTAACTTGTTCCGAAGCATTTTATCCTTTGGATAATTGATTTCTAAATTGTACTTCATGACGGTCACCTACTTTCTTTTTTACTTTCTTTTGCTGTCATTCCCACTTCGCAGGCGGGTCTACATCACAGCCGCTTCCATTATTCGTTCCTGACTGATTTCATCTTTGTTTAAGATCGCATTCAGTCTGCCCAGTTTCATGACCAGGATGCGGTCACACATCGTGATCAGCTCCGGCATTTCCGAGGACATGATGATGATGGCGATTCCTCTTTTTGAAAGATCATCGAGGATGGAATAGATCTCCTGCTTTGCGCCGACATCGATGCCGCGTGTCGGCTCATCCACGATTAATAATTTCAAATTGCTGTGTAGGAGCCATCTCGCCAGGATCACCTTTTGCTGATTGCCGCCGGAGAGATTGCGTGTCTTTTGCAGCTGCGTCGGTGTTTTGATTGACAACCGGTCAATGAGGCGCTGCACGGTTTCGGCTTGTTTGTCGAAATCAATAAAAGGACCTTTTTTCAGCTGTTTCATGGTGGCAATGGAAATATTGTCGCGCACCGAAAGATCCAGGAACAAGCCCGTCGCTTTCCGATCTTCGGGGACATACCCGATTCCGCACGCAGCGCAGAGTTCCGGCGTCACTTGCTTGTACTCCGTACCCTCAATCACAATACTTCCGGCCGTCATCGCATCCAGGCCAAACAGCGCCCTGGAAATTTCCGTCTTTCCGGCGCCCATCAAGCCCGAAAATCCGATGATCTCACCTTTTTTGATGTCAAACGAAACGCTGTCAACCAGATTCGTGGAGACGTCTTTGACCTCGAGCATGAAGTCCGGCGTACTCTCGTCTTTCCGGTCGATGGTCGAAATGATCTCCCGGCCAACCATGCTTTTGATCAGGCTGTCCGGCGTCGTGTCCGCTACGTTCAGCGTCTCGATCTTGTGCCCGTCCCGGAAGACCGTGACCCGGTCTCCAATCTCATATAACTCATCCAATTTGTGCGAGACATAGATGATCCCGATGCCTTTCGATTTCAGATCGCGGATGATATCAAAAAGGATCTTGATTTCGTGCGGACTCAGAGCGGAAGTAGGCTCATCCATGATGATGACCTTGGCATTGGTGGCAAGCGCTTTGGCGATTTCGAGCAGCTGCTGCTGCGCCGTCCCAAGGTATTTTACTTTCATACTTGGACTTACGTTCAGTCCGATCTTCGACATCCATTTCTTGGCTTCCGTGTGCAGTTCTTTCCAGTTGATAAAGCCAAATTTGTTGGGATTGAGCCTTCCGAAAAAGATATTTTCTGTGATCGATATATTCAGGGACAAATTTAGTTCCTGATAGATCACACTGATCCCGCTGTCCAGCGCTGCTTTGGCATTATGAAAAACCGTTTCTTTATCGTCAAGAAAAATCTTCCCTTCTTCCGGCTCATACAAGCCGCTAAGGATTTTGATCAGGGTTGATTTGCCGGCACCGTTTTCACCGAGCAGGGTGTGCACCTCGCCGACTTTCAGGTCGAAGTCGATATTTTTCAAGGCATGCACGCCGGGGAAGTATTTGTTGATTCCTTCCGTGCGAATAAGTGGATATTCCATTTTGCTACCTCATGTCGTCTCTTTAGATGCGTTCTCAAGCGCCAGTTGCTGTGTCAATTTGCTGCTGGCAATTTCTTGTTTCCGCTGTCTCGCCGTATCAAGTACAACCGCCAGGATGATGACAGAACCGCGTACAACTTCCTGCCAGAAAGAAGAGACATTCATCATGACAAGACCGGTATTGACAAGCTGTAGGATGAATACGCCGATCAGTGACCCGATCAGGGAACCCTTACCGCCCGACAAGCTTGTGCCACCCAAGATGACTGCCGCAATGACCGTGAATTCCAAACCGCTTCCGGAATTGGGCTGTGCGGAATTCGTCCGCGCCGTCAAAATCAATCCGGCGACTGCGGCCAGCGTGCTGCAGATGATAAAGGTATACATCTTTAGCTTGTTGACATTCAAACCGGATGCTTTTGCCGCTTCCGGATTGTCACCTGCCGCATAGATATACCGTCCAAATGCAGTATAGCGAAGAACAATAAAGAATACGATAAATAGCCCGAGAGAGATTACGATCGGAATCGGGATCACACCGAACACGTTTCCTGAGCCGATCAACGTAAATGTGGGCACCGTTACCTGCACGGCAACTGCATTCGTAATAATATATACAGCCCCCCTGATCACTGACATCATACCGAGTGTCGCTATCAAAGAATTAATTCCAAATCCTGTTACGATCTTGCCATTGACAAAGCCAACGCCAACACCGACCGCGATCCCGACAACAATTCCCACGAATACACTTTGCGTTGCATTCGTCGTTGCCACGCAGGCGACGCCAACCAGAGCAACCAAAGAACCAATGGACAGATCCACGTCGCCGATCAGTAGCAGCACCGTCATGCCAACGCCCGCAACTAAATTAATGGAAACCTGCCTGAAGATATTGGAAATATTTTGTCCGGTCAGAAAATATTCCGTTGCGGCTGAAAAAAAGACAAAAATAACAATCAACGCCAGAACCAGCGCAAATTGATCTGCAGCAAAAATACGTTTGACAAGATTGTCGTTCTTCGCATTCATGTTTATTCCTCCAATACGAATAAAATTTAGGTGTCAGGATGTCAGGGATCCCCCTGACATCCTGACACTCGGTTCATGCGATTAGTTACGCAATAGATCTTTCATCATATCCCAGCTTATCCATGGTTGGCCACTGAATCTGCCAGGCGTCACCTTCCTTAACATAATATTCGTTGAGATTTTCCGGTGTGACGATGACGGTTGGCGGGCAAATCCACTCAGGCATATCCTTGCCATTGTATTTGTCTACCGCAGCGAGCACAGCCAAGCGTCCGAAATATTCCGGGAACATCGCGCACTCACCCTTGACGGAACTTGTCGGATCCAGCAATGCACCTTTGGCTGCAATACCTTCCAGACCCATACCCCAGGAGGTAAGTTTGTCCATGTCATATCCAAGCGATTTGTATGCCTGTACACCACCGAGGTTGGAGTCATCGTTGATGCCCATGATCATGGTGATGTCCGGATTTGCGGTCAGCGCATCGGTTGCGACCGGAACGGAGGTGTCTTTGTTGCCGCCGCCATCGACTTCAACAAATGTGGCCCCGGGGACTTTTTCCAGCAGACCTGCTTTGAAACCTTCGGTTCTGTCAACGCAGGACGGGAGTGCCGGCAGTCCAACCTGCAGCACTTTCGGTGCATCCAATTTGTTGTCAACCACATACTGTCCGGCCTGGAGACCAAGCGCATAAGCACCTTCATAGTCCGAAATACCGACATACATATCCTGCTTGGGGGAGATGACCGACGTTGTAACAACGACTACGCCCTGCGCCTGCGCCTTTTCAATCAAAGGCAGTGCGCCGGTTCCGTCGACAGGAGCCATGATCAGAATATCAATATCCTGTGCCAGCAAATTTTCACCCTGCGAGATTTGTTTTTCCTGATCGTTTTCTGCATCGACCACGATGAATTCATAGCCGAATTCTTTTGCGGTATCCTCAGAACCCTTTACTTGGTTGGCATACCATTCGTGCGATGCGAATGTGATGATGTAACCAATTTTCGGGGATGCTTTCGCACCGTCAGCCGGTTCACCGCCGGGCGCATCTTCATTTGTTTCACTACCCGCAGCCGGTGGTGCCGCAGCCGGCGTATCCGTTGCTTTGTTCGAACATGCTCCTAAAGACAGTGTCAACACCATCATAACTGCCAACATGAGAACCACTATTAATCTTGATTTTTTCATCATACTTCCTCTCTTATCTTTTCGTGTTAATAAATCTATTTCAGAATTTTTTTGATGAGTTGATCATCCCTCCTTTCTTATCCTACCAATCGTAATGCTTACCATCTACCTACGGATTCTTTTGTCTCTATGCTATCCAATGTACTTACATTTGCTGCCGTTTGCATTTAAAATTGTCTTTGATACAATATTAGAGAAAACCGGGGTGTTCTATGAATCAAGTTTGTGCATGTAAACATATATCGCCGACCTCCGAACCGTATCTCTCTTTGTTACTTTGTGTTATATATCCGTATAAAATTGAGTCATTATGTTTGTTTGTGTTATTCTATGTTCAATACTTTCATCTGTCAATAGTTTTCTATTAAATTTTCATTTTTCCCAGCCGTATTGACAGTCGCGAATATCTTGATATACTTGATATGCAAGCAAAAAGCGCACAAAATATAACACTAGATAACTTTTTGTAACACATCACGGACATATTACTACAAATTACGGCGGCTTTAACGGGGAACAAAATCAATATATGCCACAAAATGACACGTTAGAAAGAGATATGAAAGTAAGCGTCCTTGGTGCTGTTTACAAACAAACGGGCAGACGTTTTGTTCCGGCAGCGGTCTCAAACCGGCATGTGCATCTCAGCCGCAGGGATCTGGATACGCTCTTTGGGACAGACTATGAACTGGTTCCCATGAAAGCGCTCGTGCAGCCCGGGCAGTTTGCATCGTCCGATACGGTTTCGCTGGCGGGACCCAAAGGCAGAATCGATGGGATCCGGGTGCTTGGCCCGGTACGCGGCAATACGCAAGTTGAGATTTCACTGACGGATTCCTTTACTGTGGGCATTGAACCTGTGATCCGCATGTCCGGTGATCTGGAAGGCAGCCCCGGCGCCCGTCTTATTACAAAGCGCGGAAGTATAGAACTCAAGTACGGCGTCCTGATTGCGGCACGGCATTTACATGTTTCGGTTGAACAGGCGAAAATGCTTGATCTGAAGAATGGGCAATCGGTTTCCCTGAAAAAAGCCGGGGAACGCGAAATCACGTTTGGAAATTTCATCGTCCGCAGCGGTCCGGCGCATGAGCTGGAAGCTCATATCGACCGGGATGAAGCAAATGCGGCAATGATCTGCGACGGAGAATACCTGGAGATCATAGCATGAAAGAAGAAAGATTCAGCAGCGGGACTGCCGTTTTGATCACCTCTTATGTGCCGACCTACCGGGAAGCCGTGAAACGGCTCTGGGATGATTTTGGGGGAGAGATCGAATATATCGGTTTTGACGGATATGGACTGTCGGATGATACCATGATGGTCACGGATGCCGACGTCATTGGTTTTGCCGCGCTCACGGACAAACTAAGTGATATGG
The DNA here is from genome assembly GCA_025997195.1 of Clostridia bacterium. Taxonomy (GTDB): domain Bacteria; phylum Bacillota; class Clostridia; order Peptostreptococcales; family Anaerovoracaceae; genus WRMW01. The sequence continues at coordinate 18,587 of BNUG01000009.1, read as the reverse complement.
CAAATGTCGTACTGCTCTCTCCGAAACTCAGTTTGCTCGATGATATTGCACACGGTGTGGATGCAGAGATTCCTGCTTATTTGGTGATACGCAGTATGCTTTGGGGGAAGAATGTCCGGGTGCTGCTCGATTTTGAACCGCCGAGGATCAAACGCAATACGTTCTTCGAGAAAATCATAGAAGATCTTCAAACGATCGAGGCGATCGGCATCGGCATCATGACTTACAACTGTACGAGTGACCTTGAGGCGGAGGGCCTCACGCTGATCACGGAGACAGATGTCCGGGTCGCGCATAAAGAAGGAAGATACCGGATCCGAAAAGCAGCCGGTGCGATCGTAACGCCTGCGGCGCGCGACGCATCCAAAGAGCTGGGACTCCAGATCGAATGACATATTGTTACGGATGAAAGGAGAATTTTCGTGCTGATAGGAAGAGTAAAAGGTACCGTAGTGAGTACCAACAAAGCTGAAAAACTCTATGGGTTGAAACTGCTGCTTGTAAAGCCCATTTCAATCGAGACGTTTACGGAAAAAGGTGATGTATTTGTTGCCATCGACACCGTCGGCGCCGGCGAAGGCGAAGTGGTGCTCTGCGTGGGCGGCAGTTCTTCCCGGCAGACAGCCATGACGGAAAACAAGCCTGTGGACCAGAGTATTATTGCGATCATCGATCACGTGGATCTGGAAGGTGCTCGGGTTTTTGCAAAGTTTAAGGACAACTAAATTGAAGTGACGGAGTGAAAAGAGGAAGTGAGATGGCACTGGACGAAAGCTATATTCGGGATATTGTAATCAAAACAATCAAGCAGCTTGATTTGGGTCGGGTCGATTCCGGCCGGGTCGAACGGGGTGAGGCCGATGCTGCCGGCATAAAGGACCGGGGGCGCCGCAGCAAGATCGAAAACGGGTGGCTGTTCGAGGATGCGAATGATGCGGTTGCCGCCGCAAAAAACGCGCAGCAAATTCTTCAGGCGGAGGCGCTGGAAAAAAGAGGACTTTTTATCGCCGCCATGCGTGCCGCAGCACTTCACAATCTCGAATATCTCGCCGAGCTTGCTCACAAGGAAACCGGTTATGGAAAAATCGCACATAAGATCGAAAAGAACCGGGTGGCGGCGGAAAAGACACCCGGCATTGAGGACCTTCACCCTACCGCTTACTCCGGCGATCTGGGGCTGACGTTGGTAGAGATGGCGCCGTTTGGCGTGATCGGTTCGATCACCCCCTCAACCAATCCGACAGCCACCATTATCAACAACAGCATCAGTATGATCGCAGGCGGCAATGCCGTCGTGTTCAACCCGCACCCTGCCGCAAAACATGCCTCGCAGGAAGCCATTCGGATTTTGAATGAGGCGATCGTCAGCGCAGGTGGCCCGGTCGGTTTGATCACGACGGTTCGGGAGCCTTCTCTGGAGTCGGGGCAGATCATCATGGAACATCCGGATATCCCTCTCCTTTCGGTCACAGGCGGCGAAGCTGTTGTTTCCGTTGCAATGAAAACGGGAAAGAAAGTCATCGCTGCCGGCCCCGGAAATCCTCCCGTCATTGTGGACGAAACGGCGGATATCGCGAAAGCGGCAAAGGACATCGTAGACGGCGCAAGCCTGGACAACAATGTGCTTTGCGTGGCGGAGAAGGAAGTCTTTGCCGTTGACGCCATTTTCGACTCGCTCGCCAGGGCTATGACTCCGGAAGGAGCTTTCCTGGTAGAGGGAAACGATATTCAAAAGATCGTCGATACCGTCTTTGACAAGAAAGACGGCGGCTATGTGGTCAACCGGAAATTTGTCGGCAGAGACGCCACGTATATTCTGGAAGCAAGTGGCGTCCGTTACAGCGGCGAGCCCTGTCTTGTGATCGCGGAGGTGGACAAAAATCATCCTTTCGTGCGGAAGGAAATGCTCATGCCCGTGCTCGGTATGGTTCGCTCGAAATCTTTTGATGAGGCGCTGGTTGACGCTTTTGACGCTGAGCAAGGCAACAAACATTCGGCGATGATACACTCCACAAATATACATAATATGTCGCGGGCGGCGGCAAAGATGAACACGACGATTTTTGTGAAAAATGCGCCGTCCTATGCCGGTTTGGGATACCAGGGAGAAGGCTATGCGACGCTGACCATCGCAACGCCGACCGGCGAGGGGCTTACGAGCGCAAGGTCATTCACACGACTGAGACGCTGTGTATTAAAAGGTGATTTTCGGATCATATAGATCGTCAGGGTAACAAAAAGAGAATGGACATCGTTACAAATATCAGAAATGCGGGAGTTGTAGGCGCGGGCGGCGCCGGCTTTCCTACGCACGTAAAGATGTCCGGCAAAGCGGAATGGGTGATCGCAAACGGCGCAGAATGTGAACCGCTTTTGCGCGTCGACCAGCAGCTCATGACGGTTTTTGCCGATGAGCTGATCGCAGGATTGATTTTTGCGATGGAAGCTGTTGGGGCGTCAAAAGGCGTTATTGCATTGAAAGATCATTACAAAGATGCGATCGATGTTCTGCGGCGGCAAATCGAAAATGTTCCCGGTATTTCCTTGTATATTATGCTTAGTTACTACCCTGCCGGGGATGAACAACAGATCGTATATGAAGTTACCGGCAGCGTGGTTCCGACCGGCGGGATTCCGCTGGACGTTGGCGTTGTTATTTCCAATGTAAATACGCTCATCAATATCGCAAGAGCGCAGCACAGTGTACCGGTTACGGAAAAATATGTGACGGTCGGCGGCGCTGTAAAAACACCGGTGACGGTAAATGCGCCGATCGGTATTTCCCTTAGGGAGCTCATTGAGCATGCAGGCGGTGTGACGGAAGAATGTGGCTATATCATTGGCGGCCCCTGTATGGGCAGGGTTGAATGGGGTTTAGATCATCCCGTCACAAAGACGACCGGGGGAATCCTCGCGATCCCGAAAGATCATCCCCTCTTCCATCTCAAGAGTCCGGAAATGAATTTACAGATGGTCAAAGCTGTTTGTTGTCAATGCACAATGTGCTCGCAGATGTGCCCGCGCAATTCGCTGGGCCTCAATGTACAGCCGCACAAAGCAATGCGCAGTCTGGCGCAAGGCACAGATCTGATGGGGGATTTTGGCGGCGTTTTCTCTTGCTGCGACTGCGGAATCTGTACTTATTATGCCTGCAATTTTGGACTCAAACCATCGACCGTTATGAGTGCTCTGAAACAACAATTGTCTGAAGGCGGGAGCAGGCCGGAGAAAAAACCCCCTCTCCCCGTGGACAGTGCGCTCGACACAAAGCGTTTGCCAACCTATCGTTTGATCGCACGACTGGGTCTTTCTGATTATGATGTTCCTGCGCCGATTGACGGGCATTTTCTGGATACGGATCAGGTCACCATCCCGCTAAAAATGCACATCGGCGCACCGTCTGTGCCCATTGTCAGGAAAGGCCAACGGGTAAAGAAGGAGGAATTGATTGCGGATATTCCAGAGGGGTCTCTTGGGGCAAAAATACACGCAAGCATCAGCGGCGTGATTTCGGATATCACGGATACCGGTATTCATATTACAAAGGAGTAAGGAATGCAGAATGCGCTTGGCTTGTTAGAAATTGTGAGTATCCCCAAAGGCGTCGAGTCCGGCGACGCGATGCTCAAAGCGGCATCGGTTGAACTGATTGAAGCGCATCCGGTCTGTGCCGGAAAATATATTATTGTGATCACCGGCGAAGTTGCTGCCGTCAAGGAATCGCTTGCAGCCGGAAAAGAGGTTTGCGGCATGAAGCTGGTAGACAGCCTGATCATCCCGAAAGTGGATCCGCAGGTTCCGCGGGCGATCGCCATGTGCAATGATTTCGGCGAAGTGCAGGCGGTTGGCTCCATTGAAACTTTTTCGGTATGTTCCTGTGTCCTTGCAGCCGATGTGGCGGTGAAGGCGGCGGAAGTCCGGTTGATCGAGGTTCGACTCGCGCGCGGTTTGGGCGGCAAAGGATTTATAATGATGACGGGTGAGGTGGCCGCCGTTGAGTCCGCGATAAAGGCCGCTCAGGCCCTTGATGAAGTCCAAGGTTTGATGTCGGAGAGCGTTGTGATTGCCGCTCCGCATCCTGGAATTGTTAGATCTTTAGTATAGAGTTAGTTTTAAGGAGGTACGAAAATGGCAAAATTAGCATTGGGTATGGTGGAAACCAAAGGATTGATCGGAGCGATTGAGGCTGCCGATGCGATGGTCAAAGCCGCAAACGTCAAACTCATTGGCAAGCAGCAGATCGGTAGCGGTCTTGTGACCGTGATGGTACGCGGTGACGTTGGTGCGGTGAAAGCATCCGTGGAAGCAGGCGCAGCTGCGGCAAAGACAGTCGGTGAACTGTACGGCAGCCATGTCATCCCCAGCCCACATGAAGACGTGGAAGGTATTTTACCAACCATTGAAACTGCGAAAAAATAACACGTTTCGCATATGTATACAGGCAAAGTAGTTGGTACTGTCGTTGCCACAGTAAAAGACGAAGGACTCGACGGAATCCCTCTCCTGCTCGTTCGGAAGATCGAAAACGGTAAGGAGACGGATTTGATCGTGGCAGCGGACTCTACGAGACAAGCGGGGAAAGATGATTTTGTGTACCTGATCGGCTCAAAGGAAGCGGCAAAGGTCTTTCGGAAACCGCTTGTTCCCGTGGATGCTGCAATCGTCGGATTCATTGACACGTACAACGAAGTGTTGTAAATGACAAGTAAGGGTAAGAATTGTAACTACAGAGAGGATATAAAGTGATTATGGCAAAATTAGCACTTGGAATGATCGAAACAAAAGGTCTTTTGGGCGCGATCGAAGCGGCTGATGCAATGGTAAAGGCTGCCGATGTGACGCTGACAAATCAGGAACGGATCGGATCCGGTCTTGTGACCGTCATGGTACGCGGGGATGTCGGTGCGGTAAAAGCTGCGGTCGATGCGGGCGCTGCTGCGGCAAAAAGGGTCGGGGAGCTATACGGTGTGCATGTGATCCCCAGCCCCCATGAGGAAGTGGAGGCTATGCTCGAAGCGGGCAAAGGCAAATCATGAAACTCGCAAGAGTGGTCGGCAATGTCGTATCGACGATCAAAGACCCCGGCTACTATAGTTATAAACTCATGATTGTCGAATTCCTGGATGAGAAGGGATACCCTATCGGCGCGCGCCAGATTGCATTTGACGGCGCGCAGGCAGGCATTGGCGATATTGTCCTTGTCAGCATAGACGGCGGCGCCGCAAATTTGATTCTCGATGAAACGATCATAGCGGATTTCACCATTTGCGGCGTGATCGATCATTATACCTATGAGGACGAGACAACAGAGTTTCGAGGCGTTTTGTGAGAAAGATTGTTTCTGCAGAAAGGATCCGAAAAGATACCGATGCAGAATTGACAACAAGCTGAAAACATATATAATATACATAAAAGCACATAATACAACATTATATAACTTTTTGTAATTTGGAATCAGAGTCAGTCTTAGAGGAGGAGAGCGTCATGACATTAACTTCAAAGCAGAGATATCTGGCATGTTTGAATCGAGAGAAGCCGGATTGCCTGCCTGCTTCCAATCATTTTGTAATGCCCTCATTCCTGAAAAATTGCATGAATGGTATCAGCGCAGAAGAGTTCTTTGACAAGACGGGCGTCGATCCGATCTTGTGGACGATTTCACATACATTCGATCCGGACAAGGGTGAGTATTTTGATCCGCAGCAGGGAGACCTTGGTTTTCTCGAAGCAAAGCGTATTTCCACAGATCAGTGGCGCATATACCCGGAAAAAGTAGCGGGGACGGAGTATGACACCACCCGTTTTAATTTTGTTACCCCAAACAAGACATTATCGATGGTTTTAGCGGCCAATGAGCATACAGCCTGGGTCACAGAACACCTGATTAAAGAACAAAGTGATATAGAAATTTTAGCAAAATATATGACGAGTCCGACTTGTGACGTTGCGGACATCAATCAACAGGCGGAAGCTTACGGCGAGCGCGGATTGGTACGCGGTTGGATTTGTTGTTTTGATATATTTGGACAGCCCGGCACCTGGCAGGACGCATGCTGCCTGCATGGAACGGAAGAAATGATCATGGCCGCTTATGATGATCCGGAATGGGTACACGAATTCCTGCAAATCTTGTATGAGCGGAAACTGCACTATATCAAGTCATTGAAAGGCGCCAAGTACGATATTCATGAGCTTGGCGGCGGTTCCGCTTCCAGCACCGTGATCAATCCCTATATTTTCGATCATTTTGTAGCGCCCTACGACAGCAAATTGATTGCGGCGCTGCATGACGCAGGACAGCGCGTATCCTACCATACCTGTGGCGGTATGATGCCGTTCCTCGAGCGAATTGTCGCAATGGGTCCGGATGCCATTGAAACCCTGACGCCGCCGGCAATGGGCGCTGATGTTGATCTGTCTGAAGTAAAACGGCGTGTTGGAGATAAGGTTTGCTTGATTGGCGGTTTCGATCAGTTCCACTATTTGATAAATTGCACTCCCGAGCAGACACGCGCCGAAGTACGGCGGTGCTTTGAAGCCGCTGGGGAAGGCGGCGGCTACATTCTGTGTACCTCCGACAATTATTTTGAAGCCGACCCGGAATTAATCAAGGTCTTCGCCGACGAAGCGCATAAGTGCGTGTACTAATTATTTTATTACGCAGCTCCGGGCCCTCAGATCGATGTCCATCCTCCGTCGACAAATAGAATCTGGCCGGTCGTATAGCTTGAAGCATCGGAGGCAAAGTAAATCAGCGCACCATTGAGTTCTCCCGGTTCCCCGGGTCTTCCCATGGGGCAATACGCGCTGAAATTCTCTGCAAATTCCGGATTTTCGATGAACGTGCCCGTCATCTCCGTCGAGAAATAGGAAGGGCCGATCGCATTCACGGTGATCCCGTGTTTTGCCCATTCGGTCGCCAAAGCTTTTGTCAGCATGAGAACGCCGCCCTTTGACGCCGCGTAACTGCTGATATACATGCCCGTTTGTTCCTGCATCGAGACCGCGCTATGGATGGATCCAATGTTGATGATCCTGCCGAATTTTTGTTCGATCATCACTTTGCCGACTTCACGCGCAAAGAAGAAAACGCTGTTTAGATTGGTATCGATCACACGAAGCCATTTGTCGTCCTTCTGTTTTTCCGCAGGGATTCCGTTCGCAACGCCGGCATTGTTGACGAGGATATCGATGCGTCCAAATACGGATTTCACTTCCGCGACGGCATTTATGATCTCTTCTGTCTCCAGCACATCGCATTTCACGGCCAGACAGGAAACGCCCAACGCTTCGATTTCCGCCTTTACCTCGTCCAGTTTCTCCAATCTCCGTGCCAGTATCGCGACGTCGGCGCCTTGCGCCGCGAGCGCTTTTGCAAACTGTACGCCAAGTCCGGAAGACGCTCCGGTGACGATCGCTTTTTTTCCGCTCAAATCAAATATATTCATTTTTGTTCTCCATTTTGTGTGCTCTCAGTGATTCTTATTTTTTTCAAATGCAAAAAGATTTCCCTTTCCAGAGTATGCGGCGACACGGAATCACGGTCAACGGATTCCGGCGTCACCAAAATAACCGGACCGGGGAAATCGGGCCGCGTCGCGCATCCCGTCTCGCATGCATTCAGTATCAACAGTGCGTCGGCGTCGGGGTTCTCGGAAAAGATCGTGAAGTCCGTTTCCGGATCCAAAGTCCTGAGGGTGTTCAAAACTTCAGTCATCTCTCTTCGCGGCGAACAATGTCCGCAAAATTTCACCCCGACACGCAAGCGCTGCTCCGTTTACTTCCCGTATTTTTCCGGATCGACGCCGGCGATGCGCATCGCGTCTTTCTTCTTCGTCTCCAGGTTGGACAGCTTGGAATACATGACTTTCTGCGCCTGCGGTGAACCCGCGCCGTGCATAGACTCGACAAGCGCGACGCCGCCCGTCATCACTTCGCACAGTCTGAGCATCCGCATCCGGTCTTCCGTGTCGACGCCCGCAACGCCCTTGAGGTATTTCTCGACAAATTTGCCGATCTCGGGGCTGCGAAGATCCGCTTCTGAAGGGAGCGTCGCCACGATGCCGCCGGCGACGTCCTGGGCCAGGCGGTCGATGTCATAAATCAATTTTGTCACATTGTGCTTCCCAACATTCGCGAGCAGCGGATCCGGATAGTAGTTTCCGGCCGGCAACGCCTTCCCCTCGGCCGAACACGCGACCGAGCAGGCCCAGAGGGTCTCCGTCAAATGAATCATCTCGTTGATCTTGTCTTTGATATGCGCCGCTTTGGCATATCCGCTCATATCCGCGATCACAGCGGCTGCGCCAATGGTGATATCGGACACGCCGCCCTTGCAGCCGCCGTAGTTTTGGCGATGGAAAGTCGCAAAACGTTCCACGAGCATACCGGAGTATTGATATTCTCCGCACATAAAGACGTGTTCCCACGGAACAAATACATCCTCAAATACCGTCAGGCTTTCGCCGCCGACGACCCCGTATTCCGCGTTGCCCTGGTCGACCGCGCCATCGTATTGTTTGCGGTTGTCGTTGGTCTGGCGCCCGAAGATATGCGTGACGCCGGGCGCGTCCGTAGGCAGCGCACAGCAAACCGCATAGTCCGCGTCTTCCGGCCCATATCCGGACGTCGGCATGATCATCATATAGTGCGAGTTGACCATCCCGGTCATATGCATCTTCGCGCCGCGCAGATAGATACCTTCGTCATCTTTTAACGCAACATGCACAAACAGATCCGGATCCTCCTGCTCATGCGGCTTTTTGCTGCGGTCTCCTTTGGGATCCGTCATCGCGCCCGCTACCATCCAGTCTTCGTCCTGCCATTTTTTCATGAATTCCACGAATCGTTTGTGGTAATCGGTCCCGAGCGCCTGGTCCATTTCATACGTCACACTAAACGTCGCATTCGCGGCGTCAAACCCAACGCAGCGCTGGTAGCACGTACCCGTCTTGCGGGAGATCATGCGCTGCATTTTGACTTTCTTCGTCAAATCATCCGTACCCGTATGCAGGCAGGTAAAGCGGTTGATCTTTTGATTCGTCAGACTGGATGTGGTCGTCATAAGATCTTCATACTGCGGATCAAACGCCAGATCATATGTCATCGCCGCCGAATTTACATGGCCTTTGATGAACGGGTGGTCGATCAAAGTCACAGGATCCAGCAATTCTCCCTTCAAATAGACCTTCATCTTCCTTTCGCGCAGGCTATCCCGATATTCTTGTCCTGTCTTCATAGTGTCGGATACTCCTCTCTCTCTTTTTGTTTTCTATAACTCTTTGTACGACTTCTCAAGCATCTTGATATACGTGTCAAAATTCATATTCTTCAGTCCGTCGCCGATATAGATCCCCATCGGATCAAGACTGCGGATGATTTCGATTTGCGCCGCCGTAGGGGGAAGCGTTTCGCGTACATCATCCGGAACGACAAGATCCCAGGATACTTCATTCTTTACGTCATCAACCGTCACACCCGGATGAACACTATACAGATATGCTTCTTTGGTGACACTGTCGAATCTGAAAATGCATTTGTTCGTAATGATCGCGGACGGACCGCCCCGTTTTAATCCCGCTTTTTCCCGGGAATCATATCCATCCAGATATCCCGGAGACGTATTGTAATCGACCTTTTCCAGAAATCTGCGCTTTTGGAGCGGCATTGTGATGACCGTCCGGAGCGCACTGGAGGCAATATCATTGGCGCCGCCGCTGCCGGGCAGGCGTGCCGCCGGATGAACGTAGTCTCTATCCCCGAAGATCGCCGTACTATTTAAATTTCCGTATTTGTCGACCTGTGCGCCGCTCACCATCCCGATCGTGAAAAAGCCACGCTGCTGATCGCTGAACAGTCTCCACAAAGAGGTATCCATCAAAGCGTTCTCGACTCCGGCGTTATCTCCGATCCCCAGGATGATCCGTCCGGGGTCAGGGCCGATACTCCCGGACTCTGTCGCCAAAATCGAATTCGGCGCATGCGACATCTTTGCCAGCAAGGCGCCAAGCGTCGGAATTCCGACGCCCGCGAATACGGTATCGCCGTCGACGATCTCGCCGGCTGCGGCTGTCACAAGGAATTCTGACGTACTGTAGTCACTTGCGTATTGTGTTTCCGCCATCACCATACTCCTTTTAGACTTTCAACTTGCAAAATTTGCGCTCTATCCTGGTCAATTGATCCAGGCGCTCGTATCCGACCTTCCGCAAATACCCTTCATGACTTTCCGCGCTGAAACACCATTCATCCAGCCACTTTAGAAAATTTTCTCTCGTAGCAAATTGTGCCAGTTGATCGGAATGGAACGGAATATCATAGGCATAGGCGAACGGCATATTCCACGGATGACAAGCATAGGGCAATTCGACAACAGCGTCGACACAATATTCCGGAATGATCGTCAAATTTCCGTTCTCTCGTATTTCTTCTGTGGTAACCAATTCCTCGCAAGTCAAAATCGTATGGTTGGCCGCGCGCGCCATGTTTTCAGCGTTTGCCGAAAACCCAAACATCTGTCCGTTTCCGCGTTTATCCGCCCGTGATACATGGACGATGGCCGTATCCGGACGGGCCGCCGGAATCAGCGATACAAGCTCGCCGCCAAACGGATCCCTCTCTATCTTGACGTCTTTGTTATAGACCGGGATATCGGAACCAAGCAAAGATCTGGAGGGGATATACGGGACACCGATCGCACCGGCCAGAAAACGCAGTCCGATTGTGTAGTTCGAATAATCCACAAGTTCTATTTCACGCGGGATGCAGGATTCTACCGCTCGTCTGAAATTGTATCCCAATCCCGCTACTGCATACGAACAATATGCTATTTCCATTCTCCGCAAACTACCCGCGCCCGCCAGCAAATCGCCCGCCTCACAGGGGCTGTCGCCGATCAGGACGAGGTCTGTTTTCTTTTGCCGGATGATCTCATAAGTATGGGCGACGCATTGCCCACCGGCCATACCACTAAAACACAGGCTCGATCCGTCCGAAACAAAAGTACCGATTGCATCGCTTAATGTTGTTAGCTTATTGCTCAATCTTTTGTAATCCGTCATTTCCGATTCCTCCGGATCTCTTGAGCCAAACTCTACCATCACCTTCCAGTTCTATTCTACCAAGGATAGAGTTCCTTCACAACCAGCAATCCTTCATCCAACGCTTGCAGTGACTTGTCCAGGTCTTCCTTTGTGTGCGTGTAAGCAAAATACTGCTGCCTCCAGGGGTGAATCAGGATACCGGAACGAATCAGATAGGTAAATAGGGTAACTGTCATCTTTGCCTGCAGTTCTACACCCAATTTTTCTGTATCAAAAGCAAATCCCGGCATTTGATCCAATCCGATATTTTTCAACGGCGCCCCGTGTTTTGCAATCATACGATCGACGCCTTCGTTATAATAGCGCCCTTTTTCCCGGAGAGCCCCGACCACATCGTGTTCCTGGTAATATTCGATCGTCTTGAGTGCGGCGACCATTTCCAGGCTGTTTGTGAAATAAGTAGACGTCACATAGGTCCCTTCTTGTTCATGCGGATGTGTCAGTACATCCATGATTTCTTTTTTGCCGCATACGGCGCCGACTGAATATCCGTTCCCCATCGCCTTTGCGATGCAAGTGATATCCGGAACGACGCCGGCCATACTGATTCCGCCGTCGAGACCAAAGCGGAAGCCCGTTCTGACCTCATCACAAATAAACACAATGTTAAATTCGTCTGCGATGGCCCTGAGTCCCTGGATGAATTCTTTGTCAAATAATACAGGAAGCATGACGCCCGAAGTGACGGTAGAAATCAAAATGCAGGCAACATTTCCTTTCTCAGCCTCTCTGCGGTATGCTGCTAAATCACCATATTTCAGTTCGATTGTGGCGTCTCGTGTCGACTGAAGCACGCCGCCGTCCGGACCGTATTGCGAAAAATCGCCCCAGCCATGGAAATCACCGGTAAGGATCTTTTCCTTCTGTGTATATGCTCTGGCGATCCTTACAGCAATGATATTCGCATCCGTTCCTGTTTTGCAAAATACGCTGCGCTCTGCGCCCGGAATGATTTCCTGGAGTTTTTCCGCCAAATCATTTTGCGTCCTTTGCGGGATCGTGAAACAAAATCCATTGTCGATTTTTTCCTTGATTGCCTCGTCAATTTCCGGGATTCCCATCCCGATCGTTGTGGGGCCGAAGCCCAGCATGAAATCTATAAATTCGTTGCCATCCAAATCCCAGCAATGTCCGTTTTTACCACGCTCAATGTAGATCGGATATTCGTTAATGATGAAATTGTCCGGTTCTCTGGAACCCATGATCCCGCCGGGAATCAGGGCTTTTGCCCTTTCATATTCCGCTTTGGACTGATCAAGGCGCAATCTTTTTTTCCCTCCCAATTCATCGGGAAGCGCCAAGCAAATCTCTTCGTACAATTTTCCTAAAAAAGCTGTGTCTGCACTCATATTTTTCACCTCACTATTTATTCAACTGCTGGGATTCATTTCTGAACAGATAGCAGAAATTCAACGGTTTCGGGGCAGTCGGGACATTGAAAAATCCTGTCGGGAAATCCCATGTCCTCGCCGCTTACGCCTTTGCGCATCGCATAGATAAACGGATAGATCGCATTGAGCGCCGTCAAGCAGACCTCATCGGATCTTTCTTTGTGAACGAGCGGACCGTTCAGATAGACCGTGTCCCCAACCTTGAAATGATCACATTTTGAACTGACAACTTCAATTTTAATATTATTTTCAATCATAAGTATCACCTCGCCCGGGTCTATGTTTCTGGAAGGTCTTCCTTTGGAGGGAGGGGGGACGGCTGACGCCGGTTTCCCCTCCGCTCCAAGCAAACGAATTCACGATAATATTTAGCTGATTTTACGATTTGGTCTGGCAAGCTGGAATGCCTCAAAGCGCTTCACCGTAAGTGCATCCGGCTTGATGATCAGACTGAGGATGATGGTCACGATGAAGTTGGCGGCGAGCGCCCAGAAACCGGAATTCAGTCCCAACGGATTCGGGAACATATTGACCAAGATGGCGTAAGTCGCAACACCGCACAAAATGCCGGCGCCGACACTCCATTTGTTCGTTTTCTTCCAGAAAAAGCCGAGCAATACGCCCGCGAAGGTCTGACTCAAACCACCGTAAGCGATGGTGATGACGTTCGCCATGATGTTCGGGAAATAGATCGCTGTGATCATTCCGAAACACAAGAATATCGCGGTCACAACTCTTACCAAAACGACCAGCGTTTTTTCTTTGGTTTTCGGTCTGATGACGCCGATGATGTTCTTGGAGAACAGACCGCCTACGCAAAGCGCTGTCATGGCCATGACCAGAATGGCTGTGATCGCACCGCCACCGGCGATGAATCCCATCATCCAATTCGGGAGCGTATCCACGGCGACCGCAAGTGTCGCAAAATCTTTGTTGGGAAGATCCGGAATCGTAGCGACTGCGAAATAAGCGGTGATCACAAGGAATGGGAACATGAGCATATACAGCGGCATAAAGATGGTGTTTTCACGCAAAATCTTTTCGTTCCTGCTCGTCAGCACTGCCTGGAAGGTGATGGGCAGCATATAGAAACCGCACATCTGGAAAATGATGGTCGATATCGTGAATCCCACCGGTTTGCCGGGCTGCACAAACAAGCTCTCCGGATGGGTGGACTGCACCGTCTGAAAGATCCCGGTGACGCCGCCGTTATGATGGATCGCAGCTGCGATGCCAATGATGATGATGGCGGCAACCAGCAGGATATCCTTCAATATGCTGACCCATGCGGGGGCACGAATGCCGGCGATAAGAATATAGACGAACGCCAAAATCGAAGAGATGACGACCGCACCATAGAAATTGATGCCAATGTTCAGATAGTTGAACAGGATGGCCATACCTGCGAACTGATTTTGGATCCAGGGTGTCAGGAAGCCAATACCCACACAAGCGACGATGACTTCAAGGACTTTGCTGTTGTAGCGCCAGCCGATGTTGTCCGCCAGTGTCATGGCTTTCGAAAGCTGTCCAAGTCTCCAGGATGCCGGATTCAGGAAATATCCGACGACATAGGCCAACAGGACATAACCGATGAACCAAACGCCATAGTTTGCGCCTTGTGCGAAGATCGCACCGGGAGCGCCGATCAGTGTTCCAAGGGCGTAGATCTCACCGACAGATACAAAGAAAACCAGAAATCCTCCAAAGGATCCGCTGGCGGTCATGACGTCATTCATATTGGAAGCAATGGCACCTTTTTTTGATGCAACTGCCAAGATGAAAGAAGCAACCAAAATGACAATGAAGATGATGATTCCTAGCATTTATTTCACCTCCTTTGCATTGGCGATCTCGGTTTCCGCGGCTTCTGCGTATGCCTTCGCCGCTTCCAGGGTTTTCTTGCCGTTTTCGATCACATCCGGCTTGTTGTACGGGTCGATTTTGTTGGCGACAAGAAGGCAAAGTGAAGTGATGACCAACCATATAAACAACCAGAAATAGACAAAGGGAAACCCAAAAACGAAGGGTTCCGCCCGGTTATACATCGGGAAAAGTCCCAGGATGGCGATCATGGGAATACAAAACCCAATAATGATTGCAGGTATTCTTTCTTTCATTGAAAATCAATCTCCTTTCTTAAATCAACTGTTTCAGTCTTCCACTCCGCACCATTCGGCGATGGTACCCGCGATGATGGCAGCACAGTCCATCAGGCGTTCAATGGAAACCGATTCATCGGCTTTATGCGCCCAAAGATTGTCTCCGGGGCCGAAATTGATGGCCGGAATATTGCGTTCCGCCAAGAAGATGGCGTCAGCCGGCCAAGGTGCGCCGACAATTTCCGGCTCCTTCTGTTTCCTGTCGATATATTGCTTGCGGAGCGTCTGTACAATAGGATCGTTCACGTCTGCTCCGCCGCCGCCCCAGCTGGGTCCGAACCATTCGACGACAGGCTGATGATCTTTCATCCATGGATCAGCGTCCGCTGCCTCGCGGATCGCATCTTCGAAATTCTTTCTTGCCGTTTCCACCGGGATTCCGGGTGCGATCCCCATGCGTACCTGCAGCACGGCGATACCGGGTACCGTTGCCGGCCAGTTGCCCGCCTCGATTTGTCCGACATTGACGCAGTAAGGAATCTGCGCATGCGCGTACAAAGGATTTGGATTCTCAGCAACCTGCTTCGCTTCATAGGCCTTGATGGCTTCGATGATGATATAAGCCTTATCGATCGCGCTGACGCCCTGATATCTCATGGAGCCATGGGTCGACAGACCTTCGACCGTCACTCTGCCCCAGGAGCAGCCCATCGTGATCGGAAAGATCCGATCATCTGTCGGTTCCGCAATGATCGCGGCATCCGCCGTGTATCCCCGCAGAACAGCCGCCTGTGTACCCGCGCCGCCCGTTTCTTCTTCGACAACACTTTCCACGATGATATCGCCCTTCAGTTTGAGACCTGCTTCCTGCAAGGCTTTTACCGCGATGATACAGGCGGCAAAACCGGCTTTCATATCCGATGCGCCTCTCCCGTAGATCCGACCGTCTTCGATCTTGCCGCTGTCGATTTCGTCCGTCCACTCTTCTCTTGTTGCCGGAACTACGTCGATATGCCCATTGAGGATCAAGGACCTGCCGCCTCCGGAGCCCGTCAGCGTTCCGACCACATTCGGACTGCCGGCATAATCATCTCGTGTTTTATAAAATGTGGGCCGTTTGATCAGTTCCGACAAGTCCGGTTCAAAAATATCCAATTTGAACCCCAAACCGGTCAGAAACTCCGCAACATAATCCTGCACCTCCTTTTCACTGCCGCTTATGCTGTAATGTGAAATGAGTTTTTGGGTCAACTCAATCAAATCAGCACGATTGTTTTCGACAGACTCCCAGATTCTCTCCTGCACTTCAGCCATACGTACCTCCTTTAAATATAATAAAGAAATAGTTCCTAACTAAATAGTACACAAGCAATTCTCATGCCAAAAACCACTACGTTGCCTTTATTTGCATTATTTGCAAAAAACAAAACTTAAAACTCGTCAGACTCACAAATTTTTCTGAATTCTCAAACTATATCAATAATAATTTCCGAGAAAATTCGATTTTATTTCAATATAATCCTAATAAAATCCTAATACAATCCAAATCCCATGCGCGACAGACGAAATCAGCAAATCCCATGTTCTACGAGCAGTGTTTTTCCCGCTTCCGTGATCTGCACGCCTTGCTTTGTGCGGCCTTGTGATATCAACCCTCGTTCTTTCAAAACTGTAAGCAGATTTTTGCACTCCGCTTCCGAAAGAGAAACCCCCTTCTCCGTCAATCGCTTCAGCAGCGAATTTCTGCCAATCCGCATGCCGTGAAGCCCCGCCTGATAAATTTCATTGAGAAGAATCTCACTCTTGTCTTCGATTTTTTTGTATCCGGAATCCGGCAGGTCGAACTCTTCTCTTTTTGCCTGAAAATATGCAATTGTCCATTGGATAAATTCCTTATCATCACAAGAATCCGCATCATTTCCGATGATCGATAGATACTGTACGGCAGTCCGAAGTTCTCTGGCGTTTCCGGGCCAGTCATAGGCTTGAAACAAAAGAAGGATCTCCGGCGAGAGGATTCGATGGATCCGATATTCTTTTGCAATATTCGACAATATCGGAAGGATATCTTCTTTTCGGCTGCGCAAGTTCGGTATCCGCAAAGGCAAGACGTCGATCCGGTACAATAAATCTCTTCGAAAACTGCCTTCGTGTACGGATGCGGCAAGAGATTTGTTGGTGGCGCAAATGATTCGGACATTGATCGGGATATTTTTGGAGGCTCCGATGCGCATTACCTCTTTTTCCTCCAACACGCGAAGCAAACGCGCCTGAACAGACAAGCTGGCGTCTCCGATCTCATCCAAAAAAAGCGTCCCGTTATGCGCCAATTCAAACAAACCCGCTTTTCCGGTTTTCAGGGCGCCCGTAAAGGCGCCTCCTTCGTATCCAAACAGTTCGCTTTCTATCAGCGGTTCCGGCAAGGCTGCAAAATTAAACGCAACGAAAGGCATACGGGATCGGTTGGAAGCGTTGTGGATCGCTTGCGCAAACAATTCTTTGCCCGTGCCGCTTTCGCCGGTGATCAATACGTTCAAATCGCATTTTGCACATTTTTTCGCAAAGCTGAGCGTTTCTTTGATTGCTTCACTTTTGCCCTGAATATCCGAAAACTTGTAGCGTGCCGCAAATCCTTTCTGCGCGATCGTTTGTCTGACCTTGATTTCCGTATTTTGAATGGTATCGACAAGCACTAAATTCACGAAGTAGTTTCCGGTATTGATCACATCGATACCGTAGGTGTTGATCACGACGTTCTTCCCGCAAACGGTCGCAAGCATATCTACAACATTTTCTCGCCCTGCAATGATTTCCAGCAGTCTCTCGTCTTCCGCAAATATGCTTTGATAGCCGGACGTCAGAATCGTTTCCCGATCCATTCCGATCTGCGCGCATGCCGACTGATTGCAGATGATCATCTTGTCTTGCAAATCGATGCCGATGATGCCATTCGTGCTCATTTCGCAAATCATGCGAAAATTTCGTTCGGAGGATTCCAATCGGTCTACCATTCGCCGCAAGTCATACCCTTTTTCAACCAAAAGTGAAGTCGTCTTTTCATAAATGGTCTGGATATGTTCGTAAGGAAGATTCAATTCATTGGCGATCTCAAATATGGTTGCAAAGGAAAGATATCTGTATCCGATATCGATATATTGTTTGAATACGTCAGGCACAAATTCCCGGAAACCCGGATAAACCACTGTGTCATAACCGGATAGATCCATTCCGGAGTCCGGCCAATACGGAATGAGTGTCAAATGATTGATGCCCATCGCCTGTAAACTTTTAACGGTATCGACCGCACAGTCCTCCGGGTTGTTGACCACGATCAGTTCTGTATTCTCCGGAAAATCCATGATGGTCTCGATGTTTTCGCAGGCCAACATTCGTTTCACACTGATGATTCGACATTCCTTGAAATACTGCTCCGCAAGTTTTTTGTCTTCCTCCAGCGAAACAAGCACGGCCTTCGGTTTTATAATATTTCTTTCTTGCGCCGCTTTCTCCAGATCCGATTTCGTCCATGTCACCAAATCGGGCATATTCCCAAAAATTTCTGTAATACGGGCACAAAGGAATTTGAGTTCCGGCTCCAAATGGCTCAGAATCAACAGTTGTCTATTATCGCGGTCTACAGAACTTTGTGAATACATAAAACCCTCAGCTACTCTCTCAAAGATTATAACATGTGATTCAAGCAATTTGTCACACAGGTCTGCGGCGCCGCTCCAGTTCCTTCAGGTATTTTTTGCGTAGGCGAATATCGCCGGGGACGACCTCGACCAACTCGTCATCGTTGATGAATTCCAGCGCTTCCTCGAGTGAGATGATTTTGGCCGGTGGCAGTTTGATATTGTCGTCGCTGCCTGCCGCGCGCATATTCGTCTGCTTTTTGTTTCGTGCCGGGTTGACGACCATATCGTCGTTTCGGCTGTTCATACCGATGATCATGCCTTCGTAGACTTCGGTGCCGGGTTCGATGAAGAGCG
>BNUG01000008.1 GCA_025997195.1 Clostridia bacterium | reverse complement strand
TATCCTTTAACTCCAATTGCGTGAGATATCGATCGGGGATAGCATCATATCCAAGATAAGCGCCAAGAATGTTCCCTGTTACAGAACCGGTTGAATCGCTGTCGCCGTCATGATTGACCGCCGCCGTGATCGCCTTTTGAAAATCGTTCTTGTACCTTAGCGAACAGAAAACCGCGATTGCCAGCGTTTCTTCTGCCACCCAGCCTTCCCCCAATTCGGATAGGCATGCCATGTCCGGCTTGTCGCTATATGCCAGAGCAATCGCTTTTTTTAACAGATTGCTGAATTCTTCAATATGCGGTTTGTCCGCGAATAATTCATTCATGCAGGCAATGCTGTCCACGACAATATTTTTCAGATCGTTTTCACCGCTATAATTCCCATAGAGAATCGAGTTGATGATATATACAAGCGCCGCCGCCGGGATATACCCGAGGTCGTGACCGTGCGTGAGTGCAGCAGCCTTTGCGCCGATCAGCGCGATGTCTTCTCTGAAGTATCCGGTATTCCCACCGAATTCATAGTACAAGCCAATCGGCGCCACACGCATGATCCCGCCGCATCCCTTGCTTTGATTGATCGGATTTTCAATTGTACCGCTGCCGCCGCTGCGCAGAGCAGAAAGACATGTGTTCCCGGGCGCGCGTCTATGAAGGAGTTGTGGGATATTGATCAGCCATGAATGATGGCGCTCATTTGAAGATTCCCCTTGTGTGTAAAGCCAATCCTGATAGAAGTATTTGCAGTAATTCCCGGGACCGCCGCCGATTCCGCGCAATATGCCTCTTGTCGTTCCAAACAGAAGCGCATTTGCCGTGAACAAGGTCATCTGCGTATCATCCGATATTTGGGCAACCCCATCTGTCAATTCATAATCAACAATACCTTCTTCGCCATACCGCTCCACAATCTCTGCATGGCTAAGAAACTCGACCGCATACCCCAAGGCATCGCCGACCGCGCCGCCAACAAGTGATCCTCTGAATTTGTTAAGGTCTCGCATGTTTGCCTCCAATAATTGAATTTAATCTATATTATAACTCACATTAACATTGAAGAGGTACGGACACGCAGAAGCCTAATCATTTTTACCGCCACAAGCCTATCGGCTTGATGATACGGAATGATGCTCTGGCGAATGCCCCATCCCAACAGTGTCTTTATTTCATATTGCACGTTCCATACGAGGAAACCAGGATTTTTTGCTCGCTTCTTTTTCCTGGTTTCCGGCTATGTGAGGGTAAGGGAAATTCCTGGTTTCCCATGTGACCGGGTAGAGATTAAAAAGGGATTGACACCAATTATTGTAAACTCCCCTGTCATTTTTGTTTTCGGTCAGTATTTTTCGCAGATTATCAACGATGGCGGTTCTATTTTTGAGGATGTACTGTTCGAACAGCTTTAAGGCGCAGCCAAACAATTTGTGCTGCAAATGATACAAATCTTCTGTGTTTTTTATTTTATAAGGCGGATCCAGATATGGATTGTCACTCTTGATATCCTGCGCAAAAGCAATCAGGAATTTTATCGATGGTATTGCCTTTTTACATTCGAGGCGATCCTCCGTCAGCGATTTTTTATTATTTTCAAGCGCCCTCTTGTTTTCCGCAATTTCCTTCAGACGATGATCCAACGCCGCTTTTTCATCCAGCAAGGGAATCAGCCCCGCGTTATTTTCTTTTTGCCTGCTCCTTTTTTCGTGGATGGTATCGCTGATATACGCTTCACTTGGATATTTCTCCAAAAGTTTTCTCGTTGCCGGGAAAAAGATTTTCAAATGCCGCTTCCATCCAATTCTCAGATATCGGCCCTGATCTGCGTAAAGCTCTTTGATCGCCGCCTCGAGTTTTTGGTCGTTATGGTTGATGCCGGAAATCTGAGAATCTTTCTCCCGCGCTCTTTTCCTCGTATTTTCCTGCTCGTTTTCCGTATCCTTTATTCTGTTGGCTACTTCGGATTGGGCCACTTATCATCATACTTTTCTAAATCACTTTGCATCAAACCTGCAATTGCCTCGTATTCACAAAAGTAATCGAGAATGGAGTCAATCCTATTTTGAATATCTTGAATATCTTTTTTTTCCATAAATTTCACCAATGAGAACCGCGCGAAGACACCTTCAAATATTCCGCTTAAATTCTAACACATTTTTTGCTTCAACAACCGGGTTTCCGTTCGAGGTTCTTTTTGCCGAATAGTAATGCTATTTTTGAATCAATCGCCTATAATGAAAATGATGATCCAAGACGTGAAAAAAATCGTAAAGGTGCCGGGGCTTCATACCAACCTCGAGCCGAAAGACGGACAGACGGAAGCGCGGTTGATTCGCGAGACACTGCAGCGCCTGCTTTGCTTAGATACTTTCCCTGAAATAAGCGAAGACGGATTTTACCGAATCGCATTGCCGCCGGGCTGGACTTTCGGGCATCCGGAAAATGATTTCCGCAGGGGGCTCATCCATCCCGAGGGATATTTTCTGGTTTCCGTATTAGATTCCGGCATGTATTCCAAAACGAACTTTATCCTTCGCTACGATGCGGTGCTGATGCACAAAAAATCCTTCCGGACGACGGTCGACTTACACGATAACAAGGATACCGACGAGACGCAATTGGGCGGCGAAGAAGTGATGTACGTCATTCTCGACCAAAAGACGAAGCGCGGCAGTCCCAAAATGATGTCTGCAACGCAGCACAGCAAATTTGTTTTGCTCAGCGACAAGGCCGGGTTACATGCCCAAAAAGACGCCGTTGAAAAACTCGCTGACGAAATAAATCACGACTGGTTCGCAAGCTGGGAGTTGTAACAAGACGCAGGGACAGACCGAAACCACTGAAGAAATGTGTCACGGGGACGGTATGTCACGGGGACACCCCGTCCCCACTGTTCGTTTAGACCCGGTTGACAGGAATATTTCGCGGGGCTTTGGGCGCGGCGGTAGCTTCGGCGGTAGCATAACCGATGGCGGCCGAGGATACCGGCTTGAATCCCTCGGGGATACCGGCTTCCTTCAGCAGTTCAGGCTCGGCGGCAAAAGCGGCGTTGGATCCAAAGATATAGACGCTTCCCAAGCCCAGATCTGTGGCTGCAAGCAAGAAATTCTGAATGATGCTGCCGGCGTCGGCGAGATCGAGACCCGGGAATGGCTGCTCCGCAGCGGAAACGAGGATGACCGTCGGAGCACCGTAAAAGATATCCGCCCCGGCTCTCGGCGTTCCGCGCGTGGCGGCGTCCGAAATCTTTTTGATCAGATCCGCATTTTGAATGACCGTGAAGTGAATCGTCGGAAAGGCGCCTGTGCCGACCGGCGCTTCATTGCCGGCTTTGAGGATCGCATCTACCGCCGCTGCCGGGATCTGATCCATTTTGAAGCCTCTTGTTGATTTTCTGTTTGCGATGGTTACGAGTGTTTCAGCCATGACTTGTATTCCTTTCTGTTCCAATACCACGGTGCAATGAATCGAATTGCTTTCCCCAAGGAAATAGCTTGACAAAAACATCGTAGCATATTGTCAGACAATGTTCAATGAATATATGTTATATATGTTATAAAATACTGAATGGCGTGCGGTCTATACGATGGCGTCCTCCCCAAGAAAGACCACCTTGTTGCGGTCTTTTTTGGCGAGGTAGAGGGCTTTGTCTGACTCGTCGATCATTTCGTCCAGCGTCATGCCGCCCCGGTGTTCGGCCACGCCGATGCTGATCGTCACGCGGATCTCCTTGTCGTCGTAGGCTGTGTAATCGGCCTCGACATCCGTACGGATACGCTCCGCAAGCACCATCGCGTTTTCCCTGGAGATTTCGGAGAGCAATACGACGAATTCTTCTCCGCCGTAGCGTCCGAGCAAATCATAAACGCGCAGCGCCCCTTTGATGGCAAACGCGCTGGTCCGGAGCACGGCGTCGCCGACCAAATGGCCGTAGGTATCGTTGACGTGCTTGAAGTGGTCGAGGTCCAGCATCATGATATAGTACGGCATGCCCAGACGCGCCGCCTTGAGGACTTCGTGCTGTGCGAGTTCCTTGAAATGACGCCGGTTGTTCAGGCCCGTGAGCGGGTCGCGGTAGGCAAATTCTTCGAGTTGTTTGACCATGTTTTTTTGCGTCGTAATATCACGGATCAGAATGGCCCAGGCTGTCCGTGTGCCGACTAAAGAAGCCTGCACCTTGTTGATTTCGGCTGCATAATAATTCTTGCCTGTATTAGGATTGCCGGAAACCTCGCCTGCGGGGTCTGTTTCGTATTCGATAATGGTGCGCCCGTCCGCGTATTCATCCCAAGCCAACACTGCGGGCCAGCCCGGCATGGCGTCTACCGCAAAGTGCGAGCCCATGCTACGGATCTCCGGGAACAGGAACTTCGCCGCCGCGTTGGAAGTAAGGTAACGATGCCGCTCGTCGACAAGGATGTAGGCCTCGGCGATGACGTCCATCACGCGGTCGGTCGCAATGCCTTTGATCTCGATCACTTCATAGCGCGCGATGCCGAAAAAGAGCAAGGCATTCATCAGCATCAGCGAATACGGCGTGAAATACAAGTGATATTCCGCCAAGTCGGAAAAGCGCATGAGGTAATAGAGCAGTTCTGCGATAAACGGGATGAGTATCACGAGAAATAGCACCACGAGACGGCCTCTGGATTCCCGGCCCCAGGTCTTAATGCGGTAGAGTACAAAAATGGCACAAAAAATCAGCATAATGGCCGGGATCACATGCACGATCGTATAACCAAAGGCCGGATCAAAGTCGAGGAAGTTCGCATTGTTCGTATCTAACCAATAAGATTTGTAGAGCCAGCCCGTCCTGTCCGTCGTCCACATCAGCACGATGCAAAGCACGCTGACACAGAGCAGCGGGACGCGGACAAAATAGCGGTGAAGCGGGATTTCGCAATAATCGGCAAGCAGGAACAAGGCAAAGGGGCTGGCCAATTGGGAGCCGATATACAAAATGCGAACGGCCTGAAAAGCGCCGTCCGTGTCCGCGGCGAGCAGTTCCATCAAATGCCCGACGATCATGATGATCGTAGCCAGCATGGTCAGGAAAAACCAATTCCGAATCTTTCCGTCCGCGCGGAACAATATGAGCGCGGCGACCGCAATACCAAACGCAAGGGCAAACAGTACAAATATAATTTGAATTGTATCGATCATGGTGGTAATTATAACAGATTATGAAGATTTAATTCCGTTTCGATGCGTGCGTAAAGTTCTTCCGGCGTGCCGTCGTTTTCGATCACGACATCGGCCAGCGCCCGCTTTTCTTCTTCGGGCATCTGCGCCGCCATGCGCGCCCGAACCGCCTCTTCGTCCGCGCCGTCGCGCGCCATCGCGCGGGCAAGCCGAATCTCATCATCGGCCGTCACAAGCCAGACCATTTCGCAGCCCCAGCGCCCGCCGGATTCAAAAAGAAGCGGGACCGAGAGAAAGACGGCACCCTCACAGGCCGCGATCTTTTTTTCCATGCGTGCGCGAATGTCGCCGTGCAATATGAGATTGACGACATACAGGACATCCGGCTCAGAGAACATAAGGTCTGCCAGCATCGGACGGTTGAGCTCACCGTCTTCGAGAAAAATATCATCGCCGATCTCCTCGGCCAACTGCAGCATCGCGATTTCGCCGGGCCGGGTCGCCTCACGCTGAACCTCGTCCGCATCGATGACGGAAAAGCCCCTGCCTCTTAAATACGCCGTAACCGCGCTCTTGCCCGCGCCGATGCCGCCTGTAATGCCGATGCGTTTCGCTGCCATAATAACTGCTTTCCTGATTTCACGATTCGTACGGGCGGCAGGATGCCGCCCTCTACTGTGTTCACTTCAGTTCATACCAATTCAGGCCCATTTTCACGTCCACAACGAGCGGTACTTTCAATGTGACCGCGTTTTCCATCTCCTGTTTCAGGACAAACGCCGCTTCTTCCGCTTCGGCTTCAGGGACTTCGAGAATCAGCTCGTCATGCACCTGCAGAATGAGTTTTGACGACAATCCCGCTTCGCGGAGCGCCGTACGGACCCGGTTCATGGCGACCTTGATGATGTCAGCCGCGCTGCCCTGCACCGGAGAATTCATCGCGAGCCTCTCCCCGAGCAGCCGCACCATGTACTGCGAAGCGCGGATCTCTGGGATCGGCCGCCGCCGGCCCAGGATCGTCGTCGTATAGCCATTCTCTTTGGCTTCTTCCACACAGGCGTCCATATACGCTTTGACCGCCTTGTGCTGCGCAAAATACTCCGCGATATAGCGATCCGCGTCTTTGCGTGAGATGGATAATTCTTCGGAAAGGCCGAAACCGCTCATGCCGTAGATAATGCCGAAATTGACCGCCTTCGCACCGCCGCGCTGGGCGGGCGTAACGTCTTCTTCGTTTTCCACACCGAAAACGCGCGCCGCCGTGCGCCGGTGAATATCCGCCCCGCTCGTGAAGTCGCTGATCAGGGCCGGATCCCCCGAGAGATGGGCAAGCACACGCAGTTCGATCTGCGAGTAGTCGGCGCCAAGCAGCAAATAGCCTTCTCCCTGACTCGTAAAAGCCTTGCGAATCAGCCGCCCGAACTCCTGACGAATCGGGATGTTTTGCAGATTGGGGTCGCTGCAGGACAAGCGCCCTGTCGCAGCGATCGTCTGCTGCAGGTGCGCGCGGATCTTGCCGTCCTTCGCGACATAGGCCGGCAGGCCCTCGATATAAGTGCCGCGCAACTTGGCAAGCGTCCGGTATTCCAGCGCCTGCCCGACGATCGGATGCTCGAAACGGAGTTTTTCCAAGATGTCCGCGCTCGTCGACCAGCCCTTTGTGTTCTTCTTGCCGCCCTTGAGCCCGAGTTTGTCGAACAATATTTCCCCAAGTTGTTTCGGACTGTTGATATTGAAGGGTTCGCCGGCCTCCCTGTGGATGCTCTCCGTCAACCCGTCCACCCGTGCGTCGATTTCCGCAGAAATATCCTTCAAAGCCGATGTGTCAAAAGTGAAGCCGTTGACCTCGATCTCCGCAAGGGTAGCCGCCAAAGGCATCTCTACATCGTCAAAAAGCGGCAGCAGTCCGTCCGCCCCGAGCCGCGCGCGCATCGCTTCTTCCAGAGCGGCGGCCGCAGCACAAAATTCCAGGCCGTAGTCCACGATCTCATCATTGGCGTAAGCCAGAATATTCGAGGAAAAATCCGGTGCCTCGCGCACCGTGATCCCGCCGTAAGTCAGGCAGATCTGCGCGAAAGTCGGCTCGCCGCCGCCCGGCGCAAGCAAGTAATTTGCCACACCCGCGTCGAAACCGGGACAGGGGGACGCAGGACAAAACTGAGGGTCTGTCCCTCTGTCTTGTGTCCCTCGGCCCTGTCCGTCGCCGCGCGCACGGCGAAGGCGGAACAAATCTTCCTGCAAACCACAGCCGATCAGCCGCAGCGGCAGTGCGAGCAATATCTCCGCCGTCTTTGCCAGCAGGCGGTCGTCGTCGCGCGTCAGCACACAGATGTATTCCGGTCGATTGTCATTCTGTTGAGCCTGATCGTCAATATTTACATAAATATATATTGCGTAAACCAGTGGATATTCGACATGATCGCTGCTTCCGAGGGTATGTAAGACGACAGACTCCGCTCCGGCGAGCAGGCTCGGGATTTCGGAGAGGCCGGCTTCGCTGTCGATCAGATGAATCCGTGCGTCAGTCCGAACGGTGGTGCGGACTACCACGGGGCAGACGGCGGATGTCCTTATTATTGAACTCGCGGAATCTACGATATGCGTTTCCCAGGGGTAGGCATCGGAAGGCGGAGCCGCTTCCTGTCCCGCCGGCGCGTCGGCGTCCAACCTTTTCAGCAGGCTCTTAAATTCCAATTCCGTGTAGATCTCGCGCAGGCGCGGGAGGTTCCAAGGTTTGACGCGCATGGCCTCGAGGTCGATGTCGATCGGGGCGTTGGTGACGATCGTGGCGAGGCGCTTGCTCATATAGGCGAGCGTGCGGTTTTCGTCGATAATGCCGCGGATGCGGTCGGGCGTCACCTCGTCCAGATGCTCGAGGATGGACTCGATGCTGCCGAAGGTCTGCACGAGTTTGGACGCGGTTTTCTCGCCGACGCCGGGCAGGCCGGGAATGTTGTCCGAGGAATCGCCCATCAGACCCTTGTAGTCGACGAAAAGTTCCGGACCGAAGCCGTATTTTTCGCGCATGGACGCGGGGGTGTTGAGTTCGAATTCCGAAACGCCCTTTTTCGTGATGAGGACGCTCGTCTGCTCCGTCACCAACTGGAGTTCGTCGCGGTCGCCCGTGATGATGAGGGGGCGCAGGCCGGCCTCTTCCGCGCGCTTCGCCACGGTGCCGATGAGGTCGTCCGCCTCGAAACCGTCCATCTCAAGGATGGTGATGCCCATCGCTTCGAGGACGTCCTTGAGGTAGGGAATCTGCATCGACAGCTCGTCCGGCGTCTTGGCTCTGCCGGCCTTGTAGGCGTCGTACTCGAGATGCCGAAAGGTCGGCGCCTTGCGGTCGAAGGCCACGGCGATGTAGGACGGGGCCGCGTCGGCGAGCGACTTCTGCAGCATGTTCAGGAAGCCGTACACCGCGTGCGTGAACAGGCCGCGGCTCGTCACCATCGGATTCTTGATCGCGAAATACGCACGGTAGACGAGGCTGTTGCCGTCGATGACGGCGATGATCTCATTTGTTTTATTATCCATGCTATAATCATAACATGGTCGACCAACATCTACACACTTGTTTTTCTTATGACGCCGATTCCGGGAACACACCCGGGAAAGTCATCGTCCGCGCCGTAGAACTCGGGCTGGAGGGAATTGCGATCACCGACCATTTGGATCCGCTGTGGCCGGACGACGAATTTCCGTCGATTATTGATCTGGCGGGGTACGAAAAGGCGCTGACCGAGGCCGAAGAAACGGCGGCACGTACCGCACCGGGGTTTCACTTTGCGAAAGGCATAGAACTCGGCCTTATGCCCGTTCCGGAAGCCTTGGCCATTTGTGGTGAAACCGTCACGGGCTTTCCCTACGATTTTGTCATCGCGTCCGTACACAGTTCCCCCGAGTCGCCGATCGACATGGAGCCGTTCCTGACCGGCCGAAGTATCCGGGAAATCAACGAAGAATATTATTCGCTCTTGTTCGAAAGTCTCAAAGTATACAAAGACTACGATGTGCTTGGACACCTAAACGCGATCGACCGCTACACGGACGGCTATGCGCCGGAATCGGTCTACCTGCCTCTCGCAGATGAGGTTCTCAGGCTCGCCGTCTCGGACGGCAAGGGCATCGAAATCAACACCTCTTCCTTCCGCTACGGCATCGGCGACCGGGGCACTCCCTCACAGGCCATCCTGAACCGCTTCCGGGAACTCGGCGGGGAGATCGTTACCCTCGGCTCAGATGCCCACAGAGTTTCCGACATCGGCGCGGGACTTTCGGAGGGCGCGGCAATGCTGCGCGCCGCAGGCTTCACCCGCTACGCCGTCTTCAAAAACCGCAAGCCAACGTTTGTGAAAATTTAAAAGAGGCCGAGCGACCCTCTGCTAAAACATCTTCTCCATGCACTTAGAGAACTTGTTCTTTTGCGGATAGGCGTCGGATCCGAGTTCTTCGGCCATTTTTTTGATCGCCTTCTTTTGGTCGCCCGACAGTTTCGTCGGCACTTCGAGAACCATCTTGACATAGAGATCGCCGTATTCGGAGCCGAAAGCTGACCGGCGCAGGGCCTTGATGCCCTTTCCTTTCAGGCGGAAGACCGCATCGGGCTGTGTGCCCGCCGGAACCTTGTAGCTGACCTTTTCCGTCAGGGTCGGCACGATGAGCTTCGTGCCCAGCGCGGCCTGCTCAAAGGTGATCGGCATATCAAGGTAGAGATCGTTGCCATCCCTGGTGAAGACTTCATGCGGCTCGACCTGAAGCACGATGTAGAGGTCGCCGGCCGGCCCGCCGTTCGTCCCCGGTTCGCCCTGGCCGCGCAGCGTGATAACGGAATCGCTGTCGACGCCGGCCGGGATATCGACCGACAGCGTGAATTCCCTGATGATCTTGCCGGTGCCGCTGCACTCTGTGCAAGGCGTGTCGATGATTTCGCCCTTGCCTCTGCAGGTCGGACAGGCACCGACGTTCGTGAAGGTGCCGAAGGCCGTGCGCTGCTGCGTTTGTACCTGGCCCGTGCCGTGACAGGTCTCGCAGGTATGCTTGGCCGTGCCGTCTTTCGCCCCCGTACCGTTGCAGGCAGGACAGTCGGACTGGCGCTTGAGTTTGATTTTCTTCTTTGTGCCAAACGCGGCTTCTTTAAATGTGATACGCAGGCCGTGCTGAAGATCCCGTCCTTTTTTGGGACCGTTCCTCCGCCGCTGCGCGCCTCCCCCGCCGCCAAACATGCCGCCGAACAGGTCGCCGAACAAATCGCTGAAATCCGCTCCGCCGGCCCCGCCGCCAAAGCCGCCGCCAAAACCGGAGAATCCGCCGCCGCCAAAGCCGGCGTTTGGATCCACGCCGGCATGACCAAAGCGGTCGTACAAATCTTTCTTTTCTTTATCCGAGAGAATGCCGTAGGCTTCGTTGACCTCTTTGAATTTGTCTTCTGCGGCCTTGTCGCCGGGGTTCTTGTCCGGGTGGAATTCCATCGCCTTCTTGCGGAAAGCCTTCTTGATTTCCTCCTCGGCCGCGCCCTTCTTCAGGCCCAGTACTTCATAATAATCTCGTTTGTCCGCCACCGGCTGCTACTCTCTCTTCCTTCTGTCATTCCCGCAGATTCTTCTGTCATTCCCGCGCAGGCGGGAATCTCAAGACATTTACCATTTCCGGATTCCTCCCGCATATTCTTCTGTCATTCCCGCGCAGGCGGGAATCTCAAGACATTTACTCTTTACTCGGATTTCTCGTCCTCATCGACGACTTCAAAGTCCGCATCCACAACATTGCCTCCGCCGGCACCCGCGTCAGATGTTGCGCTTTCCGCGCCCGTGCCGAAACCGTCCGCACCCGGCGTTCCGCCAAACCCATCCGCGCCCGGCGCTCCTCCGGCCTGACCCGACTGCTGCTGATACAGTTTCGCCGACAACTGATGAAATTCCTTCTCTAAGGCTTCGCTCTTGGCCTTGATATCGTCGATATTGCCCGCGTTCAGCGAGGTCTGCAGATCGTCCTTCAGGGCATTGATCCGCCCCTTCTCGTCTTCCCCGACGCTTCCCTCGAGATCTTTCAGGATCTTCTCGGTCTCGTAGATCATATGCTCGGCCTGGTTCTTGACCTCGATCTCTTCCTTGCGCTGCTTGTCCTCGGCCGCGAACTGCTCGGCCTCTTTGACCTTCGCACTGATCTCATCTTCCGAGAGTTTGTTGCTCGAAGTGATCGTGATGCTCTGCTCCTTGCCGGTGCCGAGATCCTTCGCCGACACGTTGACGATGCCGTTGGCGTCGATGTCAAAGGTGACTTCGATCTGCGGTACGCCGCGCGGCGCCGGCGGGATGCCCGTCAACTGGAAGCGTCCCAGCGTGATATTGCCGGCCGCCATCTCGCGCTCGCCCTGCATGACGTGGATGTCCACCGCAGGCTGGCTGTCGGAAGCCGTCGAGAAAATCTGGCTCTTCTTGGTCGGAATGGTCGTATTGCGCTCGATGAGCTTGGTCGCCACGCCGCCGAGGGTCTCGATCGACAGGGACAGCGGCGTCACGTTGAGCAGCAGCACATCATGCACTTCGCCCGTCAGCACGCCCGCCTGAATCGCGGCGCCGATCGCCACACACTCGTCGGGATTGATGCCCTTGAACGGATCCTTGCCCGTGATCTTTTTCACCGCTTCCTGCACGGCCGGGATACGCGTCGATCCGCCGACAAGAATGACCTTGCTGATGTCGGCGTTCGTCACGCCCGCGTCGGCCATCGCCTTCTTCATCGGCTCGACCGTCTTTTCCACGAGGAAACCCGTGAGCTGGTCGAATTTTGCCCGCGTGATGTCCATATTCAAATGCAGCGGTCCATCGCTCGTCACCGTAATAAACGGCAGATTGACGTTCGCCTGCTGCTGTCCGGACAGTTCTTTCTTGGCTTTCTCCGCCGCTTCCTTCAGCCGCTGCAGCGCCATCTTGTCCGCCTTCAGATCCACGCCGTTCTCCTTCGCGAAACTCTCCGCAATAAAGTCGATGAGCACCTGATCGAAATCGTCGCCGCCCAAGCGGTTGTTGCCGTTTGTCGCCAGCACTTCGAAAACGCCGTCGCCCAGTTCGAGGATGGACACGTCGAAGGTACCGCCGCCCAAGTCATAGACGAGGATCTTGTGGTGTTCCGATTCTTTCTCAAGCCCGTAAGCCAGCGCCGCCGCCGTAGGCTCGTTGATGATGCGCTTGACGTCCAGACCCGCGATCTTGCCCGCGTCCTTCGTCGCCTGCTTCTGGCTGTCCGCGAAATACGCCGGCACCGTGATGACGGCCTCCGTCACCTTCTCGCCCAGATAGGCCTCCGCGTCGACCTTCAGCTTCGCCAAAATCATTGCGCTGATGTCCTGCGGCGTATACGATTTGCCGTCGATCTGCACTGTATAATCCGATCCCATCTCGCGCTTGATCGAGCTGATCGTCCGCTCCGGATTCGTGATCGCCTGCCGCTTTGCCGTCTCGCCGACAAGCCGCTCTCCGTTCTTCGCAAAACCCACCACGGACGGCGTCGTGCGATTCCCCTCCGCGTTGGGGATGACCACCGGCTCCCCGCCCTCCAGGACCGAGACGCAGCTGTTTGTCGTACCCAAGTCAATTCCGATTACTTTACCCATTTTTTAATTCCTCCTTAAATATATTTTATTTTGTTTTTTCTCTATAATAATCGTGCTCCTGCGAGCCTCGATCGTTATCCTATTTGTCCGGCGCAGGCTCTCCGCCTGCCATTCTGCGCCGCAGGTACAGAATCCGTGCCGCTCATCACTCCGCGACCTTCACCATCGCCGGACGAATCACTTTCTCGCCTGTTTTATAACCCTTTTGCAATACCTCGCTGACCTTTTGGCTCGCGTATTCCTTCGATGGTTCCATGATGACGGCGTGATGCACATTTGGGTCGAAATCCGCACCCAGCGCTTCAATCTCTTCCACGCCGTTCTTGGCAAGCACATCCTGCAGCTGTTTGAAAATCAGCTGCATGCCTTCCAACACCTTGGTGTCATGCTCATCTGTAACAGCCTTTGCGTCCTCGCCCAGCGCCCGTTCGAAATTGTCGATCACGGGGAGCAGATCCGCCGCAAAGTCTTTCTTCCCTTCCGAATACCGCTCAAAACGTTCTTTCTCCGTGCGCTTCTTGAAGTTTTGAAAATCCGCAAAGAGTCTTAGATATTTGGTTTGCGCGTCTTCGTCCTGTGCGCCTGCGCCTCCCGATGTGCCGTTCGCATTCGTTTCATCCTCACGGTTTTCCGCCCGTGCCGCTTCGTCTTCATCCACAGCCTCTTCGCCCACAGCCTGCGCCTCAGTAAATTCTTCTTTCACGGATTCCGCGACCACCGTTTCTTCTTCCGGTGCCACCGGCGTATTCTTCTTTGCTTTATTTTTTGTCATCTGTCTTGTTACCTTCCTCGAGCATTTTGACCGATCGTTCTAGGTTGTTTCTCATATATTCGATCACGCTCGTGATCTCGCTGTACCGCATGCGGGTCGGTCCGATCACACCGAGTTTGCCGACGAAGCGTCCATCCACATGATACGTCGCCGTGATCATCGAACTGCCGGGGGCGATACGCCCGCTGTTTTCCCCGCCGATCGTAACCTGCAAGCCTTCCGGACGGCTCTTTACCTCGTCTGCGAATTCGTCGCGATTGTCTACCATCTCGAGGAAATTGCGCGCGTGCTCGATCGTGCTATACTCCGGATGCCCAAAAATTCGCGTCATTCCCTGCAGGAACAAACGAATATCTCGTACGTCCTCCAGCGTCGCAAAACTCGTCAGGTTCGTCAACTCCGACAACAGTTCCGAAGCTCTGCGCACCGTCCGTTCCATCTCTACAATATTGGCGCTTAGTTCGCGTCGGATGCGTTCTTTTTCTGCGGTATCGAGTTCGTACTTGTCCATCAGATTGTTGACATAAAGTCGATACGCCTTGTCCGAAGGCACTCTTCCCGCGCTCGTATGCATATGATATAGGTAGCCCATCTCCTCGAGATCCGCCATCTCATTGCGGATCGTCGCCGGACTCACTTCGATATCCAGCATACGCGAAAGTGTGCGCGACCCCACGGGTTCCGCATTGCGGATAAAGTCCGTGATGATCGCCTGCAGGATATTCAGTTTGCGTTCCGTAAGCTCCATTTTGCGTTGCTGCCTCCCGGCTTTGTTAGCACTCTCGCATGGTGAGTGCTAAATCCTAACCATAAGATAACACCTCCCCCCATCCTTGTCAACACTTATCTGGATTTTTTTCCGGTTTGATCAAGATTTTGCTTGCGGATCCTTTTATACGTATTCCGAAAACACATTGTTGGCGAGGTCCAGGCCGAGATCGGTAAGGCGCAGTTCGTCGCCGTCGCGCTCAAGCAGGCCGCGCCTGATCAACTTCTCCGTTTCCTCACCGTAGAGTTCCCAGAAATCGCGCCCAAAACTCGTATGAAAATCCGAGAAACGAATCCCCTCCGTACGCCTTAGCCCTAAGAAGACGAACTCGCTCATTTCATCACCCGGCGTATTTTCATGCGCCCAATTCGTCATATCCGATACACTGACTGCCGTCATATACTCCGTCAGCTTGGACGTGTTCGCAAAGCGCCGCCCGCCAAAATACGAATGTGCCGCCGCGCCGAGCCCAAGATAAGGATCCATCGACCAGTATTTCAAATTGTGGCGTGACTCCCGCCCCGGCAACGCGGCGTTTGAGATTTCATAATGCCGAAATCCCGCATCTGTCAGTATCTCTTTCGCCAAATGGTACATGCGGCGGTCCAGGATCTCATCGATTTCCACGAATCGATCTTCCAGCAGGTCTTCAAACAGCGGCGTCCCCTCTTCGATGCCGAGGCTGTAAAACGAAATGTGTTCGGGCGCGAGTTTTAGCGCCTTTTTCAGATCGCGTTCCCATGATGTGAGGTCTTGACCGGGCACACCGAACATGAGATCAATATTGATATTATCCAAACCCTCGGCCCGCGCGTCCGCCACGGCGCGCTCGGCCTCCTCCGCCGTATGCGGGCGGCCAAGGAAGGCAAGCACGTCCGGGTCGAAGGACTGCACACCGATGCTCACACGGTTCACGCCGGCACTGCGATAGGCGCGGAATTTTTCGCGTGCCTGTGAAACGGGATTCACCTCGATTGTAATCTCGCAGTCGTCCTCCGCCCAAAAATGCGTGTAAATCGAATCCAGGATTTCGCTGATCAAGCCGGGCTCTATCAAGCTGGGCGTACCACCACCAAGATAGATCGTGTCGACCGAGCACCCCTCACCAAAGATCTGCGCCTTCTCGGAGGCTTCGAGTATCACCTTCAAGGCATAAGCCAAATGGGTGTCCTTGTCCGCCACCGGATACGAAACAAAGTCACAGTACCGGCATTTGCGCGCACAAAACGGGATATGCACATACAAGCCGAGCTTATCCATGTCATTCCCACGAAGTCCACTGTCATTCCCGCGCAGGTATCTGTCATTCCCGCGCAGTCCACTGTCATTCCCGCGCAGGCGGGAATCTCTCTCACTTATTCTCATCAAACTTCAATACCGCCGTGAACGCTTCCTGCGGCACCTCGACCGCCCCGAACTGCCGCATGCGCTTCTTGCCCTCTTTCTGCTTTTCGAGCAGTTTCCGCTTGCGGCTGATGTCGCCGCCGTAACACTTCGCGATGACGTCCTTGCGGTAGGCTTTGACCGTCGAGCGCGCGATGACCTTTTGCCCGACCGACGCCTGGATGGGAATCTCGAATTGGTGGCGCGGGATGATGTCCTTGAGCTTCTCCGTCACGAACTTCCCGCGCGCATAAGCCTTGCTCTCGTGCACGAGCATCGAAAACGCATCGACCTGCTCCTTGTTCAGCAGGATGTCGAGTTTCACGATCTTGCTCGGCTCATAGCGGATGAATTCATAGTCCAGCGAGCCGTAGCCGCGCGTCTTCGATTTCAGCGCGTCGAAAAAGTCATAGATCACCTCGTTGAGCGGCATTTCATAATGCAGCTGCACGCGGGTCTCCGTCACATATTCCATATGTAGCATGGTGCCCCGCCGGTCGCGGCAAAGATCCATGATCGCCCCCACGTAGTCCTTTGGGATCATAATATCCGCCTTCACGATCGGCTCCTCAATATGCTCGATCTCCGCCGGGTCCGGCAGATTTGACGGGTTCTGGATCATTTCTTCTGTCCCGTCCAGCAAGATCACACGGTAAATGACCGACGGTGACGTCGTGATGACCGCCAGATCGAATTCGCGCTCAAGCCGCTCCACGATGATTTCCATATGAAGCAAGCCAAGAAAACCGCAGCGGAATCCGAAGCCGAGCGCCGTACTCGTTTCGGGTTCAAACTGGAAAGCCGCGTCGTTGACCTGCAGTTTTTCGACCGCATCCCTGACATTCTCATATTTCTCGCCGTCCGCCGGATAGATCCCGCAGAAGACCATAGGCTGCGCTTTCTTATACCCTTTGAGCGGCGCATCCGCAGGCGCCCCGGCCAAAGTCACCGTATCACCGACCCGAGCGTCCGCCACGCGCTTGATGCTTGCCGAAATGAAACCGACCTCGCCGGCCGACAGGGCTTCCGCAGATACAGGCAGTGGCTCGTAATAGCCAACTTCCGTCACCTCGTAGTCGTGTCCCGTATTCATGAGCCGAATCATATCGCCCTTGCGCACACTGCCGTCAATGACGCGCACATAGATGACGACACCCCGGTAATTGTCATAATACGAATCAAAGATCAGCGCCTTCAGCCGTCCTTCCGGATCTCCGGACGGCGGCGGCACATGTTTCACCACATCCTCGAGTACATCCTTGATGCCGATGCCCTCTTTCGCCGAGATCAGCGGCGCGTTCTCCGTATCCAGTCCGATCAAGTCCTCGATCTCTTCCTTCACGCGCTCAGGCTCCGCACTGGCCAGGTCGATCTTGTTCAACACCGGCAAGATCTCCAAATCCTCATTCATCGCCAGGTAAACATTGGCAAGCGTCTGCGCTTCCACGCCCTGCGTCGCATCCACCACCAGCACCGCCCCTTCGCAGGCGGCCAGGCTGCGCGACACTTCATAGGTAAAATCCACATGCCCGGGTGTGTCGATCAGGTTCAGAACATATTCGATTCCGTCGTCGGCCTTATACACCAGCCGAGAAGTCTGCAACTTGATCGTAATCCCACGCTCCCGCTCCAAATCCATATTATCCAAAAACTGCTCGCGCATATCCCGGCTCGCGACCGCTCCGGTAAACTCCAAGATGCGGTCGGCCAAAGTCGATTTACCGTGGTCAATATGCGCAATGATTGAAAAATTTCGTATTTTATCTTGTTCACTCATAATAGAAAATTATACCATAAGCACCCCGTGAAAGTCCCACGAAAAAAGCCGGGAGACACATCCGGCTTTCGTGGCGTTTTAACTTAACGCTTGCGGCCCCGTTATGGCCGCGCTGTGGGGACGGGTGAGTCAGCTTTCGGAGCCGCCGAAAACTGTGTTGAAGCGGATCGTCATGCGGGAGACCTTGCGGCTCGCGACATTCTTGTGGATGGTACCCTTCGCGGCGGCTTGCTTCAGCTTCTTTTCGGCTTTTGCAAGACTTGCCTTCGCAGCGTCCTTATCCTCGGACAAGATCGCGTCATCAAAACTACGGAAGACATCCTTCAGATGCAGCCGTACCCGCTTGTTGCGGTTCGTCTTGACGTGGATCACCGAGATCCTCTTCTTTGCGGATTTAATATTTGCCATTAATTCACCCCACTTTCTGTGACTAGCAAACGATCCGTATCTGCGGCAAAATGCCGCAACAAAAATTATAAGCCCTATGAACCCTCATTGCAAGGGAAAATTTAACGAATCTTGATTTGCCGACTCCTCTGCGCTATACTGAGTCTCAGAGTAATATCATGATTTAGGCCGTGTTATACGGCGATAGAACGGAGCGGAATAATGGCGAAAGACAAAATCGTACTGGCGTATTCGGGCGGGCTGGACACCTCGATCATCCTGACCTGGCTTAAGGAAAACTATGACGCGGAGATCATCGCGGCCGACGCGGATGTCGGACAGGAAGACGATTTCGCCGCGGTAGAAAAGAAAGCCTACGCAACCGGCGCCGACAAATGCTATATTCTCGACCTCAAAGACGAGTTTGTCAGTGACTATATCTGGCCCGTTGTAAAAGCCGGTGCCATTTATGAAGACGACTATCTGCTCGGCACCTCGATGGCCAGACCGCTGATCGCGCAAAAGCTCGTCGAGATCGCACAGAAAGAAGGCGCGAAATATATCGCGCACGGCGCGACAGGCAAGGGCAACGATCAGGTACGCTTTGAGTCCACGATTCACGCCCTCGATCCCGGCATCAAGATCATCGCCCCCTGGCGTTTCTGGAATTTCCGCTCGCGCGAAGATTTGCTCGAGTATGCGGCGGCGCACAATATCCCGGTTGAGCAGAGTGTCACGAAAATCTACAGCCGCGACCAAAACCTCTGGCATATCAGCCATGAAGGCGGCAATCTCGAAGACCCGTGGAACGCGCACAAAGACGACGTTCATGTGATGAGTACACCCATCGAGCAGGCACCGGACGAGCCAGCCTTTGTTGAAATCGAATTTGAAAAAGGCGTGCCTGTCGCACTCGACGGCAAGCGGCTTTCACCCGTCGAACTTCTGATTGCTTTGAACAAAATCGGCGGCATCCACGGCGTCGGCACCATCGACATCGTCGAAAATCGGCTGGTCGGTATGAAATCGCGCGGTGTGTACGAAACGCCGGGCGGCACGATTATTATGAACGCACACCGGGCGCTCGAAAAATTGGTCTTCGACCGCGAGACGCTCTACGAAAAGGGACAGCTCGCGAGGCGTTACGCGCAGATCGTCTACGACGGACGCTGGTTCACGCCGCTGCGCGAAGCGATCGATGCCTTTGTAGACAAGACGCAGGAGATCGTCACCGGTACGGTTCGCATGGAACTGTATAAGGGCAACGCCCTGCCCGCCGCCACGAAGTCGGTTTATTCGCTTTACAGTGAAGAGTTCGCGACCTTCGGCGAAGACGAGGTGTACAACCAGGCAGACGCAGAAGGATTCATCAACCTGTTCAGCCTGTCGATGAAGATCCGCGCGATCCAAAATCAGAAAAAGCAGACGGAGTAAAAATGGAATGTAACCAACGTTGTCATTCCCGCGAAGGCGGGAATGACAAAAGGAAAGAATAACAGGAACAAGCAAATGAAATTATGGGGCGGCAGGTTTTCTAAAGAGCTAAGCGCGGACGTGAATGAATGGGCCGCATCGATCGGCTTCGACCAACTCCTGTACCGGGAGGACATCGAGGGCAGTATCGCACACGCCAAGATGCTGGCACACCAGGGTATCCTTACGCAAGAGGACGCGGCGGCCGTCGAAGCAGGACTACTTGAGATCCTAGACGAGATCGAGGCGGGTACGGCGGGATTTTCCGAGGAAAACGAAGATGTTCACATGAATATCGAAGCCCTGCTGACCGAAAAGATCGGCGAGCCGGCAAAACGCCTACACACGGCGCGCAGCCGCAACGATCAGGTCGCGACGGATACGCGTCTTTGGGTCAAAAATGACATCTTGGAGGTGCAGTCTTTGCTGGTTGACACAAAACGGTCTTTGGTCAACCTTGCCAAGGGTTACACCGCCACGATTCTGCCGGGATTCACACATCTGCAGCACGCCCAACCCGTTTCATTCGCCTTTCATTTGCTGGCCTATTATCAGATGTTTGACCGGGATGCGGGACGGTTTTGGGATGTTTACAAGCGTACGGATGTGATGCCGCTGGGGGCAGGCGCCCTTGCCGGCGTTTCCTACGATACGGATCGTCATTTCACGGCTGACCTCCTGGGCTTTGCGGAAGTCTCGGCAAATGCGATGGACTCTGTGTCCGACCGCGATTTTATTATTGAATATATCGCGGCGGCGGCGACCTGCATGATGCATCTGTCGCGGGCCTGCGAAGAACTTATCCTCTGGTCCGGACAGGAATTTGGCTTTGTCGAAATGGACGACAGCTACAGCACAGGCTCGTCCATCATGCCGCAGAAGAAGAATCCCGATATGGCGGAGTTGATCCGGGGCAAGACCGGGCGGGTCTACGGCGATCTGATGGCAATTCTCACGACAATGAAATCCTTGCCGCTGGCCTACAACAAGGATATGCAGGAAGACAAGGAGCCGCTCTTCGACGCTTCCCAAACACTGAAAGGCTGTCTTTCGGTTTATGCGGGCATGATCTCCACGATGAAGGTCAACGAAGAAGCGATGCTTGCCGCCGCGGCGAAAGGCTTTATGAACGCGACCGACGCAGCGGATTATTTGGTTTCCAAAGGAGTGCCCTTCCGGCGCGCTCA
Organism: Clostridia bacterium; assembly: GCA_025997195.1. Classification (GTDB taxonomy): domain Bacteria; phylum Bacillota; class Clostridia; order Peptostreptococcales; family Anaerovoracaceae; genus WRMW01. Next base: position 43,364 of record BNUG01000008.1, on the reverse strand, counting down.
CGAAATCATAGGCAAGCTTGTCGCCTATTGCATAGAAAAAAGCTTGATGCTCGAAGAAATGGATGACGAACTACTCGGACAAATCGCTCCGGAATTCGGCGCGGATTTCCGCGAAAAAATCAGTCTCAAGGCCTGCATGGACGCGAAAGACTCCGAAGGCGGCACAGCGGAAGAACGTGTGAAAGAACAATTAGCCGCCGCCGAGGCAGAATTAAACCGCTAAATATTATTGAGCGAACTGTTTTCATTTTGACAAAAAACAGGCTTTTTCGCGTCCAAATTTACGGCAGTACGCGATTTTTTTCTGTACTTACACACCGCGTTCGACGGCGTCGATGAGCATGTGGAGTTTTCGGAAGATGGCTGTTCGAAGCACATCCGCCAGGGGGGCGGGATTGCCGGACTTTACGGCTTGCGCTATGATCGTGTTATAATCCGGCTCGCTCAGTTCCAGATCTACCGGGAAATAGCCTCCTTTGACCAATTCATACTGCATTGCGGTGCGCGCCGCCATTTCGGAAAAACTGTCCGCATAGGGGTAGACATTTACGATGGCACCATGAACAGCCGCCGCTTTTCGGCAGATGTCCGCAGCAAAATCCGTCCTCGCGATCTGCTTGAAAGCCTCGGCCAGATCAGCGGAGATGCACTCGGGGTCTCCGGGTACAAAATCGAGATGATAGAGGCACGGCGCACCTGTGCGGTACGGCGTGAAGTCTGAACCGCAGAGAATCCCGCAAAATTCGTTCAGCACGATAGAATCGACTTCGATGTCCATTTCGATCTTGCTTTCGAAGCGGGACAGCAGCTTGCGGTGCGCTTCGCAGAGGCGGTGTTCAAAAACCGGCACGCCCGGAACGGTAACGCCTTCTAAAACGCGCTCCACCCCGCCATGGGTGAGTGCGCTGCCGTATAGTTTGAGATTCGTGTAGACGAAGTCCCTTAGGTCTGTTTTGCGTTTCAGCCGCTTCACACCATCAGAAAACGGTGCAAGCCCGAAAAGAATCGCTTTTTTCTCGTCAAGTTCGGCGATGCTTACCTTTGCATTATCCATTCCGGCTCAGTTCGCTTGAGATTCCCGCCTATGCGGGAATGACAGTCTTTCCGATCGTCCAACACCAAGACACCTTTCCTCCGGCTTTATACAGGATAGACCTGATTTTCTTCGTCAAGCAGCGAGGCGTCAATCCCGGTCTGTTTTGCACGGCGCCATTTGAAAAACTCCACCGCAGGCCCCGGGAACATCGCCCCGGTCAAGATATCTTCCGGCTGCTCAACCCACTCTGCAAATTCCTTCTTCGCATTCTCGAGATCGGGCGAAATATCATCCGCCGGCCGGTGCGTAATGCGTTTCGAGGCCTCCTCCGGACCGAGGATCTTCTCTGCAAATTCGTCCGTGATCGGCACAGTTGTCGTGCCGTATTTTCCGCGCACGACGTCTTTGAATTCATTGGGAACCATCTTGTAGCGTTCGCCCGTAACGATGTTCAGCACGGCCTGTGTGCCGACGATCTGGGACGACGGCGTGACGAGCGGCGGATAGCCGAGATCCTCGCGCACACGAGGCACTTCCTGCAGCACCGCGTTGAATTTGTCCATCGCGCCTGCCTGCTTGAGCTGGCTGACCAGATTGGAAAGCATACCGCCCGGCACTTGATAGACCAAGGTGTTGATGTCCACACCCATAAGTTTTGTATCGTATTGTCCGCTCTTGATATATTCTTCCCGCAGCGGCCGGAAATAGGCCGATGCCTCGTTAAGCTTATCCATCGAAAGGCCGGTTTCAAATTGATCGCTATGGTCAAACGCATAGACAAGCGGTTCCGTCGACGGCTGGCTGGACCCTTCGCCAAACGGCGACAATGCCGTGTCGATGATGTCGACGCCGGCCTCGGCAGCCTTCATATAGGTCATGGAACCGAGCCCGCTCGTCGCGTGTGTATGGAGTTCGAGCGGCAACGTCACTTCGCTCTTGATGGTCTTCACAAGATCAAAGGTGCCATACGGATCGAGCAGTCCCGCCATATCTTTGATGCAAATGGAGTCGGCCCCCATCTCCCCAATCTGCTTGGCCAGTTTGATAAACATCTCCGGCGTATGCACAGGCGACAGCGTATAGCTAATTGTGCCCTGCGCGTGGCCGCCGTATTTCTTGCAGGCTTTGATCGAAGCTTCGAGGTTGCGCACGTCGTTGAACGCATCAAAGATTCGAATGATGTCGATGCCGTTTGCGATCGACTTGTTGACAAATTCATCGACCATATCGTCCGCATAATGCCGATAACCGAGCAGGTTTTGTCCGCGCAGCAGCATTTGCAGTTTGGTATTCTTGACATGCTTCCGGAACAGCCGAAGACGCTCCCACGGATCCTCATGCAGGAATCGAACGCTCGCATCGAAAGTCGCGCCCCCCCAACATTCCAGCGCGTTGTACCCGATTTCATCCAGTACTTCGAGGATCGGCACCATCTCCTCTGTCTTCATACGCGTCGCAATCAAAGACTGATGCGCGTCTCGCAGAATTGTTTCTGTGAATTTAACGATTTGTTTTTCTGGCATTTCTCTCACCTTTATTGATTCACTGTATAAAGTATGGAATGTACAATATCATTATCGCACATTCCCGGTTCAATTGACAACGCCGAATTACGCAACTTACAGGATTGACCGTAACACGAGATTACAGTTCATGGGGTGTCCGCTTACAAACTGATATCCAATAATACAGGACAATGGTCGCTGCCGTAGACGTCATCCAAAATCGCAACATCGTTCACGCGATCCCGGATGCGCTCGGACACGACAAAATAGTCAATCCTCCACCCTGCATTGTTGGCTCTGGCGTTGAATCGGTAGGACCACCAGGTATATGCATTCTCCAAATTCGGATAGAGATACCGAAACGCATCCGTAAATCCAGCCTCAAGCAACTCCCCGAATTTTCCGCGCTCTTCATCCGTAAAACCCGCGTTGCCGCGGTTTGGCCCGGGGTTTTTCAAATCGATTTCTTCATGCGCTACGTTCAGGTCGCCGCAGAGAATGACCGGTTTTTTTGCATCCAGACGCTTCAGATATTCGCGCCGTGCGTCCTCCCACTCCATGCGGTAGCCGAGGCGTACGAGGCCTTCGTCCGAATTGCGCGCATTCGGCGTGTATTCGGTGACCAAAAAGAAATCCTCATATTCAAGCGTGATCGAGCGTCCTTCCGTATCATGACCCTCCGCTTCAATATCATAACTTACAGAAAGCGGAGACTTATGCGCAAATACCGCCGTCCCGGAATACCCTTTTTTATCCGCGCTATTCCAGTATTGCTCATAACCGGGAAGATCGACCTTTGCCTGCTCCGGATGCATCTTTGTCTCCTGAACGCAGTACGCATCCGCATTCAGCCTCTCACAAAATTCGGGGAAACCCTTTTTGAGTACCGCCCTCATGCCGTTTACATTCCACGTTACAATCCGCATTGATCGCTCCTATCGTTTCCGACATCGCCAAAAGAGGAAATTATCCAATTACCGGTGAGGTGCCGGCAATCGGCGCGCCATCCGGCAGCTTATCGATTTGGCTCTTCTTTGTTCGAACATAAAAAACGGCGGCGAGCGCAAACGCAGAAATCTCCGCGATCGGATAAGAAAACCAGGCGCCGTTTATCCCGAAGTTCACCAGCAAAATATAGGCAAGCGGCAAGATAATGCCAATCTGTCGTATGATCGAAATAATCAATGCGAATATACCATGCGCGAGTGCTTGGAACAAACCGATGTTGATAATGACAAAAGAGCCGGGAATCCAACAAAGGCTCAGCGTACGCAAAGCATGGATTCCCATATCCAGCATTTCCTGCGTTGGGCTAAAGAGCATCATGATCCAATGCGGAAAAATCCAGAAAACAGAAGCGGCGACGATCATGATGATGAGAGCCACCTTGATGGCCATCCGATAGGTTGCCATCAGACGCAACCGATTTTTGGCGCCAAAATTGTAACCCATGACCGGCAATGCTCCCTGATTGAGACCAATGCAGGGCAGGATCGCAAAGGTTGAAATGCGGAAATACACACCAAGTACCGCGACCGCAGTCGTCGAAACGGTGATAAAGAGAGCGTTCAAGAAAACGATCAGGATTGGCTGTACCGCCTGCATCACGATCGTCGGGGCTCCAACCACGAGGATATCGCGAAGGATCCCCCAACGGATACGGAACTTTCGGAAGCTCACCTGCACTGCATGTTTTTTTGTCAGAAAGATAAGGAACGCAACAATACAACCCGCGGTCTGTCCGGAGATCGCCGCATATGCCGCCCCATCTACTCCGTATCCGGTAACGCCGAAATACCCGATGATCAGGATCGGTGCCAGTGCGGTATTGACCGCAACGCCTACCAGATTGAAGATCATCGGATGAAACGTATCTCCTGTTGACTGCAAAATACGCTCGATCACGATCGAGAAATTGATCATGAGAGAGCCAATCATCACGATGCGACAATAAGAAAGCGCCATCTCATAAATGACTTCATTTTCCGTCCCCGTGAATAGGCGAAGGAAAGGCCCGGACAGAAAAATACCGATGACTGCGTAGATCACCCAAGCAACCAAGGCCAGCACAAAACCGTGCGTCGCTGCCAAATTGGCTTCCTCCTGCCGTTTTTCCCCGAGTCTTCTGGAAATCAAGGAAGCCAACCCGACGCCGCATCCGATGTTGATCGACATCATCAGCATCTGCACCGGAAAGACCAGCGTCACCGCCGCAAGTGCGTCTTCCGAAACCTTCGCAACGAAAATACTGTCAATTACATTGTAAAGCGCCGCGGCAAGCATCGAGATCATAGGGGGCATGGACATGTTTGCGAGCAATTTACCGATCGGCATCGTGCCCATCTTATTTTCTTCTAATCTGGTTCCTTCTGACAAAACATCCTCTTTCCGTCATCCTGCGCCAAAGATGCAGAATCCATCTTCCGCCATTCCGCACCTAAGGTGCAGAATCCATATCACAATTTCGAGCAAGCCGTAAGCCGGGTTCTGTCGTGGACGATCATCTATCTGGGGCGAACGTTACCGCCCGCCTCCGGGGCACCATCACAGATGCCCTCCTGCGGCTACCTACCGGGGAATACACCGGGCCGGTGCCCCGCTTTCGCGGGCCGCTCCCCTTTGCCTTGCTACGAGTGGGGTTTTCACGGCCGCCTTGTCTCCAAGACGCCGGTGCGCTCTTACCGCACCATTTCACCCTTACCGGCCGGAAATCCGGCTTTGGCGGTATGTTTCTGTTGCACTTTCCCTACGGTTGCCCGCGCCGGACGTTATCCGGCACCCTTGCCCTATGTAGCCCGGACTTTCCTCACAGTCCGCCGCTGTGCGGGAAAACTGCGCGACCGTCTGGCTTGCTCGACTAATATAATAACATATATGCAGGCTTGGTGTCTCTATGCCGATCGTTCCTTCAATGCCTGTTCCAACACGATGGCGAGAATGACACCGACAAGCAACCCGTTGGATACGAACGGAACGAGGATTTGCGGCAGATTTGCAAAAACAGAAAACGGCTGCATCATCAGCCCCGTACCGGTCAGCATCGAGATACCAACGGCAAATCCTTTGCGCTCGGTCAGTTCCGCTTTTTTGAAATTGTCTATACCCTGCTTTACGATGATGGCAAAGAGAACAAGCAAGGCGCCGTATCCAACGGCCGGCGGGATCGCCGCAAAAAACAGTCCGACCGGAGCGATGACGCCCAGCACAATTGTCGCCGCGCTTCCGAGATAAAAAGGTTTGCGCGTCGCAACGCCCGTCATGCGCACGATGCCCATGGACGTAGCAAAAGGCACAAAACCGATCGTAGCGAAAACACCGGTCGCAATCGTCGAAACGCCGAAAAGGGCCGTGCCGCGATTCAGCTGTTTCCCACTAAAATCTTCACCGACGACATCGGCCATACCAAAAAAACTGCCAAGCACATTCGCAAGCAGCAGGAAGGAACCGATGACGCAAGTGATGAGTATGCCGGGGTCAAGCGTTGGCGTCCCCCATGGGAATATCTCCGGCAAGACGATAAAGCTCTTGAGCAAAGTCATATCGCCAAAATCCCCGATGCCGACGAAGACAGCAAAAATCCAACCGACGGCAATGCCGATCAGGATCGCGATGGTTTTGATAAAAGGCGATCCAAAGATGTTGAGCAAGATCATCACAGCCACAGTAAGCCAGAAAGCTATCATAGACGGTTTGTCGGCTTCCGTTCCGCCGTAAACGATGCCCAGCATCCCCTGAACAAAGCTCTTTGAAAGCTGGACTGGCATGATCACAAGAAAAACACCGCAGACAAGCGGCGTAAAGAGCTTCGCGATATATTTCATTGCGCCCGAAAGTCCAAGCACGATCAGCAGGCCTCCGGAGATCACCATGCCCAGCTCGAGATGCGTGCGCAGACCAACGATGTCGCCACCCATCGCCGCAGTGAAAGAGGCAAGGCTGATCCAAACGGTGAGCCAGAGTCCGGACGGTCCGTCGATGATCGGATAGCCGTGGCCAAAGCGTTGCTGCAGGAACGAAAGTACGCCACAGAGAAAAAGAGTCCGCAGCAGCATCTCCGCGATCTGCATCGGCGCAAGGCCCAGTGCTTTTGCAATAATAACAGGCATGATCGCAGAGTTCGCAATGAAGAGCACCATGTGCTGCAGACCGTAAGCCACGGTCTGCCTGGTGTCTAATTTTGCTTCGAGCCCGTATTTTACCATTTACCTTGATGCGATCGGCATCTCCTTTAGATTCGATGGAAGGATCAGCGTTGCCTCCGTCGCGTTTTGCACTTCCTGGACCGTATAATCGGGATGTATTTCCGTCAGTACAAGCCCTTCCGGTCGGACTTCGATCACGCCCATTTCGGTGATGATCAGATCGACCACACCGACCGCCGTCAGCGGAAGCCGGCACTCCTTCAAAATCTTTTTGTCAATGCGCTTCACCTCGCCGGTCGCCTTGTCCTTCACGACCTGCGTATGCAGCATACTAACGATGACCTTCTTTGCGCCGACAACCAAATCCATCGCACCGCCCATCCCCGGCACCGATTTGCCCGGCACGATCCAGTTCGCGATATTGCCGTGTGCGTCCACTTCCAGCGCACCGAGGATGGTCGCATCTACATGTCCGCCGCGAATGAGACCAAAACTCATCGCCGAGTCAAAACACATCGCATAGGGTTCCATCGAAACAAAACCGCCGCCCGCGTTTGTAATGTCAACATCCTCCCGCCCTTTTTCGGGGGCAGGGCCCATGCCCATCATGCCGTTCTCGCTCTGAAGCACGATCTCGACGCCCTTCGGCAAACAATTTGCCACGATGACAGGCAGCCCGATCCCGAGGTTCACAACGTCCCCGTCTACAAGTTCCTGCGCAGCACGCGTAGCGATGATCACCCTAGGATCTCTTGTATCTTTTTTTACGCGATCGGCCATGGCAACTCACCTCCCACAATACAATCTACCAGAATACCCGAGACGCCAAGGGAATTCGGATCCAGTGTTCCTATTTCAACGATCTCTACCGCACCGACGATCACATGATTCGCAGCTGCGGCCATGAGCGGGTTGAAATTGACGGTGGTTCCGTGGAAAGCAATGTTCCCGAACTTGTCCACTTTGTTGCCTCGAAGCAGTGCAAAATCTGCTTTGAGCGGCAATTCGAGCAGATAGTCGCGTCCGCCGACATTCAAAACCTGTTTGCCTTCGGCGACGATCGTACCGACGCCCGTGGGCGTCAAAATGCCCCCAAGACCGTACCCGGCCGCGCGGATACGCTCCGCCAGCGTACCCTGCGGAACGAGGACGAGCTCGATCTTGTCCTCCTCCGCATCCGTATTCATACGTTGCGCCACTTCGGGATTGAGCCCGACGTGTGACGCGATAATGGTTTTCACCAAACCGGCATGAATCAGTTTGCCAATGCCGCGCTGCGGATACCCCGCATCATTGCCGATCACCGTCAGGTTTTTCGGCCCCTTTGCAACCAGCGCATCAATCAGCCCTTCCGGACTCCCGCACGCCATGAACCCTCCGATCATGACAACCGCGCCGTCGCCGATTGGCTCGATCGCTTGTTCAATGGACTGTATCTTATTTTTCAAAATTTCCCTCCTTCACAATACACATCACTACTGATTTTGATACTGTAAATCCACTTTACCGTCTATTCCTTTCCCGTCAAGTCTCAATCTTATTCCCCCGCCGATCAGTATCCTTCAACACATGCGGCACGTGTCGTTCGCCCCCTACAATTCTCCATTGATCTCCAAAATACGAATCGAAAGTGTGATATGCGAGCGAACACGCTCATCCGTGAGATCGATTCCCGTCAGCGCGTTGATTTGTTTCAATCGATAATAGAGTGAGTTGCGGTGCAGGAAGAGCCGTTCCGCCGCCACAGCAGTATCCCCAAGACATTCGACAAAACCTTTAAGGGTCGGAAACAAGTCCATCTTCTTCTCGCGGTCGTGCGCGAGCAGCACGAACACGGCAGGATGGCAAACCGCGAGCCTTTGCGCACGATCGCCGTATTTCTCCAGGACATCATATAGGGCCACATCCCCATAACCGTATACCTTACGCTCCACACCGTTCAGCACGCCCAGCCTAGTCGCTGCCATAGCTTGCCCGCAATAAGTCGGCAGCCATTTTGGGTCGGTGAAGCCGAGCGAGAACCCAATGGTGACGTCAAATTCGCCAAGATAGAAGGTGAGCAGATGCACAAGCCGATCCCGGCGCGCATCGTCCAATTTTGCATTGATGACAAGGATGATATTCGAACCGTCCGCGACCGCAAACCCGCCATCAAGATTGCTTATCAACAGTTCCATGAGCCGAGGCAAGAGAAAGGTATTCTCTGACACATTGACATTGGTAACCACATAGACGACAAAATAGTCGCCTTCGGTCAAGCCCGCCTGCAAAAAGGCGGCTCTTGTAAGTTCGGGATCGACGATGCTGCCGCTAAGGATTCCGAGAAAGAGATCATTGTCCAGACTCTTTTGTCTGACCTGAGGCATATTGGCTTGATGCGCCAGCACATGACTCAGGAACTCTGTCAGGATCTCACAGATATCCATGGTGCCCGGCGTAAATGGCGTGTCGATCTCTATGCAAGAAAAGAAACCAGCGATCTCACCGTCTACTTTAATCGTACTATACAGCGATCTATGGGTCAGGAACTCCAGCTTGTGAATGATGGGCCGAGGGGAGATTGCGGAGGATTCCACCGAAACACTGCTGTTGAGCATGGCGAAGATGTAGTCCGCCGAATGATGGCCGTTCTTCCGCAAATAATGATATTCACTGTCCCTGAAATTACTCGTCGGATAATTGCGTAGGCGCGCGAGCGTGCAATAGCTCGAATCATCCACAAAAAATGGGTTTTTTAGAATGGGCGTACATTTTTCCAGGATCTCTTCCAACGAAGCACCCCCCGCGAATGACGCATAGAGATCCTGAAAGACATCGCCATACAAAGTAAAACAGGCACGAACAAGATTGGAAAGACGGCTCGGCTCGCAGGCTGCGCAAATCAGACTGGTCTCCGGCTTCACGGAAACCTTCTTGATGATTTTCGGCACAATCGCGGATATGCCGGCAGGAGCATCCCCGAACTGCGTCGGCGTCATGAGATACAGATGATCTTTTTCGTAGGCAGCGCCCTCTTCCGGCAGACGGAGATCCTTGTACCGAACCTTCGAATTTCCGTAGACGCGAACCTCTTTGAGCTCCGATAGCAAATAATCTTTGAGCATTTCGGGAGAAATATGCACTGTTGTGAGCCTCCTCAGTATCATCTAATGTTTTGGAATATATCACAAAAACAGCGCAAAGAGCAAACTTTGTTGCTGTTCACGCTGTCATTCTGCAAGTCCGCTACAGAATGACAAATGCGTGACAGCAACCTAATTTTCCAAATGAATCCCGTCCAAACCCGGACGAATTGACACGGGACGGGAATCGTGTTTGAATGATTCATAGAGCAGAATGAACGTAAACGCGAAGTTTTTATGGAGGCAACAATGAAAAAAGCATTTGGATATATGTTTGGGATCGGCGCGGCCATCATTGCCCTGGTAGGTATTCTCGTTCTCGTGTTCACCTACTGGGAAAAAATCGTTGCCTATACCTCGGCCGGCGTACGGGTGGCATCGAATATCGTGGCACAGTTTACAGGCGATTCCACGCTGGATGACGAGACAGACTCCTACGACATCTAACCTGAAACGACACAGACTCTTAATTTGCTCCGGGTCCTCCGGTCGGATATCATATAAGCATGTTTGTAAAGAAATTGCTCCGGTGGGTGCGGCTTGCCGTTATTATTGTTATCGCCATTTTTGTGGTTCTTAATATCCTCGTTGTCCAAACAGCGAAGCCGTATATCCTCACGACGGACGAAGCAGATGCCTGGGCGGATGCGAACGGCGGCGCAGACGCCATTCTCGTACTGGGGGCTTCTGTCAGCGCATACGGGCCAAGTCCGATCCTCGCAAACCGGCTTGATGAAGGTATGGAACTGTATACACTCGGAGTGAGCGATCTGTTGCTCCTCTCAGGCGACAACGGCACGGCCGAGTACAATGAAGTACAAGCGATGAAGGAGTATACGGCTACAAACGGTGCGGCGATCGACCTCACCGAAGAAAATATCTATCTCGATCATGCCGGATTCAGCACCTACGACAGCGTCTACCGCGCAAAGAATATCTTCAAAGCGGACAAGATCGTCATCGTGACCCAGCGTTTCCACCTATATCGCGCCCTGTATCTTGCAAATCAACTCGGCCTGGACGCAATCGGTGTAGCGGCGCCCGACGCCGAGCACCAAGCCATTCAAAACGATGTTCGCGAGTTCGGCGCGCGCGTCAAAAGCTTTTTCCTAGTCCACACAGGCAGCGTCCCGAAAATAATGGGAGAGCCAATCCCGCTCGAATACCCCTCCTCGCAAGCTACCCCGCCAGCGGAAGAACGACCGTAAACCGGCTTCCAAGTCCTTCTCTGCTGAATACTTCTATGCGGCCGCCGTGGTGCTCCGCGATCTGAAGTGCGATCGATAGTCCAAGCCCCGAGCCGCCGGTATTGCGTGTGCGGGCCTCATCGGCCCGGACAAAACGCTCGAACACATGCGGCAACACCTCAGGCGCGATCCCCGGCCCTTCATCGCTCACCACGATCAGCGCGCTGCCATACTCCACATGCAGTGACAAGGAGATTCCCGCACCCTCAGGGGTATATTTCACACTGTTGTCGCAGAGAATACGCACCAACTGTTTGATGAGTGCGGCATCACCTCGAACACAAACGGGAACCTCCGGCAGATCCGCTTCGATTTCGTGCATATCATCGATCATCATCTCTTCACGCAATACCTCCTCGAGGATGGGTACGAGGTCAATGCGAACCATCTCGAACTGTAGGGTATCATTGTCCCCGCGCGCGAGGAAGAGCAGCTGATTTACAAGCAGACGCATGGATTCCGCCTCGCCTCGAATCGCCTCGATCGATTCGAGGAGCGTATCGGGATCCTCCGAGCCCCAGCGTGACAGCATATTGGCATAGCCCTGGATTACTGCGATCGGCGTCCGGAGTTCGTGCGAAGCATCAGACACGAACTTGGCCTGCGCCACATAGCTCGCCTCAAGCCGTGCGAGCATCTCATCGATGGCGGTGGCAAGCGGCACGAGTTCCGGCGACACGGCTTGTGCCGACAAATGCGTTTCCATATCACGGGCGTCCACACTTCTGAGAGATTCGGCCATACGCCTGAGCGCCTCGGTATCCGCCCCAAGCCCGGATGCTCCACTGCCAACAGCGCTGGCACCGCCGCCTGCTGTTTCTCCGTCCGCCTCCGCAAACGCACCCGCATAGGCGTCGGTTGCCGCCCGTAGTTCGCGCAGCGGCTCGAGCTGCCTGCGAATTGCCCCGCGTAGCTTGAACGTAGAATCGATCAGTGTCAGTACTTCGACCACACCGATCGTGATAAGCACGGCATACATGGTGACATCAAAATAGGGAAGCGACTTCAGCCAAAGGGCAAACTGCGTCAAATCGACATCGCCCGTCGCTACGTTTTCGAAAATGGCAGCATCCGTCCGCGCCAGGACGATCAGCAAAAATAGCACGACATCAACGCAAACAAAAGCGCAAACCTGCCGGACTAAAATACTTCCCGACAACCGCAAAGCGATGCGCCGATGTGCCTGGCCGGCCGGCGTTCGGTCCCGTTTGTCCGGCTTGTCCGTCCGCTCCATCTTACCCATCGAGTCCCACCTTGTACCCCACGCCGCGCACCGTCGTCACCGTCTTCACGCCGAATCGCTCATCGATCTTGCTGCGCAAAAAACGTATATACACATCGACGACATTTGTTTCTCCAATATAGTCATAGCCCCATACATGATTGAGCAGCGCTTCTCGGCTCATCACGCGCCCCTTGTTTTCAAGCAGGCAGACCAGCAAATCAAACTCCTTGCGCGTAAGCTCTACCGGTTCGCCGGCAAAATTCACTTCATAGGCATCTTTATCCAGCACAAGCTTCCCCGCGTCCGTTTCGAGCCCCAGCACGCGTTCCTCCGCCTCAGCATCGGCGCCCGCTCCGCCTGCCGCATCCGTCTTCGCATGCTTGCGGATACAGGCGCGGATCCGCGCGAGCAATTCCTCAATCACAAACGGTTTGGTCACATAATCGTCCGCACCGCTATCGAGCCCCAGTACCTTGTCGACCGTTTCATCGCGCGCGGTCAGCAGGATGACCGGCACATCTTTCACCTTGCGCAGCCGCCTGAGTACTTCGATCCCGCTCATCCCCGGCAGCATGATGTCGAGCAACACAAGATCAAACTCCCCATTCTCCGCAGTTGTCAGCCCTTCCACACCACCGAACGCCTTCTCGGTCTCATAACCCTCATGTCCAAGCTCCAGTTCGATCATGCGGGCAATCTTCTCGTCGTCCTCGACGATCAGGATTCGTTCGCTTACTTTCGTCGTTTTTACCGTCTCCGCCATTTCATCCATTCTCCGTCCTTGCGCCCTGCCTGCCACTTGCACACGCTCACGTCAGCCATCTTAATCCTTCCGTCCCAGATGCGGCCCCGTGAACCGATACCGCCAGCCGGCCATCAACCCGATCACCGCCGTCAACAGAGACGTCCAAAAAATCCAAGGGACAAAGAGCAAAAGGAACAGGATGACCGGAAAATGAAACAGCCGCTCGCCCCTATACCAAACCTCAAGATGGTTCTCCACGCTCGCGCGCAGGATACGCAGCAGCGCCCGCCCAAAAGATTTCATGCCGTCCTCAAAATCTGTCGACTCATCGCGATACCGGTATGTCCGCGTTTTTTTATCATAATAATATTGCTGCTGCTTGCCGTATCCGCCAAATCCGCCTTGCGGCCCGCCCGCCGCTCCCTGTCCGCCAGCCGACTCATAACCGGGCCCGCGGGACGTTTGCTCGCCGTAATATCCTCCGGGAGGAGGCCCGCCCACAAAATCTTCTGTTGCCGGGCCGGCGGCTTGACCAGATGCCGGTTCTGCGACCGATCCCGCTGCCTGACCGGCGGTCTGCGCGCCGCCCGTTCCGGCTTCCGGCCGGGCATATCCGCTGCCGTTTACGGGCTCGCCGGTGACTTTCTCTGTGCCGGAACCCGGTGCGGGCACGTCGTCGAGAATCACAAAGTCTGTGTCCACACCGATCATGGCAGGAACACCGCTGCTTGTAGACCAACTCGTGCCGTTCCCGGTGCCGCGGGAACCCAGCCTGCCTTCTTTTTCCAGCAGGATCACTGCTTCAAGGAGATCTCCGTCCGCGCGTTCGAGCGCATCCTTCGCAACATCCGCACTGACGCCCGCACGATCTGCGAGCCGGTCTATTTTCTGTTTTGTGACTTTCATCGTTTCCTCCGCTGGTATCTTACGTCATTTTACGCCAAGGGGCAAAATCCATTAACGTCATAATACCAACCGAAGTTTAACTCTTCATTGTGAGAAGATTAAATTGCGATTAAAGCAGTGATCATCCCGGATATCTCCGGTTGCGTACAAATACTCCTCTATCACATCTTTGATGCGCGCTTCGATCAGATCTTCTGCGGCATAGGGAGCCTTCTTCCCCGCGCGCCGGAGCCGCGCCAGAGCGGACGGCAGGTATTGAGACAGGATGGAGATGGGCGCTTCGCTCCGGTCGATATTTTGAATCAACTTCGCGAACGCTTCCCGCACCCTGTCGTCGGGAAAATAGTAGCGGCTGCGGTCGGAGAGACTGTATTTGCGTTTGTAAGCTTGCTCCGCCTCTGTACCGCGATAATATTTTTGCCAGTTGTCCGGCGCGCCCTGCATGGCAGATTCGAGCACCGCCTTGAAATCGGAAGGGTCTCCTATGCCCAGTTCTTGCTCAATCTCCGCGAGCGCAAAGACGGCTTCTCGGAAATAGAACGTGAGAGCCGGTCCGACTTTCAGAATCGCAATCCCATCTTCGACCATCTCGCGCAGGCTCGCCGGGGTCTGGTAGTCGGTCGAATGTCCTTCGAAGACAATTTGCCGATAGGCGCTTTCGCCGCATTTCCGGGTCAGATCGGCCGCTTTGGCGCGATTGTATTCGATGATCTGATCATCGCCAAACTCTACGCCGGGCTGGACCACGACGCCTACGACGCGGGCAAATGCGTCCGAAAGGCCGGCTGCTTCAAAAGCCGTGCGAAATGCCAAAAATGTCTGTTCAAAATCTGCCGGAGAAGTGACGCACACCCCGTCTTCTTCCTCCTGCGTGCCGCCCGGAATCGGGACTTCGCTGCCGATCACATATTCCGGATAGACGCCGGTGCGTGCGGCTTCTTCCTCGCAGGCAAGCGCCAAACGCACGGCTCGGCGCGCGATGGTCTCATCAGACAAACGAACGGCGGCGTCATCGTCGGCAAGCCGCATACTCGTATCGAGGTGAATCTTCCTGAACCCCGCTGCCACATAGGCGCGCACGAGATCTTCGGCCTTCGCCATCGCAGTTTTCTCTGGTTCGTCCTGCCAGACAAGCGGACCCAAATGATCGCCGCCAAGGATGAGCAGAGACGAATCGTAACCGGCCTCCCGCGACAGTGTGCACACAAAACGTACAAAATCCGCGGGAACCATGCCTGTGTAACCGCCGAACTGATTACACTGATTCGCAGTCGCTTCGATCAATACGGGCAGCACCGGGCGCGCTGCGGACCCGTGCTCCCGCGCTGCCGCAAAGACCGCGCGAAGTACGTGCGCATTGGCCGTGCAGGCGGAGTACATCCCCGCCTTTTCGCCCGCCGCTCTTCTGTTGATCATGTCCCGAATCGGATACTTCATTGACACACCTCGTGTTTCGTTATTTTGTGATCGTTCCGTCCAGGTCCCAAAGATCTTTCCAGCTGTCCGCATGTTCCCACAGGAAAACCTGACCTTTGATGAGGCGGTCATTTGCATCGACGGTCTTCAGCTGCGCCATTTCTTCGTCTGTAAGGGGATCCACGATCACGTTGAGTAGATTTGCATAATACTCATTTTCGTAAACAGAAAATGGAATCGGAATCTGTCCGCGCTGTACGGCCCATTTCAGACAGATGACAGCCGGATGGACGCCGTGTTTCTTTGCAATGCCGGCGACGACCGGCTCTGCGATGTCCACATGATCTTCCGGCGTCTTGTCGCGGTCGGGACGTGTGGGCGAACCGATCGGACAAAAGCCGATGACCTGGATATCACGGGCACGGATGTAATCATACAGTTCTTGCTGCTGGAAACAGGGATGCAGTTCCATTTCGATGATCGCAGGTTTGATTCGGATTTTGGGAAGTACGGCCTCGAGTTTCGGAATCGTCATGCTCGACATCCCGATATGTCTCGTAAATCCCTGATCTACCAGACTTTCAAACTCGCTCCAAGTCTCGAGGAATTCCTCAGCGGAGAACGGGTGTGAATCGGGGTTGCGCGCGTCGCCGTCGCATCCCGGCGCATGGTAGTTGCGGAAAGGCCAGTGTAAAAATGTGATATCGATATGTTCGATTCGGAGGTCGGCCAGCGTCTTCTTCACCGACTTCGTCGGATTGCCCGGCGCATGCTGGTCATTCCAAACCTTCGAGGTAATGAAGAGTTCCTCGCGTTTCACGACGCCCTCGCCGAATGCGTCCGCAAACACCTGACCGATCAGGTTCTCGTTGCCGTAGACCGCCGCACAGTCGAAGAGGCGGTAACCGACGCGTATCGCTCCCGAGACAGCCGCCGAAACTTCCGCAGCACCAAAACGGTCAGAACCGAACGTCCCCATTCCAATCGCCGGAATCTGCTCTCCTGTATATAATGTCCGCTTTGGCACATCTGCCGGATTGATTTGATTTCCCATATTTCATTCCTTTCTCATTGACATGACTAAAACAAGGCTTATTGATTGACTAACAGAATTTTTCCGTGTATGTTCTTTGGATTTTTGAATCGCGCAAACGCTTCCGCAGCCTCTGACAACGGATACTTCCGGTCGATGAACGACGGATCCGCCCGGAGTTGCCCCGTCGCGAAATAGTGCGCTGTGAGTTCCCATTCCCGGCCGGGGAACGGGAGACTGTAGCCCTGCCAGAAACCTCTGAGCGTCAATTCCTTGCGATTGATGATCTCCCACTGCGGTTTGGTAAAGCTGACCGTATCGTGCGGCGTACCGATGAGACCGACATGCGCCTTCGCGGCGGCGAGTTCAAGCGCCATAAGGAGCGTTGCGTTGCTTCCGACCGCTTCAAAGACTTGCGCATAGCCAGCCCCCGCTGTAAGCCCTTTTGCTTTTTCCAAATAGCCCTCCGACAACGAATTGACGCCCTCGTCAGCACCGAATCCTTTTGCCAGCGCGAGCCTCTCATCATCCACATCAAAGACGACGATTTTCCGGCTTCCGAAGATTTTCGCCCATTGGACGACGAAGAGGCCGATCGTGCCGGCACCGATCACCGCGACGTATTCCCCGCCCGCATAATCGTTTTGCATCACACCGTGCGCCGCCACCGTCGCCGGTTCAAAAAATACAGCCGTCTCGGCGGGAACAGACGGATCATAGGGTACGGCATTGGCTTCGGGAATCACAACGTATTCCGCGAAACTGCCTTGCTGCCTGGAGCCGATGAAGCTGTCATGCGTGCACTGTGCGATATTGCCCGCCACACAGTCTGCGCAGACCATACAGGGGATGCGCGGCGCGCCCGTGACCGTGTCACCCACCTTCACTTTCGTGACGCCTTCCCCGACTTCGACGACTTCCCCCGCGAATTCATGACCCAGTACGATGGGATAGTAGTGTGCGCCGTTATGCAGCACACGCGGGACGTCACTGCCACAGATGCCGCTTGCTTTGACAGCTATTTTTACAGTGCCGGGCTCAACTTCCGGCGTTTCGTAATCATCATATCTTATATCTTCGTTGCCGTAGAGGACTGCTGCTTTCATGATTGTTCTCCTGATGTCAAATCCTTTAATTGCTCGTACAACTTGCGGTAGGTTTTGTAGCCTTTTTCATAGACCCCTCTGTTGTCCGGATTCGGGCGGATACGTCTGCCGCTTTTCACAAAGACCGAAGCCGCTTCCTCAAAGTCCCGATAGATGCCTGCGCCTACCCCGGCCAGTATGATCGCACCGATTGACGCGGCGGCGTCCGCCTGCATCATCATGATCTCTTTCCCGGTAATGTCGGCTTTGATTCCGCACCACAGCGCGCTCTTCGCAGCGCCCCCGACAGCATGCAGTACATCGACTTCCACCCCGGCTTCGCTCGCGGCATCCAGATTGTGCATCAGAGAATAAGCAACCCCCTCCAGGCTTGCGCGAATGAAATGGGCGCGCGTCTTTGTGTAATCGAGCCCGTAAAAGACGCCCTTCGCCTTGTCGTCCCAGATCGGAGAACGCTCCCCGGACATATAGGGCAGGAAAACGACGCCCTCTGCTCCCGGGGAAATTTGCCCGGCTTCTTCGTCCATCAGGGCAAAGACCGAGCCGCCCTGCGCGGCGGCATCCATGCGTTCCTGCGCGCCAAACTCTTTTTCGAACCAATTCAAGATTCCGCCGCCGCCGACCGTGCCGCCCTGCAGCAGCCACGTGCCGGGCACCACGTGCGGACTCAAAATCAGCCGCGGGTCTGCATGATATTCATCGATGCAGATGCTCATACCGCCGGCCTGACCGCCCTGTTCCTGTGTCTGTCCGGCGCGGATGACGCCGGCGCCGAGCGTGCTGCATGCGGCATCCAGACCGCCCGCCACCACGGGTGTGCCAACAGCCAGACCCGTACGCACTGCGGCATCCTCCGTCACCGCCCCGACGACTTCATGACTGGCAAAGAGCGGAGGAATCAGCTCCGGATCAATTCCCATGCGCTCACACATTTCAATATTTAACGCGCACGTCCGCATATCGAAGAAATGCAGACCGTAGCCCTGCGAGAGATCATGGGAGAGTGCACCCGTCAGACGATAGGCAATGAAACTGTTGGACTGCAGAATCTTCTTTGTCTTTTTGTAAACCTCTGGCAAATGTTTCTTGTACCAGAGAATCTTTGGCGTTGTATAGGTCGGCTCAAGCGGATTGCCGCAGATCTGAAAAATCGCATCCTCACCGATGGACGATTTTAGTTCCTCACAGATATCTTTCGCGCGCGTATCCATCCAGATCGGCGTGTTATATAGGACATTGCCTTCCGCATCGATCGGGATCGCAGACCAGCTTTGGCCGTCCACGCCGACGCCGATGATATCCCGCGGAGCGACCTTCGTTTCTGTGAGCAGCCTGCGAATCGCACCACACACCACGTCCCACCACACATTCGGATCCTGCTCAGCCCATCCGGCGTCCTTGCGAATCACAACGAAGTCTCCGCTTGTTTGCGCGATAAAAACTCCGTCCGTGCCGTAAAGCATGAGTTTCGCAGCGGATGTGCCGATATCGATGCCAAGAAGATATTTACACATTCTAAACCTGTTTCACAGATCCGCCGATGTTCAATTTCGCGCCGAGCACGAGCTCCTGATGCGCATACTCCTCTTTCCCCGGATTCAGCCGCTTCAACATGATCTCAGCCCCTTGCCTGCCGAGTTGGCTGATTGGCTGTGCGACGATCGTAAGCGCGGGTTCGATGATCTTCGCCCAATCCGCACTATCAAAGCCGAGAAAGGAAATGTCGTCCGGGATACGCAGATTTGCCTCGTTGATCGCCATGAGCACTCCCAAGGTCGTGTCGTGGTTCGTCGCATAGACGGCCGTCATCCCTTTGTTCTTGGCCAGAAGTTTTTTCAGCGCTTTGAATCCGCCCTCAACCGAATATTCGCCGCGCGCAACAAAATCGGGGTCAATCGAAATGCCGTTCTCTTCCATGCATTTCACATAGCCCCGCAAGCGTTCCTCTGACGTGTATACATCCTGAGGCCCGACGACGATACCGATTTTCCGATGTCCATGGTCAATGAGATACTGCGTCGCTTCCCGCGATATATTCGTATTGTTGACAGAGATGCTATCTACTTTCCCCTGCAATCTCGGGACGAGACGGTCTACCAGCAGGATCGGCACATGCTGTTCGAGCGCGGCCGTCAGATGCTTTCCATGTGTGCTTACCGGGAAACTAATAATCCCATCGACTTTTTTGTTGAGAATGAATTCGATGGACTCCATCTCCAGTTCCTTATTCGAGCGGCAGTCGTTGAGGATAACGGCATAGCCCCCCGCTTTCAGCACGACTTCCATCGCCTTGACGACCTGCATGAAGAAAGTGTTGTCGAGCTCCGGCACGATGATGCCGATCGTCTTCGTACGGCGTGTCTTCAGCCCCCTGGCAATCTCATTCACCGAATAATCGAGTTCTTTGATCGCGCGTTCAATCGTTACCTTATTCTCGGGCAGTACATGGCCTCCGTTCAGGTATTTTGAGATCGTCGCAAGGCCGAGTCCCGTTCGCTTCGAGATGTCTTTGATCGTCGTCGCCATAAATGCTACTTCACAACTCCCTTTTGGAGCAAGATATTGGCATAGACGGCTTCTTCTCCCGTATAGACGATACAATAAGCTTTCTTTGCCTGTTCATAGAATTCGAAGCGGTCATAGTGGCCAATGGCCTTCTTGCCGCGCTTTTCATGCTTCCTGACGATCTTCTCATAGTCTTTCCAGACCGCGATTTCGAGATCCTTATCGACGTCCATCTTCTGCATGAGCCGGATCGGTTTGTCGATATAAGAATCCAGCGGAATGAGCGTCAGGATCGCATCCAATAATGCCGGAATACCGTGCCCGTCCGCACGGACGATTTGAATACCCGGCTCGCCTGCATACGCGCCGACCGGGAAATTGCCGTCCGCCAGTACGATGACGTCGCTGTGCCCCATCGCGCAAAGCACGCTCAGAAGTTCGGGCGACAAGATCTTAGGTATATTTTGCAGCATCTTTGATTTCCTCTCTTAATCCAGGTGGTAAACCTCTTCAATGTTATACCACCAATCATTCTCGCCTGCCGCATCTATCGGCTGCTGGCATGGCTTGCACAGTTCCCACCATTCCTGTGTCTTTGGATCGGCTGCCATCTTTGCCATATCCGCTTCATAGTCATCCCCAACATATTCGAAGTAGGAAAAGAGCAGACCGTCAAAAACATAAATCGAATAGTTTTGTATCTTGCACTGCTTAATCATGCGATCGATCTCCGGCCACGGATTTGCGTGAAGTTCTTTGTATTTTTCCGCGTACTCCGGTCTGAGTTTGATGACTTGTCCGACTCTCATTGGTCTCTCCCCCTCCTCGATCTATTGATACAGCGGACCGTAATTCTTGCAGGCACGATAATCCACGCTTTCGGAATCCTCCGTGCCAAACTCGTTCCACGCACTCGGACGGAAGATCTTTTCCTCAGGCACATTGTGCATATTCACGGGGATTCGAAGCATGGAGGCAAGGGTGATGAGGTCTGCGCCGACATGTCCCGCGACGCTGCCGCCGTGGTTTGCGCCCCATTTGTCCATCACGGTGTAGACATCCTTGAAGGCGCCCTTTCCGGTCAGGGTCGGCGCAAACCAAGTGGACGGCCAACCGGGATCCGTGCGGTCTTCGAGTTTCTTTGCCGATTCCTCATCCAATTCACAGGTATAGCCCTCTGCGATCTGCAGCACAGGCCCAAGCCCGTCCACCCAGTTCATATGAATCATCGTCAGCGGCATGCCGCCTTTCGTGCGGAAAGTGGAACTAAATCCGCCTCCGCGGAAATACCCGCGGTTTGCCGGCGACCATTTCGTCGCTTCCAAACATTTCTTCGCTTCTTCTTCACGAATTTCCCAAAAAGGTTTGATCATCGGCACGCCGTCCTTCTCCTGCTCACCGGTCGCATCCACGCAGGTTGCGCCGCTGTTGATGAGATGAATCATGCCGTTCTTTGCATATCCTGTCAGTTCTTTGCCTGTCACGCGCTTGAAGGATTCCGGGCTCCAGAAAGTACGGACGTCGCTGAACAGGGGCGCCGTATTCGTAAGCAGGTGACCGAAGAGCATGGAGATCCCCGTCAGACAATCGTTTTCGGTAGCGACAACGGATGGACGCCGGATGCCGTTCCAGTCAAAGGAAGAACAGAGAATACTCTCCATGAAGTCTCCGTTCGGCATGAAGTCGGTCCACTGACGCTGCCCCTGAAAACCTGAGGCGATCGCATGATTGCCGTTGCTTTCCTCGTGAAAGCCAAGTTCTTTGAGCCTGGGATTGCCTTGCATCATATCACGCATGATCAGGGTCATTTTGACGACATAGGACCAGATCCCGTCGCTGTATTCCTGTGACATTTCTTCCTGGCCGTAGACGTCAACATTCTGCGTGCAGTTTTCCTTTGCCCACTGATAAGCTTTTTCATATTCCTCAGGATCGTAGATACCCTCGTTCACACGGCGAATGATCTCCGTCATGTCTTTGTATTCACAGCGCATCCCAAGATACTTTTCGAAAAGTTCGGGGTTGACGATGCTGCCGCCGATGCCCATCGCAACATTGCCGACGGAAAGATACGCCTTTCCTTTCATTTCTCCGACCGCAACAGCGCTTCTGGCCCAACGCAGGATCTTCTCTTTGACGTCCTCCGAAACGGTCTTGTCATCCGCATCCTGAACCTCATGTCCGTAAATCGAAAAAGCGGGAATACCCTTTTGTGTATGCGCGGCAAGTACGGCCGCGAGATAGACAGCACCGGGACGCTCTGTGCCGTTGAAGCCCCAGACCGCTTTCGGCGTCTTCTTGTCCATATCCATTGTCTCGCTGCCGTAGCACCAGCACGGCGTCACGGTCAAAGTGCCGCATACGCCTTCGCGGTCAAACTTATCCTGACAGGCTGCGGCTTCCGCTACGCCCGCGATCGTCCCGTCCGCGATCACACAGTCGACAACATTGCCATCCCGGTCTTTCACATTCGCTTCAATGAGATCCTTGGCGGTCTTTGCTAAATCCATCGTCTGTACTTCCAGACTGGCACGCACGTTTTGCGAGCCTTCCCGTCCGTCAATGGTGGGTCTGATTCCGATTTTCATAAGGTCCCTCCTGCTTTTGATTCCTCCGCCAATTCCCGCCGGATCCGTTCAAGGTCAAGCGGATATTTTCCGTATTCTCTTACGAGTTCTACCATATATTCGTAACTCTCAGGCAGCACATCACTTGAGACCGAGTGGTCGCTCTGAACGATGTAGCCACCGCCGACGCCGGCCTGCAGCTTGTACAATACCTGTTTTTTAATGCGGTCTCTGTCGCCGCTTTCGAGTTCACGCACATCGATATTGCCCACGAAAGCAAGTCTGCCGCCAAAATCCTTTTGCAGCTCCAACACATCCAGATGCGCCTTCACTTCAACCGGATTGTAGCCCTCGAGTCCGATCTCAATGAGATCATCGTAGATGAGCGTCGCGTTGCCGCATCCGTGATAGATCGTCATGAGACCGGCTTCTCTGCACGCCGCGATGATGCGCGCCGTGATCGGCTTGAAGAGTTCACGCCATTTTTCAGGCGAAAACAGCATGCCATTGACATAGGCAACGTCCCCCCAGATATACATGCCCGCGAGTTTGCCCTTGCCCCACTCGATCTGCGCTTTCGTAAATGCGACGAGGAAATCCCCGATGCGCGAGACAAAATCAGCAAAAAGCTCCTCCTCCAGCAGCATCCAGTAGAGTGCGTTCTCCGTACCGATGCATCTCCAGAGGAATTCATATCCTTCATTGACGGAGCCAAAGATCGGAATTTCCGTGCCGTTCCCGAAAGATTCCAAACGATCCTGCCAGCTCGGAATCCCCCGAACCAGATCGTCGCCGAGGCCGTTGATCTGATCGTCGCCTGCCCGGGTGAAACGCCGGGGATCGTCCGGAGCGTCGAATTTAAAACCGGCCATATCTTCCGGTTTTTCTACCGAGAAAGATTCGTAATGCGGCATCGGGAGATCGCCGCGGCGCCTGACCGTCGCGCCGAATCCTGTTTTCAGTAAAACGTCTTCCCCGTTTTCTTCGAGGATTTCAAAATCCATGATGATGGGATCCATGTTCGGAGTGACCACAACATAATCAAGATCGAATTTCTTGTACATGTTCACATCGTCGCCCCACTTCTTACGGGCATTTCGCATATACCCGGTCCAAAAAAAATCGCTGATTGGAACACGGTCTCCCTCTTTGTGATTCAGAGTCGCCTGCAATCGATTGTATTTTTCTTCATAACTCATCGTGCTATACTTCCTCCCAAAACTTGCTTCGCCATTCCTTATTTTGCATAATCTTCCGCAACGCGCATCGCCATCTTCTCCCAGTCCCATAGGTTCCTCGGATTGTGCGCTACGGTTGAAATATCTTTCATGATCAGTTCGACATGGCTGTCCTTTGCTTGATCGAGAAAGTCACGCAGCTGTTGCTCTGCTTCCGCGATATCGATGTGCGGCTTGATAAAGATGGCGGGATGCGGCTTCCGGCTCAGAACGTAGTCCTCTCCGGCGGCATCCACCACTTTGTCTGTATTGCACCACGGCGATACGGAGATCTTGCGCAGATTGGGGATGCGGCGCAGGATATCCATTTTGGAATCGAGCGGTTCGCAGCAGCCGTAGTAGGTCAGGCCGAAACGCTTCAGCCATTTCAAATCGTGCTCGATCGCAAATTCCCAATGCATGTCGGAAGATACGCTTGAAAATATCTGCGCATTGGAGCAGCCCCATTGGTTGATCGGGTGTACAGGATCCGAATCATAGTCAGCCCCCGGAAGTTCCGATACATAACCGTATCCGCCCGACCCAATCCGCGTATTGTTGCAGTCGAGAGAAAGGAGATTCAGTTCGTCAAGCTGATCCATCTCGGTCATCCAAGCGGACACCATGCGCTCATAGGCGGCGTGCACCATCTCTGGGCGCATGATGAGATCCATCATAGCTTCCTCAATTCCCCACCAGCGAATGAGGTAGTCCCAAGGCGTGTACCAGATATGTGTCTGGCCGACGAGTTTCACCGCGCCGATATCCGCAAAGAGTTCCTTCATGGCAGCGAGCCGGTATTCGGTCGCCTTCTCCATCAAGGTGATTTTTGGCATCTGTATCTTTTCGATGTCTTCGGGGTCTTTGATCTGTATTTCAAAATGCCGTGAGACGACGTCGCTGTCCGCGTCGGTAGTGGCAATTTCGACTTTTTCATGGATGCCGAAGTCTGTGCTGTAAAACACCTTCGGGCACTCAAAATAGTCATTCACCACCATGTCCGCCGGCATATGCTTTCGTTTGTAAATCGTCCGGCGCAAAGTCCGCTCGAGCTCTTTTGCCCAAGGATGCGTGCACAGGATCGTCAATTCATCTTCCACATTCATCTCGTGCCACGGGATCTCATCGATCCATACCATGGGACGTTTTGAATGTAGATCGTTCATAGCGCGCCAAAGCGCGGGTTTGCCGCTCTTCGCGTCCTCGCGGCCGTATGCGGCATAGACCTCACCGAGTCGGCGCAGGACGTCTGTATCGTTTTGATCTAAAATGATCTCTTCTTCTACCGGCACCGGGATCGGATGGCTCGGGTCATGAAGCATTTTGTTCAGCCTTTCATTTCTTTTTGTTACGCCGGATGTGCACAGGGCACATCCGGCGCATACAATTAATACCTAATTGTTACTCTTTGTGAATCCGGATGTCTCTACCAAGCAGCAGGCTCATACTGTTCGACATTGTCTTTCGTGATGATGGCCTGGGGCAGATAGTACGCATTTTCAACCTTTTCACCGTTGAAGTAGTCAGCAGCGACCTTGATCGGGATCGCGCCGTCCGCTTCCGCGGACTGATAGGTGATCGCATAGAGTCCGCCGCTCTTAACGAGGTCCATACCAATCTTGGAGTTGCCTGCCGCGACCATGATGATGTCGTCACGTCCGGCTTCTTTGACAGCCTGTGCTGCGCCTTCGGACTGTGCAGAGTCATCCGAGAGGATGATCACGTTGAGTTGGTCACCAAATTTTGTGATCCAGTCCGCGACGACCTGCTTGGTCTTCGGCGCTTCAAACCCCGGGGACTGAAGGTCAAGGGTCTTCATGTCCGGATAGTCTTGTGCATAGGTCGAGATCGGGCCGTAGGCACGTGCGAAATACGGCGAGCCGCCGGGCAGATGGGTCACGTAAGCAACGCCGGCTTTTCCGCCGACTTTGTCAGCGACCGTCTTGGCAAGCAGACGGAACTGACCAAAGTCGTCCGGCCCTGTGATCGCGGTAACGTAGCGCATGGCTTCGTCAGACGGGAACATGTTGAATGCGACGGACGGGATGTCGGCATCGTAGATCTTCTTGAACTGCTGTACGCTGGCTTCCGCATCAAGCGTTGCGAGCATGATCATATCCGGTTTTTCCTGGATGGCTTTGTCGATCAGCTGATTCTGCTGATTGAGGTCACCGTTCGGGTTCCATGTCGTCAACTCAATGCCGTATGCATTCGCGGCAATGGTAGCGCCATTGAATACTGCGCCCCAGTACGGATGCTCGGACTGACCGATCATGATGATTTTCTTGCCGATGATGCCATCCGCCGGAGATACGATCGGGTCTGCCTTCTGTGTTGTACGGCCTGCATACTCGATATCCCAATACTTGAGCGGATCATCATCGGGAAGCGACTTGGGATCTGCGGGTCTTTCCGGAACAGGTCTTGCATTGCCGTAGATCAGCAGAAGCTGACCATCGCTGCCCTTCAGACCGCTGATGTCGATCGCCTTTGACTTCGCCAGATTGTCCTCGGTGTCAGCGGATGCTGCCGGGATATCCGCATCCTCTTCCGCAGGTGCCGGAGCAGGTGCGGGAGCACTGCTGCCGCCGCTGTTTCCGCCGTTGCTGCATGCCGCAAACGCAAATACCATGACAAGGCAAAGCAGGATCGCGAACACTGTTCTCATACTTTTCTTCATTACTTACTCCTCCTTAAACTGACATAACGAATTGTTGACTTTAACTGTAACAATAGTACCTACCTCCGCCGGAAAAATATTTACCTCCTACCAGTACCGGCATCTGCAAACACTGATAATAACCAACGATAACTTGCGAATAAGCGGACTGCACCGCTGATTGACAATCTATTTCTTCAACCTCAACTGTTCCGCCTCAAGTACCAAAGCGGGACGTTCGCCCTCTTTAAGCCCTTGCCGGTAAACCGAAAAGGATTCGAAGAACACCACGGCGCCAAGCACGACGCCCGCGGCGAGAACCTGCGCATCGAAGCCCATACCCATACTGATCAGAAAGCTGAAGATGGATTGGATGACGATGGTCGCTACGGCCGTCTTGACCACGCTGCCGCTGCCGCCAAGCATGGCCGTTCCGCCGATGATCGTGGCGGCCAGCACGAACATCAAAGGCGCGATGCCGCGTTCGCCGAAGTTCGGAACCGCCGCATTCATCGAAACAGCGAACAAGGAGCCGCCCAGTGCTGCTGTAAATCCCGATATGATAAATGTAATCCAGACCTTCTTCACCGTATTGATTCCGGCGAAAAAAGAAGATTCTTTGTTGCTGCCGACCATGAATAGGTCATAGCCCCATTTGGTCTTGAGCAGGATGAACTCAAAGACGACCACCAGAATGATAGCGATCACAAACCTCGGCGTAAAGACCTCGAGGTATGGTATTTTGACAAAGGATTTGTCGATGACGTCTACCAGGGAGTAGGTGTTCGCACTGATCGAGTTGCCGTGGCTGTACGTATAGACAAAGCCGGCCACAGTCGTCAGCATACCGATGGTGACAATAAAGGAATGTACCTTGACCTTTGCCACGAGAAAGCCATTGACAAAACCGATGAGAAGTCCGACCCCAATCGCACAGGCAAAAGCAAGAATCCAGGCCTTGATCAGGGCGGAGTCTCCGCCTTCCACGCCGCCGAATATCTTGTAGAAGCGGTTAAACTCTCCCATCGTCACAACAGCGCCCGCATTGATGATCGAACCGATCGACAAATCGAAATTCCCGCCGATCATCACGTAGGTGAATCCGACACCGACGATGATGTAGATCAGGGACGTTGATACAAGCGCCTTGATACTGCCTGAAGTAAAGAAGGCAGGATAAATCGCCGCGATAATGACAAACACGATAACCAGGAAAATATAGATCCGAGAATCGTTTGCCTTCGCGCCGAAATTGTTTTTCAATTTGCTGTTTAAATTTTTATCACGCATCGTCTTTCCCCAACTTTCTTAAGGAGTTGGCATTCACCGCCACCACAACGATAAAGATCGCACCGGATATCATCTTTTGGGTAAAGGTTCCAACGCCGAAAAGGTTCAGAATATTGGTGATCAAACCGAGCATGATCACGCCGCCGGCAACGCCGATGATGTTGCCGCGGCCGCCCGACAGACTCATGCCCCCGAGAATGATGGCCGTGACCGCCTGGAAATCATATCCTGCCCCTACATAGAAGGCCCCGACCTTATTGACCGACGTAATGAATACGCCGGCAAAGGAAGCGCAAATCGAAGAGATCATAAAGGCCAGCATGACAATGGTGGTTGCGCGGATGCCTGACATATTGCCGACGTCATAGTTGGAGCCAACGACCTTGAGCTTGTTCCCGTAGGAAGACTTGCTTTGAATGAAATAGCCGATGATCATAATGATGACCATGACAACAAGCATGAGCGGAATACCGCCGGCGAAGTAGGTCTGCGCAAGGGCATTGAAATTCTCCGCACGCATCGTGAGGTCGATATTCATGATATTCGGGTCAAGCTTCGCCATGAGCGGGAGCAGGAAACCGGTCTTGTAAGTTACCGCCGTCGCCATGTCCGGATAGATCTGCGTTCCGTGGTAAGACCATCGTATGAGACCTTCGAGGATGAAGTTCATCGCCAGCGTCCAGATGATGGCGTTGACTTTCAGCTTGCCGATGACGATACCGTTGATGAGACCGATGACCGCGCCTACAGCGACTGCACCGAGAAAAGACGGAACGATGCCGTAGCGCATGAATTCGACAGAGATGACACCGGAGAGCGCCATGACCATAGGTACGGACATGTCGCCGTATTTGCCGCAGTAGATGACAAATGAGACGCCCACGGCCACCATGCCGAGGATCGAAACCGCCGATAGGATATTGAGCCAGTTCGCGCCGCTGAAAAACCGCGGCGAAGCAAAGGCACCTACGACCAAAAGGACAGCAATCATCAGAAATACACCGAAACGATTTGCGATCGTATTGAACGATACCTTCCCTGTGTTGCTCTTAAGCGTTACCACGCTTGCACTGTTATCAGAACTCAACGCTTAATGCACTCCTTTCTCCATTGGCCGCCAGCAATACCTTTTTGTCGCTAAACCCATCTTCCTTGTTCATCTCGCCGATCAAATGTCCGTTTTGCAGGACGAGGATGCGGTCTGAGAGCTGCACCAATTCGGGCAGATCCGAGGAAATCAGGAGAACCGAGACGCCTTCCGCCGCAAGGCTTTCAATGACGTCGTGAATCAGCTTTTTCGCACCCACGTCAACGCCCCGCGTCGGCTCGTCCAGAATCAGGACTTTGGGTTTGGTCGCCATCCATTTGGCAAGCAGCACCTTTTGCTGGTTGCCGCCGGAAAGATTGCTTACGGTGATCTTCTTATCGTTCGGTACGACATGAAGCGCTTCATAAAGATCATTGATCGTTTTCGTTCCCCTGCCGGGGAAAGTAAATCCCCCTCTCGACAGCTGCGGGATGATCGCGGAAAATACGTTGTCCTGCGCCGACAGCCTCAGAGAAAGGCCTTCTTTCTTGCGATTTTCAGTCAGATAGGCAACGCCTTTCCTGACCATATAATTCATATCCTTTGGCTTGATCGACTCCCCTTCCAGTTTGTAAGTCCCGACATTCATGGGGTCGATTCCTCCGAGCACACGGCCCAGTTCCGTTCGGCCCGATCCTGCCAAACCGGTAAGACCGAGGATCTCGCCCTTCCGAAGATGAAAGGATGCGCCGTGTACAAATCCGTAATGCGTCAGATTTTCAACTTCGAGAATCACGTCGCCGATCTCTTTGTTTGTACGCTTGTAGAAATCCGCTAATTTCTCGCCGACCATCATCTCGACCAACTGTTCCTTTGTGACGTCTTTCACATTGCAGGTATTGATGCGCTTGCCGTCCCGCAGGACGGTAACGCGGTCTGCGATTTCGAAGACTTCCTGAAGATGGTGAGAGATATAGACGATCGCGATGCCTTTTGCCTTCACTTCGCGAATCAGGGAGTACATCGTCTCAACTTCATCGTTTGTCAGCGCCGACGTCGGTTCATCCATCACGAGCACTTTGGGTTCATCTTTCAGCGCCTTCGCGATCTCAATGAGCTGAGATTCATGCTGGCTGATGTTTTTCATCGGCGTCGCGGGATCGACCTTGCCATCAAGCTTCACCAGCTTCAGCGTGTCGATGGTCATCCGGCGCAGGGCAGCTTTGTCAACAAGTCTGTGCTTTGTCGGAATATTGCCGGCAAAGATGTTTTCCTGCACACTGCGGTTGTACGCGATCGTGAGCTCCTGATAGATCATGGCAACACCCGCCTGTTTCGCGGTATTGGGCGTTGACAACCGAATCGCCTCTCCGGCGATATACACATCACCGGTGTAATCTCCGAACGCCCCGGCCAGCATTTTCATCAATGTGGACTTGCCGGCGCCGTTCTCGCCCATCAGCGCATGAACTTCGCCCGCCTTGACCTGGAAATCGACCTTGTCGACCGCCAGGGTTCCGGGGAACTGTTTGGAGACGCCTCTCATGTCAAGCATGAATTGGCTTTTGTCTGTTTCCTGATCCGCCAAAAGACAAACTCCTTCCTTTCGGCAGAGACAACCGAACTGCGGTTACTCCCTCCCGGTGCGATAACGTTTGGCTTCGTCAAACATCGCGATGATGTTTTCCGCCGGAATTTCCGGCAAAATATAATCGTGGGAAGCCGCCACGATATAGCGTCCGTACTGTCCGAGGATGTCGATGATGCGGCGGGTCTCGTCTTTCACCTGCCGCGCCGTTCCGCTCCTGAGAATATCGTTTTCATCAATACCGCCGAAGAAGACGCAGTCATCCTTAAATTCTTTGATCAGCATTTCCGGATTCATATTCGATGCATTGACCTGAATCGGGTTGATCGCATCGACGCCGATCTCAATGAAGTCGCCGATGATCTCATGGATGTCGCCGCAGGAATGGATCGCCGTGACATATCCATGGCTCTTGGCCTGCGCGATAAGCTTTGCAATGGAAGGTTTATAAAATTTTCGCCACATGTCGGGCGACAGCAGAAGCGCACGCTGGGAACCGAAGTCGTTGCCGATGAAATACATATCGATATCACCGGGATTCGCTTCAAATGTCCTGCGGTCAAGTTCATAATAGAATTCAAAACATTTGTTGATGATCGCTTCGCAGACTCCCGGTTTGTCATACATCGCGATGAAGAAGTCTTCCATGTCCATGAGTTCAACGGAGTCATGGAAGAACGAGGACCAACAGCCGCCGATGACACAATGCTCCTTCGACCATTCCCTTTCTTCTTCGGTAAATTTGACAGTATAGTTGTCGGGATCAGGAAAACCCTTGTAGGCTTCGACGTCCGCGATCGTCTCCGCGTGCTGCAAAGGATGCGTCATTGCCTGCCCGTAATGGGCGCCCGCACGGACGATCCCCCACTCGGTATCCCAGGATCCGTCTTCATATTTTTCCAATTCGGGACCGACGTATTTTGGACGAATCGTTTTGTAGTCGATACCAAGAATGTCATAAAGGACTTCGTCTTCACTCTTTGCGCCCAAAATGCTCTTCATATTGGTCGCAACTTCCGGAGCAGCCCCGAACCACATCGGAAATCTGTCCATTTTCCCCCGTTTAAAGGGTGCAAGGCCGCGTTCTTTATGATTCATCCGAACTCCTCCCGCTCCTGTAAGAACCGGTTCCCATCCTGCAAATCAGCGAAATCATCTTCCATAATTCCTCAATAATTTAACGAAACGTTTCGCTTGTAGCGTGATGATACCTTTTTCCCCAAGCCTCTGTCAACATGTTTTTGACTTTTTTCCGTAACAAAGACGCAGAGGATCACCGTTCCCTGCATGGTCATTCTGCGGCAGGCTCTGTCTTGTGGTAAAATGAGCAATATTTAAGATTCGAAATTCGGGCTGGGAGGATGCGATGGCTTTGGTAACAACAGTGGATATGCTGACAAAAGCACAAACCGGACGGTATGCGGTCGGCGCCTTTAATGCGGAGAATCTGGAGATGGTACAAGCGATTGTGAGCGCGGCCGAGGAGAAACATTCCCCCGTCATCGTCCAATTCACTCCGGGCTCCCTATCCTATGCCTCTCCCGGAATCTACTATGCCATCGTGGCGTCAGTCTCACAGACAGCGGCCGTACCGGTGGCGATACACCTCGATCACGGCGACAGCTTTGACGCCGCCGTCCATGCCTTGTATGCGGGCTATACATCCATCATGATCGACGGGTCTAAGGAAAGCTTTGAGGACAATGTGGCTTTGTCAAGATCTGTCGTCCGGGTGTGCGGCGCCTGCGGCATCCCCGTCGAAGCGGAGCTCGGGAAAGTAGGCGGCAAAGAAGACAATACCGTGAACAACAGCGTCGGCGCAGGTTACACCGATCCGGAGGAAGCCTCCCTCTTTGTTCAGCAGACCGGCGTGTCATCGCTTGCGATCGGCATCGGCACAGCACACGGCGTCTACAAAGAGAAACCAAATATCAAGACCGAACTCGCCGCGCAGGTTCGGGCGAAAGTCAGCGTTCCCCTCGTCATGCACGGGACATCCGGCGTACCGGATGACGTCGTGAAAGCCTGCGTTGAAAACGGAATCTGCAAGGTCAATTACGCAACGGAACTGCGTATCGCCTATACGAAAGCAAGTGCGCAATACCTGTCCGCACATCCGGACACGATCGACCCGAAAAAATTTGGCGCAGCCGCCAGAGACGCAGTACGTGCGGCTGTATCCGCAAAGATCGACGTCTGCGGCAGCGCAAACCGCGCGTAAGCGTTTTTCTTATTCCTCGCCTGTGGGTTCTGTTCCTGCCGCGATTTGATAGATTTCTGCGGCAACCGCGGGGTCGAGTTCAATGAATCCACTGATGTGTCCGCCCTTGGCATTGAGTGCCCGCGCGGCGGCGGCCTGAATTTCCGCCTTTGGTACACCCAACTCTGCCAGCGTCGTCGGCATTTCAATCGATCTCAGCCAGGACTCAAACGCCCGGATACCGGCATAGGCTGTTGCCGTCACATCGGCGGGTTCGGCATGGACGCCAAAGATATCGATACCGAACCCCGCAACGCGAGCCACCTGTTCTTCCGTACCGTGCAGAATGATATATTTCAGGTAGGCGGGCATCATCACTGCCAGCCCCGCGCCGTGCGCGGTATCGTAATACCCGCTGAGTTGCACTTCCAGGCCGTGTTCACCGCCCCTTCGGTCTCCTGCTCTTCCAACGCCCGTTAGTTCGTTGTGGCTGAACGCTGCCGCCAGCATGAGTTCGGCACGCGCTTCATAGCCGTCCGGCTTTTCTATCGCGATCTGCGCGTATTTCAAGACGGTTTTCAGGACGCTTTCACAGAACCGATCTCCAAGGAAACTGGCGTAATTTGTGAAATAGCGCATATAGGTATGGGCGAAGATATCCGTTGCGCCCGCTGCGGTCTGATATTTCGAAACGGAATAAGTCAACTCCGGATTCATGATCGCAAAGACAGGGCGGCAGACGTTGTTTCCCGCGACAGATTGTTTGTAACCCGTATTGATGTCATCTACCAGCACCGCGGATAAGCTGGTCTCGCTTCCGGCGGCCGCAATGGTATTGATCGTCCCCACCGGCGCCATCTTCTTCGCAGAGGTACCGTTGAAAAATGCCCAGTACTCCCCGTCATTTGCCATCGCCAAAGCAATTCCTTTTGCTGTATCGATCGCGCTGCCGCCGCCGACGGCCAGATAAAAGTCTGTACCTTCCGATTGGGCAATCCGGATGCCTTCTTCCACGAGGGATCTTTTGGGGTTGGCCTTGACGCCGCTGAGTTCCGTAAAAAACAGACCTGCATCCTGAAGCGACCGAACGACCCGGTCGTAGAGACCGGATTTTTTAATACTCCCGGCACCGTACACAAACAGTACCCGGGTTCCGCCGTGTTTTTGAATCAGCGCACCGACATCCTTTTCCGTATCTTTGCCGAAGACGATCTCCGTGTACAGATTGAAATCAAAATTTGTAAAGGTTTTCATTCTCGTCTTACTCCACTGGTCTATAGTATTTGATTTCGAAAGAATCGGCCACACACGCACGCGCCTCCCAGAGGTCTTTCAGTTCCCCGGCCGTGATCATCTGCGCGATAAGATTGCCGATGGCCGTCGCCTCGCCCGGACCCGCATAGACGTCAAGACCCGTCGCCTTCGCGGTCAGTTCATTTAAATAGGCGGCTTGCGAACCTCCGCCGAGCACGTGAATCGCGTCATAAGCCCTGCCTGTTGTTTCCGCGATCGAACGAACCGTCTCCTGATAAGTGTTGGCTAAACTTTTGTAAACGACGGCTGCAAGTTCGCCCGGCGCCTCAGGTATTTGCTGTCCGGATTCGGCACAGGCAGCCCGTATCGCTTCCGTCATACTGCTTGGCGCAAGAAAACGCGCATCTTCGCAATCAACAAGTGAGGCGATCGGGGCGGCCGAAGCCATATCACAGAGTTCATCGAATTTATATTGATTGTCCAATTCTCTGCGGACAGACTGAATCATCCAGAGTCCCATGATGTTGCGAAGATAGCGGTAACGGTGGTCGTATCCGCCCTCGTTCGTGAAATTGTACCGCAGGCTCTTTTCCGAGGTCAGCGGCTCCGTCAGTTCACAGCCCATAAGGGACCACGTACCGGAGCTGATATAGATGGCCGATCTGTTTGCATCCGAATTTGGGATCGCCATAATGGCGGATGCGGTGTCGTGGCTTGCGGGAAGGACGACGTCACAGCAATAGCCGATCTGTTCCGAGATCTCCGTCAAAAGACGTCCGGCTCTGGTTCCCGGCGGAACCGGATTTATGAAAATGTTCGGATTGATGCCGAGTTTTTCGATCAGTTCCAAATCCCAACCACAGGTTCTTACATCGAGCAGCTGCGAAGTACTTGCGATCGTATACTCGGAGAGTTTCTCGCCGGAAAGCCGGTAGTGGTAATAATCCGGTGAAAAGAGCAGCATCCTCGCTTTTGCCAGCGCTTCCGGGGTCTTTGTCCTAGCGGCATAGAGTTGATAAAGCGTGTTGATCTGTATCCGCTGAATGCCGGTGCGCGTATAAAGAACTTCATCGGAGATGATCTGCGAGACAGCCCGGGCGACGTCGTCTGTACGATGGTCGCGATAGG
The DNA here is from genome assembly GCA_025997195.1 of Clostridia bacterium. Lineage (GTDB taxonomy): Bacteria > Bacillota > Clostridia > Peptostreptococcales > Anaerovoracaceae > WRMW01. Next base: position 8,446 of record BNUG01000008.1, on the reverse strand, counting down.
CATATGTCGGCTCAACGACCGTATCGTTTTCATCCAGCAAAACGTAGTCGACGCCCCAGGTATCGATGCCCACGCTGACAGGAATCTTTCCAAGGGCTTTGCACGCTTTCATACCGTGGATGATCTCACCGAAAAGACGTTCGTGATCCCAGAGAAGATTGTCGCCCTTTTCTTCCATGTTATTTGGAAAACGGTACACTTCCTCGAGTTCCATGCGGCCATTTTGCAAGTGTCCGAGAATGTGACGTCCGCTGGATGCGCCGATATCGATCGCCAGATAGTATTGCGTCATAAATAGTTCTCCTGAGTCTTACGCTGCAACTTCTATTCTTCTAAGATACTATCACGCCTTTCACAATTCAATGGCTATCATATCACTAGATACCACTGGAGGAAACCTCACGACCACTTCTCGGGAAATTTCGTAGCCGGCTCCGGCTCCCGCGAAAGGAAGCTTTCCTCATTGAAATGCTGCTTTCTAAAGTCACGCGGCGTCGTTTCGAATTTTTCGCGAAAGAGTTTGTGGAAATAGCTGTTGTTTTCATAGCCGACGGAGGAGGCGACCTCTTCGACTGACATATGACGCTCCGTTAGAAGCTGTACGGCGCGGTTGAGCCGCCTGAGTTGCAAGAGTTCTTTATAGGTGCTCCCCGTCTCCTTTTGAACCAGCTTGCTCAGGTAATAGAGCGGCAGGTTTAGTTCCGCCGCGAATTCCTTTAAGCTTGCTTCTTTATAATTTTCATCGATGTATTTGAGCAGCTTGATGACGATGTTCTTTTCATATTGATTCGGGTCATTTTCATTGATACGATCCGTGTGATTGAGCAGGTAGAGAATCAGAAGTCCCATCGTTGATTGATTGATACTTCGTTCATAATTCTGTTTGTTGACAATGGACCAAATCATGGTCTCGGCAATATTCTGCACAGGCAGGATATCGTGCGCCTGAAAATGGATGTAGCTGGTTTCATTGAAAGAACCATCCTCGCGCGCAAAGATAAAATCGAAGATCATATTGCTGCCCTCGACCATCGTAAATGCCTGATTGAAAAACTCGGGGAGCACGATGAAGTTGACCGCGATATCCTCTTCCCCACATCTGTGGATCTCATGTTCCGCCTTCCTGTTTAGGAAGAGCAGATCACCGGATTCAAGAACAATCTCCGCCTCACCGTTGATGATATGCGTCATCGTGCCACTGCACATATATACAATTTCGATGTAATTGTGCCGGTGCCTCGGAAAGTTAACAAAGCGCGTATGTGGTCTTATGTCGATGAGCTTTCGCCGCTGCAGCATTTTATTGCTGTCAACGACAAACTTCTTCGTAGTCGAGTATATACTCTCTTCGACGTCGCCTGATCCTGATAGGATATTCTGTTCCTCTTCTGAGATACGACCTAAGTATTCCAGTAGTTTTGCATCCATATTCTCACTCCTATTTGAATAACATTCTGTTTTTTAGTATAGCACAGTTGTGCAAATAAGGACGGATTTTATGCAAATATGAATATTCCATCGCGTGGCGGGCATCTGTATGATGGATGAACAAAGAACAGGAATTGTGAACCGAAAGGGTGTAATGATAATGTCAACCGAATCCAGATATCAGTTCGCAAAAGAAAATTATTCGAAGATCGGCGTTGATACCGACGCGGCGATCGAAAGGCTCGGCAAGATCAAGATTTCTCTGCATTGCTGGCAAGGCGACGATGTAATAGGCTTCGACCATGACGGGCCGCTTACGGGCGGCATACAGACCACAGGCGATTATCCCGGCAAAGCAACGACGCCGGATGAACTGATGGCGGACATCGATAAAGCGCTCAGTCTGATTCCCGGTACGCACAAACTCAGCCTTCACGCAAACTACGCGATTTTTGAGAACGGCGAATTCGCCGACAGAGACAAACTGGAGCCGAAACATTTCGCAAAATGGGTCGCTTTTGCAAAAGAGCGCGGGCTGGGCATTGACTTCAACGGCACATATTTCTCCCATCCCAAAGCAAAGCAACTGACCCTCGCGAATCCCGACAAAGAAATTCGTGACTTTTGGATCAGCCATACAAAGGCCTGCATCCGTATTTCCGAATATTTCGCGGCAGAACTTGGTCAACCCGTTCTTTTTAACATCTGGCTCCCCGATGGACTCAAGGATGTACCGGCAGACCGCTTCGGACCGCGCAGACGCACCAAAGAAGCCCTCGACGAAATACTCGGAATGGAATACGACAAGAGCAAAGTATTCGTATCCCTTGAGGCAAAGGTATTCGGAATCGGCATGGAATCCTATACGGTCGGTTCGCCCGACTTCAGTTCGCTCTACGCGACAAGCAAGGGCATTGTCCCCCTCTTGGACAACGGTCACTATCACCCGACAGAAACAGTCTCCGACAAGATCTCCTCCTTCTTGCTTTTCAACGACAGGCTTGCTCTTCATTTGACCAGGCCTGTTCGTTGGGACAGTGATCATGTGGTTCTCTTTGATGATGAGACACGTGAAATCGCAAAAGAAATCATAAGAAACGATGCACTGGACAAAATGTTCCTCGGTATGGACTTTTTCGACGCGAGCATCAACCGCGTCGGCGCTTGGGTGGTCGGAATGCGAAACGTGCAAAAAGCCCTCCTCTACGCCCTCCTCTCACCGAACAAACAACTCGCGGAGATGCAGGATACGGAACAGTATTCCGAACTCATGGTATTCCAGGAGGAATTGAAATTTTATCCCTTCGAGGACGTATGGGAGCAATTCTGTGAGCAAAGCGGTATGATAGCGGGTCGGGATTGGTTTGATGAAATCAAGACCTACGAACAGAGTGTTTTATCAAAGCGGGAAAGTGTAATAGAATGAGCAAGTTCGCTTGGACATGGAATGTGAAACCGGAATGTATCGAAGAGTATGTTGCGATGCACAAAGATCCGTGGCCGGAGATCATGAAGGCACACACCGCTGCGGGTATTCGAAACTATTCGATCTTTCAGAACGGCAGCCAATTCTTTTATGAATATGAATGTGATGACCCCGATGCTGCAAACAAGTATCTGGCGGAAAACGAGGATTGCAAACGATGGAACGCGATCACATCCAAAATGGTCGCCGGCAGTTTCGATCTCGGCGCGGAGAATCCGATCGATTATTTAGATGAAGTTTTTTATCTGAAGTAGAGGTGTCAAATATGGCTGAGAATCCAAGCACTGTAAATAGCATCCTCAGGCTTGAACATATCACGAAAATCTTTCCCGGCGTCAAGGCACTCGACGACGTCAGCTTTGATTTGAGACCCGGAGAGATCCACGCGCTGATGGGTGAAAACGGCGCCGGAAAATCCACCTTTATCAAAGTCATCACCGGGGTACACAAACCTGAAGGCGGCAAGATGTTCCTGTATGACGAAGAAGTTCATTTCGACTCGACACGCGATTCACAACAGGCCGGGATTGCCTGTATCTATCAACATTCAACCGCCTATCCTGATCTCACCATCGCGGAAAACATCTTCCTCGGCCATGAGATCTTCGATGGGCCGCTCAAAAAACTCAATTGGAGAAGCATGCATGCCCGCGCAAAGGAACTGCTTGACAGTCTTGGCTCGGAATTGGATACCAAAACCACGATGGGTGAACTTTCGGTAGCGCAGCAGCAAATCGTAGAGATCGCGAAGGCGCTTTCCACGGATGCAAAGATCATCATCATGGACGAGCCAACGGCAGCACTGACAAAACAAGAAAGCGAAGACCTTTATCGGTATACAAGAAGACTTCAGGCTTCCGGTGTTTCCATCATCTTCATTTCCCATAGATTCGAAGATATGTACGAACTCGGCGACCGCGTTACCGTACTGCGCGACGCACAGTATATCGGAACCTGGGACGTTGACAAGATCACAAACCAGGAAATGATCCTGGCGATGGTAGGCCGTGAAATCACGAATCTGTTTCCAAAACGTGAAGTTGCGATCGGGGACATCGTACTTGAAGTAAAGAATCTAAAAAAGACCGGTCTTTTCCGTGATATCTCGTTCCATGTGCGCAAGGGTGAGATTGTCTCGCTCACAGGATTGATCGGCGCGGGCCGAAGCGAAGTCGCGGAAGCGATTTTCGGAATCGCACCGGCTGATTCCGGAGAAATTTTGATCGACGGCGCTGCCGTAAAGATTCAGAACCCGACGGACGCCGGCGCTACCGGCATTGGCCTCTTGCCCGAGGATCGCCAGCGCCAGGCACTAATCCTAGACTGGGAGATCTCAAAAAACATCGGCCTGGGCAATCTCGCCAAATTCAAAAGGAAATTTTTCTATAATGTATCGCACGAAGAAGAGGAAGCACAAACGCTCGCTGAAAAGCTTGCGATCAAGGCTTCTACGATCTTTGACAAGATATCGTCCCTATCGGGCGGAAACCAGCAAAAGGTCGTCATTGCCAAGATCCTGACAACCGACCTCAAACTCATTATCCTGGACGAACCCACAAAAGGTGTGGATGTCGGCGCAAAGGCTGCCATTTATGAGATCATGGGCGAACTATCCGAACAGGGTTACGGTATTTTGCTGATCTCTTCGGAGATGCCCGAAGTACTCGGCATGTCAGATCGTATCCTCGTAATGAAATCAGGCCGTGTCACCGCTGAATTCACAAAAGAAAACGCTACGCAGGAAGCCATTCTGGCGGCAGCAATCCTGAACACCGAAATCGCATCGTAATCGCAGGAGGTAGTTGGATGTTATCTGCACAAACTGTGTCCAATGAGAACAAAAAGAGAAGGGGCTCAATGCGCGAATTCGGGATGTTGTTTATCCTGATCGCATTGGCTGTTTTCTTTACTGTCGCCAACCCCAGATTTATCAGCGGAGAAAATCTCTTGGATATGTTCCGCAATACCGCGATACTTGGCATCCTCGCGGTCGGCATGATGATGATCATCACAACAGGAGGCATCGACCTGTCCGTCGGCGCTGTTGTTTCGCTGACGGGCATGGTCTCGGCGCTGCTCGTAAGAGACTTTCCGAATACTCCCGTAATTGCAGCGATCCTCGTTGCAATGCTTGTGGGTACAGGCTGCGGGCTGATCAACGGGTTTTTGGTCGCCAAAGGCCGCATCATACCGATCATTGCTACGCTTGCAACGATGAATGCATTCCGGGGATTTACGTTCATTATAAGTGACAGCGCATGGGTATCCGCCCATGAATTCCCTGCGGATTACAAAGCGCTGGCAACAGGCGGACTCGGGCCCGTCAACAATCTCGTCATTTTCTGGATCGTCGTGATGATCGTTTTCTATTACTTCCAGACCTATACAAGAACCGGCCGGTACGTCTACGCGGTAGGCTCCAATCCGGATGTTGTGAATATCACAGGAATCCGAAAAGACCGGATTCTCATCCTCGTTTATACCATTCAGGGTTTGCTCGCCGGGCTTGCCGGTATTCTTTGGACCGCCAAATTTGCTTCGGCACAGCCCGATACGGCGACAGGCTATGAGATCAACGTGATTGCCGCCTGCGTCCTTGGCGGCGTCAGCATCAACGGCGGTGCCGGTAAGATGCAGGGGCTTATACTCGGGGTGCTGACACTCGGAATCCTTGAAAATGCCTTACCCCTCGTAAATATCTCGGTCTTCTGGCAGAACTTTATCAAGGGCATGATCATCCTGACCGCCATCGTAGCGAATGTTCTGATCAAACGCCGTTCCACAGCGCAGGGATTGAAGAGAAGGGAGATATAGCAAAGTGGCAAATATGCAGCGCACAAATGTCGAATTAGACAGGCTTGCATTACAGCATAGTTTTGATGCAAAGAAATTCTTCATCCGATGGGAATCGTTGCTTGTCGTTATTCTGATTGGAATTCTGGTATTGAATGTCGTAGTCTCAAACGGCAATTTCCTCGGCTCTCAGTTTTTCTCTGCAGCCAATGGATTCATGGACAAATCGTTCATTGTTCTTTCGATGGCCTTTGTACTCATCACCGGAGAAATCGATATCTCCGTCGGCTCGACGGTAGCGCTCTCCGCAGTGCTGATGGCCATCTCCTATAATGCGGGCCTGCCAATGGCTCTTGCCATTGCATTATGTATTCTCGTCGGCGCCGGCTGCGGAGCGATCAATGGACTGATTTTTGTAAAATTCAGAGAGCTTCCGACCATGATCATCACACTCGCTACGATGATCATCTATCGCGGAGTCGCAACGATCATTCTGGAAGATCGTGCATCCGGCGGTTTTCCGGATTGGTTTGCCGAAATCAGCTGGGGCAGTCTCGGACCTGTCCCCTATTCTGTGATCGTATTCGCCTTGCTGGCAACCCTTTTCGCAGTCGTACTCCACAAGACAGCCTTCGGCCGTGAACTCTTTGCCATCGGAAACAATAAACTCGCCGCGCAATTTTCCCGCATCAAGGTCAATCGCGATCTATTCGTCGCGTTCCTGCTCAACGGACTCATGGCCGGCGTGTGCGCCCTCTTCCTGACCTCAAGGATGACATCTACAAGGCCGAACATTGCGGACGGGTATGAACTCGAAGCAATCGCCATCGTCGTCTTGGCCGGTATCCCCACGACGGGCGGCAAGGGAAACATGACCGGCGTCATTTTGGCGGTATTTATTATTGGGTTCCTCAGGAACGGATTGGGCATGTTCAATGTTACATCACCGGTCATGTCTGTGATCATCGGACTGCTCCTGATCGGTACAGTATTGATATCCAACTTCTTCATCAATAAGGAGAAGAAGCTTTAGGTGTTATCGTTAGTTCGAATTTACGTTAGTTCAAAAGGAGGAAAGAAATGAAGAAACGATTATTGGCATTGGCATTGGCGGCGGTAGTGATTTTCACCCTTGCCGCCTGCGGGAGCAAAGAAGCCCCTGCGGCAAACACAAGCGACGGCGGCGCTAGCGCGCCAGCGGCCAGCGGCGACAGCGACAGCGCGGCAACACCGGCTACGGATAGCGGCATTGCGGGCAAGACATTTGCAATCGTCGCGAAGAACACCGGCAACCCCTATGCAGACAAAGAAAACGACGGTTTCACAGCGGCGATTGAAGAGGCCGGCGGCACCGCCCTCGTAAGGGCTCCCGAAAAACCCACAGCAGAAGGTCAGATTCAGATCATTGAAGAACTGATCAATCAACAAGTCGCATCCATCACAATCGTCGGGAACGACGTTGATGCACTCCAGCCTGTCCTGAAGAAGGCAATGGATGCGGGCATCAAGGTTTCTGCTGCAGACTCCGGCGTCAATCCGGCTTCCCGCCAGGTATTCATCAACCAAGCGGGTACTACTGAAATCGGCCAGGCGCTTGTAGACGCGGCTTTTGACCTCACGGGCGGCACCGGCCAGTTTGCGATCCTTTCCGCAACAAGCCAGGCGACCAACCAGAACGCTTGGATCGATTCCATGAAAGAGATCCTCAAAGACCCGAAGTATGCAAGCATCGAACTTGTCAAAGTCGCATACGGCGATGATCTCCGTGACAAGTCCGTATCCGAGACTGAAGCGTTGCTTCAGTCCTACCCTGACCTCAAGTGCATCGTTGCTCCAACCACAGTCGGTATCGCGGCGGCAGGCAAGGTTCTCACAGACAAGAATCTCCAGGACAAAGTCGAACTGACCGGTCTTGGACTTCCGTCCGAAATGGCTGACTACATCGACAACGGCGTCTGCAAGTACATGTTCTTGTGGAATCCGATCGATGTCGGCTACCTGGCAGGGCAGACCGCGATTGCTCTCGTGGAAGGAACGATCACCGGCGCAGAAGGCGACTCTTTCACCGCAGGCAGACTCGGCGACTATACGATCGTAGCGGCTGCCGACGGCGGCACAGAGATCATCCTCGGCGCACCGTTCAAATTCGAGCCGTCGAACATCGCCGAATGGAAAGCTGTTTATTAACAAGGTTTCTCAACCCGGTTTGACACAGAACTAAAAATATCCCTCGGCACACGCCGGGGGATATTTTTTATCTCAGGTTCTAGGTTCCGAGCCGGAGCTCTCCGATTGCTGGACCTGGGTAGAAGCCCAGGAGACGCAGGTATTTTCGCCGACGATGTTCAAAGATATCTTCCTGCCTTCGCTGGCGAAGTACGCAGGCCAGTTCGGACTGGTCAGTTACGGGTGCTGCGAAACCGTGGACGACCGGATTCAGCATGTGATGGAAGCGATTCCAAACTTGCGTACCGTATCCGTGTCCGGCTGGAACAATTTTGAGAAGGTTGCGGAGATCCTTGGCAATCAATATGTATATTGCCGCAAGCCTACCCCCGCTTTGATCAGCGGTGCGAAACCGGATTGGGACGGAACGCGCAGGGACATTCAGCGTACGTGGAACTGTACGAAAAATCAGCCCGTGGAATTCATTGTACGCGATGTATATGACGTCGCGGGGCAGGTAGGCCGCATCCCGGAATGGGTGCGGATGGCGAAAGAAATCATCGGAATCGGTTG
>BNUG01000007.1 GCA_025997195.1 Clostridia bacterium | reverse complement strand
CGATGGGACGCTAAAATTAGAAAATTGTACTGTGGTCAACAATACAAGTATCACAAATGGCGGCGCGATCTATCTGCAGGATGGCTCTGCCGTAACGCTTAAAGGCAAGGTCGTCATTGGCGATCCCTATGATCCTGTGACGAGTACCACCAAATTCACCGGTATCCGCGTCAACTCAGACGCCGTACGGATCAATCTGGAAGGTGATCTCGACCCGGCTTCGCTCGTCTATTTTGAAGGCGTTTTGGATAACCACCTGGGGCAACTGGTCATCACCAAAACCGGAGGCGCTCCTGTCAGTCCGCGCGAGGCGCAGTATCTGCAGTTTATCGACACGTCGAACTTCTGGAAAGAAGCCGACCCGCCGCTCTACTACGCGACCAATGTCGAGATCTATCCCAGTGACCAGAGCAACACCTATATCATCACCTATGCCCATAATTATTTTGTCGATGCGAACACAGGGGATGATACCTATGGCACCGGCACGCGTGCAAAACCGTATAAGACGCTGGGTACCGCGTTCTCCAAAGTACCGGCGGCTACGGGAAGCGACGTCACGGGCGGCGTGCACGGAATCAAGGTCCGGGTGATCCTCCTTACAGACATCGTCATGGCCGGCGTGGAGAGCGATCCCTATGCCGCGCTTGTGCTTGACGGAAGGGATATCACGCTCTCTTCGGAAGACGAATGGTATCTGGATAATCCTTCAAATTCCGCATATCCGATACGAACCCTCACGCGTCAAGCCGCAGACCCGGCAGCGTCGCCGAATCCCATCCCTGACTTTTCGGGTGAGTTCATTCGGGTAGAGTCCAATACCGGTTCTTCCGTCCTCAATATCGAGCATATGGTCTTTGACGGGGAGAAAAAAGAGGGCGTACGCACCGCGATTACTTCCACTGCAACGGCGGCTGCCCGGCCTGCTACGATCACGCTGGGCGAAGACGTCGTCATAAAGGACAACTATGCGGGGACGAATTCGGGTGCCTTATCCCTGAGCCGCACCAATTTGACAATGAGCCACAATGCGGCTCTGACCGGAAATTCTTCCGCCGGAACGGGCGGTGCGATGACGCTCACCAATTCCAATGTGACGCTTACCGACGACGCCAGGATTCAGGATAACAAAGCGGTTCAAAACGGCGGTGCGATTTATATCAATACCGGCAGTTCTGTGACGATGGACGAAAATACGGTCGTCAGCGGCAACGAAGCGGCGGCCGGCGGCGCGTTTTATCTCGCTGCCTCGACCTCAGCCCTCACCGTCGCGGGTGGCACGATCACCGAAAACAAAATTACGGGGACGCCTGCCGGCACCGATAAAGGTGCGGCCGTCCACTATGCCGACGGCACCTTCACGATCCAGGAAAAACCAGTGATCGGCGTTGCCACCGGTGCCGGCGTGGATTTTGACAACGGAATTTATATCGCAAACAGCGCCAAATCGATAGATCAAATCGGCGATCTGCTGCCGGGATCCAACATCGTCGTCGATCAGAAACTCGGCGCGGTGCAGGATACACGGATAGCCCTCAAGACAGGCGGTTCTGCCGTCAACACGCCGGAATCTATGCTCTACCATTATGGGACGATGCCCTATGAGGTGGTTCAGGGAACTCCCGCAAATCACGATTATATTCTCGGCGCCGTACCCAATCTCTATGTAAGTGAGATCCACGGCGATGATATCGACGGCGACGGCACCATCCAGCATCCCTATCAAACGATTGCAAAAGCTTTTGACATCGCACAGCGCAACACCGCCACGGAAGTAAGAGGATCAAACATTCACATCATGGACGACCTGACGCTTTCTGCGGCGGGGCCGGCCTTGTCTTCCGCTGCAAAAGGCACGGTCCCGGCAGGGCCTTCCGTGACCGCGCAGATCGTCAACAAAGAGATCCGGCTGATCCGCTGGGCCAGCGCTGCCAATTCGGATCCCGATATCACCATCACGCGCGCTGCGGGATTTGCCGGGAGTTTTATCCAAATCGGCGCCGGCGGCTCTCTCATTTTGGTAGACGTCAGCCTTGACGGCGGCAGTCAGGCCGGAGAGACTGCCACGGCTCCTTTGGTCACCATGACCGGGACGGGCACGGCTTTCAATCAAAAGTCATTGATGACCTTAGACCCCTCATCGGCGACCGGTACGCCCGCAAGCCTCAAAAACAACAACAACACGTCAATGACAGCGGCAGGCGGCGCCGTTGCGGTCAACGCGCAATCTTCGTTTACCTTAAACGGCGGCAGCCTCGAGAACAATCAGACGGCCCTGAACGGCGGCGCGGTCTGGTTGTCGGCGGCAACCTCCGTTTTCGTCGCCAATGCCGGGAGCCTTACCGGCAACACTGCTGTCAATGGCGGCGGCGTCTATCTCGTAAACGGCTCCGCGACTTTGGGCGGAACGAGCGTGGTCGGCGGTGATGCGTCAAATCCAGGCAACACCGCAACCACCGGAAACGGCGGCGGCGTGTACGTGCAGGCTGGGACGCTTCAGGTACCCGGCGGCACGATTCAATATAACACGGCGGCGGCGGGGAATGGCGGCGGTATCTACCAGGCTTCCGGTACGGTAACGCTGACGGGCAGCACGGTATCCTACAACAGCGCTGCGGCAGGCGCCGGCGGCGGGATCTACGTTGCCTCTGGAACTTCAACGAATTTAGCCAATGTTCTGGTTGACCATAATACTTCCCAGTCAACGGGAGGCGGCATCCATCTGAACGGCGGGATCCTGACGTTCTCCGGAACCGAAAACCGTATCACGTACAACACGGCAGACGGCAATGGCGGCGGCATCTATCAAAACAGCACGATCACCGCGAGCAGCCTCGTGATCGCGCATAACAACTCGACGACCGGAAACGGTGGCGGCCTCTATCATGCGGCGGGGAACGGCGCGATCACGGGAGCCGCCTCCGAGATCTCAAACAATACCGCGGCGAACGGCGCCGGTGCCTATCTGGCCGGAACCGGCACCTTTGGGCTTACCGACGTCACGGTCAAAGACAATGAAGCCACTGCCAAGGGCGGCGGTTTTTACGTCGTCGGTCCGACACTGACCGTCACAAACGGAACGTTCACCGGCAATTTCGCGAACAAGACGACCGGAAAAACCCCGGAGGGCAGCGGCGGCGCGATTTACCTGGATACGATCGGCGGGGTCACCGTTAGCGGCGCGCCCTTTATCGGTAAGAATGACGCCGACAACGGCATCTATATCGCCGGAACCCAAAATATCGGCCAAAGCGGCAATCTGGCACTGAATGAAATCAAGCAGGATGTTTTGGTGCCTTATGATCCGGGCACACCGCCAAGCGGGAACCCGGGGGATCCGGACTACGATCCGGGTACGCCGGAAACCGAGGAAGTCCTGGGATCACCGTATCTGGTGGAGCACTCCCGTGTCAATCTTGAAGGCAAGAACGGCGCCGGCCCCGGTACGGAGTTGGTAACACGAAGCGCAGCCTCCACCACGGCAGCAGAAGCCAAGCAGTATTTCTGGATGCCGGGTATCTATTACGCAGCCGTCAAGGATACGACCCATTATTTCCTCGAAGCGCCAAAAGATCTTTTTGTAGCGTCCTGGGGCAATGACGTCAATGGCAGAGGCACGGTGGACGATCCGTTCCTGACGATCAGCAGGGCGATCAGTGTCGCCTCGATCGGATCCGCCGCCACACCGGTTGCTTCCGCCGTCCATGTCATGAGCAACCTGGATGCGCCAAATCAGGCGATCCTTGCGGTAAATAGTTACAAAATCATCAATCTCATCGCCTGGGATGATACGGCCTTCCCCGAAGTGACGCCAAGTAATGGGATTCATCTTGCAACCGCAAATCCGGTGATCACGCGCGCGCAGTATCTGGACAGCGGTTCTACTATGGTCGATTATACGGGACGGCTCATCACGGTAAATAGCAATACCACCCTGAACATCACGGACGTCATTCTCGACGGTGGTTCCGCGCCCGGTCCAAACGCGATCGCCGCGGAAGCACCGGTCATTTATTCCGAGGGGACCCTGAATCTGCTGGCCGGAAGCGGCGTGCAAAACAATACCAACACGAAAAACAACGGCACGGATCTTGGCGGCGGCGTCCATATCGCCGGCGGCACACTCACGATGACAGACTCCTTTATCAAGGGCAACGAAACGACAGGTACAGGCAACGGCGGCGGCATCTACCGCAGTGCCGGTAATATCACGATACAGGGCGCGGATTCCGAGATTTCAAACAACAAGGCGGCGGGCGGCGGTGGCGGCGTCTATCTGACCAATACCGGAAATACCGCGCTTACCTTTATCATGAGCGACGGTAGGATTCAGGAAAATGAAGCATCTGCCGACGGCGGCGGACTCTATCTGGCGACTGTTGGTATGGGCGCAAAGACGATCACGCTTAGCGGCGGCAGCATTACCGAAAATACCGCAGCACGGAATGGCGGCGGACTCTTCCAAAACCCGACGGGCACAGGCCCCGCCATAACGATCAGCGGCAGCGAGATCACAAACAATACCGCCGGCGTCAGCGGCGGCGGTATCTATCAGAACGCGGGAAGCACCGGCACACTCACCCTCAGCAGCGGGACGGTTTCGAACAATACGGCCGGCGTCAGCGGCGGCGGACTCTATCAGAATATCAATACCACGATTTCCGGCGGTTCCCTTTCCGGAAATACGGCAAAAGCGGCAGACAAACCCGTGGCGGAAGATCTCACGGCTGTTCCCCCTGTAACGGCGGCAGTTCCGCACATCACATCCCGCGGCGGCGGGATCTATCAGAATGCGGGAACGCTCACGATCAATGGCGCCGCCGCTTTGATTTCAAACAATAAAGCCAATCAGGGCGGCGGCGTCTTCCAAAACAGTGCCTTGTCGCTGAGTCAGGGCACGATCTCCGGCAATGAAGCCGTCGTATTCGAGAAGGATTATAATGACAATGACCCGGCAGGGGCAAACGATTATCAAATCGTCAGGGATTCCCTTTTCGGCGGTGGTATCTATATCAACAACGGTGGATTCGCCATGTCCGGCGGTACGATCACGCAGAATTTTGCGGACAAAGACCCCGGCACCGGAAAAACGCCGGAGGGCAGGGGCGGCGGCGTGTACTGGGGCGCTGCGGGAACCATCACCGTCAGCAATGCCGGCGGGCAGTTGCCTTCCCTTGGGATCGATGATACCGATAATGGCCTTTTCATCTCCAGATCCGGGAATGTTGCCACGGCGACGATCACGCAAAGCGGCCGGCTCGCCGTGGGAACGCGCATCAATGTGGAGGGCAAGACAGGCTATGTATCTGCTACCTGGATCGTTTCCGGCAGCGGGTTTAGCGAAACGACGCTTCCGCTGGAACCGTCCTGTTATTATTGGCAGCCGCCGGTACCGGCCTATGCCGTCACCCATAGTCTTGCCGAGCCAACGACCAGATATATTCTCGGCGCCAGGCCGGAGCTTTTCGTCGCGACGTGGGGGGACGATACAGGCGGCGACGGCACGGTAGACAAACCTTTCCGGACGATCGGCAAAGCGATCGATACCGCGTCGGATGGCAGACGTTCCGATATCATCGTCATGGACGATCAGATCATTGATGCGACGAGCGCCGCCACCATCATAGCCGGCAGCAACAAACAGATTCGCATCCTCACCTGGACACTTCTAATGGCGCAGGAAACACAGGGACAGGGACATACCCCGCCCTCCAGCGCCGCCACACTGAGAAGGTCGGCCGGAGCAGATCCCTCGGATCCTGCCGACGACTATCTGGGTCCCTTTGTGCAGGCTACGGCAGGTTCCGCGCTCAGCCTTGAGAATATCATCCTCGACGGAGGCTCTGCGGCGGGGACGCCGATCGAAGCAACTTCCCCGGTCATCGTGGCCAACGGTGCCTTCCATATGAACGCAAACAGTTGGATTCAGAACAACAACAATGCCTCGACCACCGGCGCCATCTACGGCGGCGCTGTATATATCGCGGGTACGGGCGCCTTTACGATGGCAGAAGCCCATATTATCGACTGCGCTTCCGCAATCGGCGACGGCGGCGGCGTGTACCACAACAGCACAGGCGCCATCTCGATCGACAAGTCCGAGATCACGAACAACACGGCAAAGACAGGCAGCGGCGGCGGGATCTACCGGGCCAATGCCGGCGCCTTCCTGCTGCAGGACTCTGAGGTATCGGGCAACAAAGCGTTAAATAACGGCGGCGGTATCTATATCGCAAACGGCGATCTGACCATGGTGCGGTCGGATATTTTGAATAACGACACAACGGTCGTTCTGGGTGTCCCTGCTTCGCCGGCAGAGAATTTGCCGGCACTTGGTTTGGGCAACGGAATCTACAAGGGCGGCGTCGGAAAATTGTCCATGACGGACGGTGAAATCAACAACAACAAAACGGTCGTGATGAAGGACGATCCAAAACTTGGCACCGGCGTCTACTGGGCGGCCGGTACCTTTGAACTTTCCGGCGCGCCGGTCATCGGCAACAAGCCGACCCCCTCAACGCCGCATCCTGTGCAAGAACTGGCTACGGTAGGCGACGCCGTCTATATGGCGGCCAACAGCATGGCGTTCACCCAGATCGGTGATTTTGGCGCAGGCGCCTTTATCAATGTCCAGTTTGAATGGAATGCCGGCCCGCGCGACGTCATCGTGAACAAGACGGGTACGCCGGCCAATACGCCCGAGGATACAGACTGCTACTACTATCAGGGCCCGACCTTCAAGATCGTCAAGGATGATCTGTCGGCAACGAAGTATATCCTGATGCCCCTTCGGGATGATTATTACGTGTACTCCGGCGGCGATGACATCCACGGTGACGGGTCGCCGTGGAAACCTTTCCGGACGATCGCCCGGGCGTTTTGGGCCATTCCCTCACAGATGGCGGCGCCGACAGCCGTCTATCTGATGGACGATATCCCAAGCGACATTCTGGCGACTTTGGCCGCAAACAAGAAGGCCACGCTGCAGCCGTCCGTCTATGGGGTGGATCCTGACGATTCGATCAACTACAGTTACAGCTACCCAGGGGCAACGGATTCTTTCCCCGCTATCGTGACACGCTCCGCCAATGGCGGCCGGAGCAATCCTGTTGTTTCTACAGATACCCCGGCAATTCCCTGGACCAACCATTTCATCACCATGGGCGCAAATTCAGCCTTGTCGGTTTTCGACATTACTTTTGACGGTCAAAAATCCCTGATATCGAGCACAAGCGCAGTAGTCAGGGCGACCGGTGCCGGCACTGTGCTCAATTTGACGCGCGTGGAAATCAAAGACAACGCGGCAAATACCACCGTAAACGGCGGCGCGATCTATTCAGACCAGGGCACTGTGACCCTGATCGATTCCAAACTCACAAATTGTGAAACCACCGGCGCCGGCGGCAGCATCTATATGGGAAACGGCGGGACTACGGCGCTCGTATCGCTTACGAACTCCCAGATTTCGGGCAGTAAGGCGACAAGCAATGGCGGCGCGATCTACGCCGGCGCAGGCACTGTGAGGCTGGATACGTCGATCATCGGCGACTCCACCCTCCCGGGCAGAGATCCATCCAAAGGGTCGCAAACCAGCGCGGGAAGCGGCGGTGGCATTTGCTTTAACAACACCACCGGTACCGTCACGCTGACCGACTCCCAGATTCTCGATCCAAAGATCACCGGCGGCACAGGCAGCGGCGGCGGGATCTATTCCGGCGGCGGCACGGTGACGCTTACAAGGTCCCTGATCGACAAAGCCGAGATCACCAGCACGGGCGGCGGCAGCGGCGGCGGGATCTATGCGGCGAACGTCACGCTGACGATGGAAGACTCGCAGATACTCACGGCAAAAATTCTTTCCGGCAACGGCAACGGCGGCGGCATCCGTCAGGTAGAGGGAAGCACCACGCTCCGCAGCAGCACGATCGACGCCTGCGAAGCGCCAAACGGCAACGGCGGCGGGATTTATAAGCAGTTTGGCAACATCACGCTGGACAACACAGGCGCAAGCGGGGTTGACACCATTATCTCAGGCAACACGGCCCTCGCCGGCGGCGGCATCTATATGCCCACCGACCCGCAGTCAGGCTCCTACAATGCCGCCCCTGCCAGAGGAAATACAAATCAGACGATCAGCACGACGCATACGCAGATCACAGGCAATAAGGCAACGACCGGCAACGGCGGCGGGATTTACTATTATGGTGGTGCTTGGTGGAGTGCAAACTATCAATACGCTAGTTATTATAATTATCATTGGGCAAATATGGCATGGACCCGCCGTCATCAGATAAACCTGACTTTGGGTGCCGCTACGCTTATTGATGGCAATACAGCCTATGTACACGGCGGCGGCGTCTTTGGGCAGAGGACTGCGTACCTGAGCATCGTAGGTACGACAATTACCAACAATACGGCAACAACGGGAGCTGGTGGTGGCGTCTTCTACAACCCGAATAATGCGATCGACGCCAATACCAATACGGTAACGGCTTATGACGTTGCCATAACCGACAGCGCGATCGATGACAATACCGCCTATACCTACGGCGGCGGTTACTTCACCTACACAGAGAATGCGCAAGGCGAGGTACAGGGCGATGCTGCCAATCCCGCGGCAAGCGGTTCGAGCGCCATCACATTGACTCGTTCATCAATCTCCGGAAACGAGACAAAAACCAACAATGGCGGCGGTGTATGGATGCGCGGCACGGTGCAGCACTATGGATTCCGCACCGGCCCCAGCAGCTATTTCTATGCTTCAAAACTCAATCTGATCCGATTGAATGTCACCAATGCAAGCCAAATCGACAACAATACCTCGTACACAAACGGCGGCGGCATCTACGGCGAACAACAGGTGCTCGTGGTTCAGGAATCCGGTACCACCATAGATGGAAACGAAGCGAAGACCGGCAGCGGCGGCGGCGCGTTCTTGAATACCAACGCCAATGACTACAACCCGGGTACTTATTATAGCTTCCAGGCAGGTTTCCAGCGCCATTATTTCCGGGGGCAAATCGCAAACAATAAGGCACTTTATGACGGCGGCGGCGTCTATAACTATGCGCACCAGTATGCAAGCGGGGCAACAGAATTCTCACCAACATCCGTGATCCAGAACAATATCGCCGGCAGAAACGGCGGCGGAATCTTCAGCGTTGTTGCCAATACCAATATGCAGGGTCTGGTCAAGGACAATATGGCCGGATTCACGGACGCTTCCACGCCTTCGTCCACCGGAGGCAGCGGCGGCGGGATCTATGTCTACTATCTCACGTTCAACCTGAATGCAGCCACATCCATCGTCAAAGACAACAAGGCGCATAACGACGGCGGGGGCATTGCGATCGTTGATTGCGGAGATACAAACTGGCCCACCAGATTCAATCAGTCTGCGGGTACGATATCGGGCAATATTGCCGGTTATGAGAACACAGCAGCGCCGACAGGCTTGAGCGGCGGTAACGGCGGCGGCATCTGTATCAAGGGCAGCGCTACGTCAAGGACTGCGGAGGTCACGACAAGTGTCAGTATTAGCGGCGGACTGATCACGGACAATCAGGCCCTCGAAAACGGCGTACACCCTGTGAATCCGTATCACGTCTACGGCCGCGGGCAGGCGATTCACTGGGCCGGCGGACTGTTTAATGTGAGCGGTGTGCCGCAAATCGGCAAACCTGATCCTGATCCGGCGGTAGCCAAAGCCGACAACGGGATCTATATCGACGTTGCCGGCGATGCCGAGCATCAGACCATCTACCAAACAGGGGCGATCGAGCCCAATGGCTATGTCAATGTTGAATACAAAAGGGGCGCGGTGGCCGATACGCGTATTACCACCAGAAACACGGCTACGTGTACCGATTCAGAAGCGCTGAGATATGTATGGCAAGCACGCCTTTACACCATCGTACGGGCGCCTTCCGGCTCCCCGCTCAACAACAACTCCTATATTTTGGGAACGCCGGACAATCTCTATGTGCGCTCGACCGGCATCGACCAAGACTATATGGATGCGTCCGACAATAGCGTTTTTGACGATCCGACTCCGGTTGACGAAGCGTATCTGTGGGGTGACGGCACACCCGAGCGTCCGTTTGCAACGCTAAAGCGCGCGTTTGAATTCGCGATGAAATACAAAGACGTCACCGTTCATGTCATGGATGATATTGAGCTGCCCGCAATGGCAACTGCGGCGCAATACAAGCGCATTACGCTGCAGACCTCGGCGATCAAAGAGATACAGCCGGGACCGGATGGCAATATCGATACGCCCGCTGATAACGTAACAGTGAATAATCTGGCCGATTACATTGCCGAAGTCAGGCGCGACAGCGACGGCAATGCGCGGATTCTCTACCCCGTAGTGGGTCCTCCTGCCTCCTATGATGCATCGGCCGACGTTGCCAATCCCTATCTCGGGCGCTTTATCACGGTAGCGGCCTCGGCCAGCCTTACCATCAAGGGTATCGAATTCGACGGGAACAAGAAGACGAGTACGAATACAGCGGGTATTGAAACGCCTGCCAATACCGTCATCTATTCGGATGGCACGCTGACGACAAATGCCGGGACGTCTATCCATGACAACAATTCCGGCGCGAACAACGGCGGCGCGATCTATATCAACAGCGGTACCGTCACCACCACGTCCCTGTCGACGAACAACAATGAAACGACCGGCAACGGCGGCGCATTCTATATCAACAATGCTACGTCGGTGACCATGAATTCGCCTGTCATCAATCAGAATGAGGCAAAAGGGACCGCTTCGAACGGCGGTGCCCTGTATATCAACAACGGGACTCTCACTTTGGGGTCGGTCACGATCAACGAGAACAAGGCGTCCGGCGCGAACTCATATGGCGGGGCGATCTACTTCGCCGCCGGCACGATGACGCTGAAGTCCGGAACGATCACAGGCAATACGGTAGCGCCCCATAATCCGGCAAATGATGTATGGCATGGCGCGGCCGTCTACTGGGCCGGCGGTACCTTCAATATCGCGGAAGCCGGCGTGACCAGTACCTTGCTCATCGGTAGCGAGCCCACCGAAAAGCAAACCACCACAAACCACACGGGTACCGATCTCGACAACGGTATTTACATTGTCAACGCGGCGTCCAACCTCCAGCAAAAAGGAGATTTGGATACGGCTACTTCCTTTATCAACGTGGAAAAAAAGCCCGCACAGGCGATCGGCACGGCGGGCACGGTGATCACGGACAAGAACACCGCTTATCCCACCACGTCTGCGGAAGCAGCCTGTTATTATTATCAAGCCTATGTGTCGCCGCTCTTTATCGATGAAGGGCCCGGGAATACCTATGTCCTGCAGGGCTTAGCAAAGATCTATGTAGCAAACGCCACGACTTCACAAAACGGGGCGCCGTTTGGGAATGACAGCACCGGCGACGGCACAAGGGAGCATCCCTTTGCCACCTTAGAACATGCCTTTAACGTTGCGCGCTTTGGCGCTCCGTCTTTTGTGTATGTGATGGACGACCTCACAACCGCGGCAACCGCCGTCGTGAGCCGCTCAAGAGAGATCAGCCTGCTCCCGGACGACCTTGCAAGTCCGGCTATATCTCCTGTGGTGACAAGAGGTCTTCTCTTTACCGCCAATGTCATACAGGTGTCGCCCAGTGCGGCCATCGCGTACAACGGATCCTCGATCTCCGGCGCCTCTGCTTTCACGCTGGGTGATGTGAACTTGGACGGCGACAGGCGGGCGAGCTCCGGGGCGGCCATCTACGCGAACGGCGTCGCCACGGGGCGGGCGACCGTCACGATGAACGACGGGTCTATCGTGAACAACACGGGCAACGGCGGCTCTGCCGTCTATCTGAACAACTATGCCGATTTCTATATGTACGGCGGCGACATTACGGACAACAACGCGGGCACAGGCAACGGCGGCGCGGTCTTTATCAACACCAATTGCAATTTCACGGCCGATGCGACGCAGGGCAATATCGTGATCGCGCGCAACAAAGCCGCGAACGGCGGCGGGATCTATCAGACCAATGGCGCCGTTTCGATCACAGGCTATACCTTTACGCCCGCTGCGACGAGCGGCAGGGTCGTGATCGACGGCAATGAAGCCCTTAGCGGAGCCGGCGGCGGCTTCTATCAGGCAAATGGAAGCACTTCCATCACGGACGCCTCGCTTTCCGGCAATACGGCAGCGGCAGCCGGCGGCGGCTTGTATATCGCGGCGGGCACGACGGGGCTGCATCATATCGCGGCTGACGGCAACGCGGCCGGCACGACCGGCGGCGGGATCCACCAGCAAGCCGGCACGCTCACGATCGACGGCGGCGCGACCCTGATCGAGTTCAGCTCGATTTCTATGAATAAGGCAAAAGGAAACGGCGGCGGAATCTGGTATAACAGCACCCTGAATATCACCAATGCCAAGATCAAGGAAAACGCCGCCTCGTACACCACGACAGCCGGCAGCGGCGGCGGGCTTTACCGCAATGCCGGAAACGCCACGATCAGCACCACGATGGCTGCGAAGAATTCGGATACCTTCACGGAAATTTCAAAGAATACCGCGGTCGACGGCGCCGGCGCCTATCTGGCCGGAAACGCCACCTTCTCCCTGACAGATACGAAGGTCGAGGAAAATACCGCTACGGGCACCGGCGGCGGGATCTATCAGGTCAATGGTACGCTGAACAGCACAGACAGTTCGATTTCCAAGAACCGGGCGACAGGGATCGGCAATGGCGGCGGTCTGTATCAGGCTGCCGGCACCTTCAATTTCACACGCGGCACGATCAACGAAAACGAATCAACGCTCGGACTGGGCGGCGGTATTTATCTGAACAGCGGCGCCATCGCCATGACAGACGGTACCATGACGGGCAATCTCGTCGCCAACGATCCGGCAAACCATGTTTGGAAAGGTGCGGCCGTTTATTGGAACGGTGGTACCTTTAGCATCACCGGAAAACCGGTGATCGGCATGGCTCCCGCCAAAGCGCAGGATCAGGACGATCATACGGGCAGCGGGCTGGGCAACGGCGTGTATATCAACCTCTCCGGCAGCAGGTTCACGCAGACCGGCACGTTCACCGCGGGCGCTTTTATCAATGTTGAAAAAAAGACGTATGAAGCCATTGGCGCGGCCGGTACGGTCATCACACAGAAGGATTCGACGAGTTCCAATACCGTCACTTCGGCCGAGGCGACGGACTGCTACTATTATCAGGACTATGTCTATCCGATCCGCATCACGGAGCGCACCCCGGACAATACCTATATCCTGAATGGTCCCAGCGCTCTCTATGTTGCGAGCGCCACGGTTGGCGTAAGCAACGCGACTGCTCATAATGGCGTCACCGGCAACGACAGCACGGGCGACGGCACGCATGCCCGTCCCTTTGCCACGCTGCAGCATGCGTTCGAGATGGCGGCGACGGGCATGCCCGCAACGGTCTTTGTGATGAACGACCTGGTGTCTGACGCCACGGCCGTTGTTACACCGAGCAAGAACATTAGTTTGCAGCCGGATGATTTGCATGACTACACGGCGGATGTGGACTTCTCCCCAACGGTGCTGCGCGGCACAGGACTGACTGCCAGTATGATCAGCGTGGAATCAGAGGCAAATCCGGGCGGAGGCGTAGCGGCCGTTCGTTTGGCAAGTCGTTTTGAACTGGGCAAAGTGAAACTCAACGGCAACGGCACAGCGGTAACCGCCACCGCGCCTATCGTGCGCTTAGACGGCTATACGGGGCAGCGTGCTACCTTCCTGATGACGGACGGCGCGGTGCGGAACAACAAGGTGTCCGGTGGCACGACCGGCTCCGGTGTGTATCTGCTGGATTATGCTGACTTCAGTATCACCGGCGGCAGCATCGATCACAACGACGCCGGAACCGGAAACGGCGGCGGCGTCTATGTGAACGACCGCACGACGTTTACCGCGACCCACTCGCCCGGAACCGCCACTTTGATCGAGTACAATTCGGCAGCCAACGGCGGCGGCGTCTATCAGGCACGCGGCAGCGTTTCCATCACCGCTGATACGTCACTTTCACATAACACCGCAACGGCTAACGGCGGCGGCTTGTATATCGCGGATGATTACAACGCAGATGTGGGCTATACCACCATCACGCTGGGCGGTTCTGCCGGCATTACGATGAATTACAATACCGCCGGCGCCAACGGTGGTGCGGTTTATATGAATACCGGCATTCTCTCCCTCACCAATTCACAGGTGACCGACAACACGGCGACCGGCAGCGGCGGCGGCGTCTATATTGCAAATGGCTATAGCACCAGCACAAGTGTTGTGACAAATGTTGGGTTTGTCCGCAACACAGCAGGCGTCAATGGGGGCGCACTCTATCTCAACACGATCTATGGTCTTGATATGACCAATGTGGATATGACCAGCAATACAGCGGCTGCCAACGGCGGTGGTTTCTATGTGACCAACGGATCGTATCTCTATTATCGCAGCGGCACCATCGCGGGCAATACGGCGGTCAATGGCGGCGGTATCTACCACGTTTCCGGGAATTTGTACCTTAACGGCACGACGACGACGCCTCCGGCAAACCCGGCCAATCAGCTCTTTATCCGGCAAAACAACGCCACGGGCAACGGCGGCGGGTATTATAAGGCCGGCGGCAACACCTATATGTATGCAGGCTTTTTCACACAAAATGCGGCAGACTTCGATGCGAGCGGAGCCGGCGTCGGGGCAGCCGGTTATTTTGCGGGCGGCACGTACTATATCGGCGGTACGGCGCGTATCGGTAACGAGCCCGTCAAATCCACCACCGGTTTCAAACGCGACGCCACCGTGGATAACGGATTCTATTTGGCGGACGATGTGCAGTTCACGCAGCAAAACAATTTTGCCGATGGCGCAGATGGTACGCCGAACACGGCAGACGATGCTTTTGTCAACGTTGAATACAAACAAAATCAAAGGCAGCGTCACAATATCACCACCAAAACCGGGACGGCAGACACCTTCGCGGAATCGCAGGCTCGTTATTATTATCAGGGGACGGTCTTTGAGATCGTTGACGACGACCGCTCGACCAATCACTATATCCTCATGCCGTCAGAGAAATTGTATGTGCGGTCTGACGGCGATGATATCCTGGGCGACGGCACGCCGGAGAACCCCTTTGCATCGCTGTACCGCGCTTTTGACGTGTCGCCGACCTATCGCGCCACGAATCAGGTCTATGTGATGGACGACCTCACCATAGGCGCGGCGCCGCTCATCCCTGTCGGTGCGGCGCAGCTTCCCACGGTGATGAAACCCGACACTGTCGCGCTGGCACCGCAGCACACCGCCGTGGTCGCAGCAAACAAGACCATCAACCTCGCCACCACCACACTAACGGACTATGATCCCACGGATCCCGGCTATCTTCCCGTCGCCGGGCAAAATAGCGCCTACACCGCGCCCGCGCAGGCGGCTGTGCTCACGCGCGGCGCGGGTGCGAACGCATTCGACAGGGAATTTATCAATGTGGCGGTGAACGGCACGCTCAACGCAAACGATTTGGAATTCGACGGCAACAAAGCCAACATGACCGCCGTACGCGCCCTGATCTACTCGGACGGAACGCTGAATCTCCGGGCGGACAATGCCGTCAACGGAACGCCCGGGAAAATCGTCATGCATGACAACAATGCTTCTACCGGCAACGGCGGCGCGCTGTACCTATCCGGCCCGACCACTTTGGACAGCACCTATATCACGGGGAACAATGCCGCCAGAGGCAAGGCGATCTACTGGGCCTATGGGACTTCGCCGTCTCTTACGATCAAAAATACCACCCGTATCGGGAATGAACCGATCAATCCCGGTGTTCCGCTGATCAAAGCGAACGCGACTTTGGATAATGGTATTTGGATCAACGACTATCGGCTGAATATTCAGCAGGCAGGCGATCTCACAGACGGCCCCGACGGAACGCCGAAGACGGAGGACGACGCGTTTGTCAATGTAGAATACAAGGTCCCGCAATATGCGCAGGCCGTGGCTTACACGGTCATTGCGACCAAGCAGCCGACTTCGCCGCGTTCCGTGACGGAGCAAGAAGCAGAGGAACGCTACTATTACCAACCGGCACTGTATTACATCACGCCGGACGACAATGCTGTGACCCAAAACGCCGCCCAGAGAACTCCTTACAATAACTATGTGCTCATGTCGCCAAGCGAACTGTATATCAGCTCTTACGGCAGCGATACGAGCGGCGACGGCACACCGCAGAATCCGCTGAAAACCCTGGAGACCGCTTGCTGGTACGTCCCGCAGGGCAGGAGTTCGCAAATCTGGATCATGGACGATATCGAAAACGCGTCTTTGGCGACAATAGAGGCGACAAAGATCGTCAAGATCGAAACAACAGATTGGCTGCTGAATGACGACGACATCACCGGGGACGGCGTGACCGACAACCTTACGTGGACGATGAATCACTACAATCTTCCGGGCAGTTATGACGTGGGGCACGGTGCGGGAGAGCATGCCACCGTCACCAGGCGGGTAGGCTTCACAGGCGTTATGCTGGACGTCCGCGCCTACTATATGGCGGCTTACTATACGAATACCAGCTACGGCGCCAACGGCCCAGCGCCTACCGTCACTTTACAGACCGTCATATTTGAAGGAAATAAGGCAGCCGGCGCCACGGGTGAAGCATTGGTCCGTACGGTCAATACCGACAGTGCGCGCAGAGCAACGGTCATCATGGACAATACCATCCTGCGCAACAACAGGAGCACCAACGGTTGGGGCTTCTTCAGCTATAGCGGCTATACCAATATCACGATGAGAAACAACTCCGAAATCAGCGGCTGTGAAGCGACAGGTACCAATTACGGCGGCGGCATGAATCTCTATGGCTACAATAACAGCAACTACGGCAACAACTCGCTCAGCATGACGGATTCTAAGGTCAACAACAATAGATCTTATAATTACGGCGGCGGCATTATGGCCGGCACGAATTGTACGATCACGCTGCTTCGCTCCGAAGTGAGCGGCAATGCTACTTCGAATAATACCGGCGGCGGTATCTATAAGGAGTGGGGAAATCTCACGATCACCGACAGCAAGGTAGAGAACAATTCCAGTGCGGCGGAGGGCGGCGGTATCTATGAGTACGGGACTGCGACGATCACAAATTCATCTGTGAGCAACAACACGGCGGTCGGTCATGGCGGCGCCATCCGGGCGAACATGAACGCCGAGACGCTCACGATCACAAATTCAGAGCTGAAGAATAATAGAGCGACCGCACAGGATAGCGTAGGCGGCGCCATTTACCAGGCGCAGCAAAGCAGCGGCAGATCCACTCTGAATATCACGAACAGTGAAATCATGAACAACGCCGCGATGCGCGGCGGCGGTATCTTTACTTCAACTTCCTATCTGAACATCACGACGAACAATGCGCTGCCCGATCCGGATACGGGCTTGGTCACGGTAAGTAAGGTATCAAGCAACAGGGCGGTACGTGTCGGCGGCAATTCCTCCGGGTCCTATGGAGGCGGTATTTACGGAAATGACGCCTATACGACATTGCGCGGGGTCGAAATCGACGACAATGTGGTAAGCGGCCCGTCCAACAATCAGGGCGGCGGCATCTGCATCGATCAGGCAAACTTGAGCATCTATGACTCGTTCATCCGCAGGAACACGGCGCCAAGCAACGGCGGCGGTGTTTGGCATGACGACTATACGATGATCATAGACAACACCGTCATTACCAACAACACATCCGCATCGGGAGCCGGCGGCGGTGTGTACCGCACAAATGGCAACTACGTTGGCGCTACGACCATAAGCAATTCCAAGATCAATGACAATAGGGCCGGGGCCGCAGGCGGCGGCGTCTATAAATATGTCAACAATACAAACGCAGCAAACACGACGGCGATCAGTGATACGGAGATAAACAGGAATGTATCCGGCGACGTCGGAGGAGGTTTCTACAAGTACGGTGGTACGACTACGACCATTACCCGGACCAAGATCGACGACAACACAGCCGCAAATGCCGGCGGCGGCGCGTTTATCGATGGCGGTACGGGTTGCACCATTACCGACAGTGAGATCAATCGAAATACGGCGACCGCAGATTATGCCGGTGGTTTGCACCATCAGGATGGCTATCTGACCATGTTCCGCGTCGTGGTGGACGGAAATAAGGCGGGCACTTATGCCGGCGGAATCAATGAGAACTACACCACAGCACTGAATATGAACTACTGTACGGTTTCCAACAACACCGCGCAGACGTATGGCGGCGGTTTAAATGCCCTGATTCTGGAAACGAGCTACACGACGACGATAAGCAATAGTGCGTTCACCAATAATGAAGCAAAGACGAGTGTTGGCGGCGGTATTTGCGCATACTCATCGGATGCTTCGCATACGCGCAGGACGCCAACCGTAAACATCACAGATTCGATCATTGACCTGAACAAGGCGATCGATGGCGGCGGCATTTACCTGCGGCATACGCACCTTGGCGCAACGCGCGTCGATTTTGATCAGAACACGGCCAGTCGAAATGGCGGCGGTCTGTACGCGACCCATGTTAACTACGCCTACACCAATGCGGCTGATAACTATACCGCAACGCTTGACGCCTGCAACTTTACACAAAATAAAGCAAGCAGCGGCAATGGCGGCGGCATTTGGGCGGACGAATATACCGTAAGGGTCCGGAATGGTTCAAGATTTGCGGAGAATACTGCGGGGACAGATGGCGGCGGTATTTACTTTACCAATGTGACCTATACCCCGGCGGCAACCTATGACCGGATACTCTATGTCGACGACACCACGTTTGACAAGAACGCGGCGACAGGCGGCAGCGGCGGCGGCATGTGGATCAGGACTGCATCCGGATCGAACTTTTCTACGGCGCCGCTCTCCTTTGCACACATCACGGTGACAGACAATACGGCGGGTCTGAACGGCGGCGGCATCTATCGCTGGCTCGGACAGCAGACGATCAACAGCAATGGCAATGGAGATAGCCTGATTAGCGGAAACATCGCAGGGAATGATGGCGGCGGGATCTATTTCCTTGATGAAAACACAAACCGAAATCTGATCGTTACCGCAGTTGATATTTTGAATAACGAAGCAAGATCCGGCAACGGCGGCGGCGTCTATGTCAAGTCAACGGGGACCTTTACCGCAACGCAGTCAAAGATAAATGAAAACAAAGCAGGAGCGGATGGCGGCGGGATCTATCGGAATACCGGGACTTTGACGCTGAACCAGAGCGAAGTCAATGAAAATGAAGCTGCCTCCGGAAACGGCGGTGGTGTGCATCAGCTTGCCGGTGCGGCGACCTATACGAGCTCTTTGGTCAACGAGAATACGGCCGATGCCGACGGCGGCGGGATCCATCAGGCACTTGGGACTCTGACCCTGACGGATTCCACGGTGAACAAAAATATCGCCGGAAGAAACGGCGGCGGGATCGTCCGGCTCGGCGGCGCGGCGACGACCTTCTCTGCGGCCAGTGAAGTCTGTGAGAACGAAGCGGCAGCCGACGGCGGCGGTCTGTATTTGGACTATCCTGCGGGCAGCCCCGGCGTTCTGAATGCGACGGCAGTTTCCATCAATGACAATAAGGCCGGAAACAACGGCGGCGGTATCTATGCGAACAAGACCGGGACCGGAGAAGCGCTGACGCTCACCTTTACGGCCGGCAGCGGCATCATCAATGACATTTCCGGGAACGAAGCCGGCAGCGGCGGCGGGATCTATATGGCGGAAGGCGCTGACACGCTCACCGTCAACCTGAACGGCAATACAGAGATGAAGGGGAACCAAATGGTGCCCGGCGCTGCAGGCAAGGGAGCCGCAGTCTATTATCCGTCGGGACGTCTGCAAATCACCGGCAAACCCATCATTGGCGTAGCGCCCATACAGGCATACCCGCCCATCAAGATGAATGCCACGATCGACAATGGCATCTACATCGATCATGCTGATCTGACGATCGCGCAGACTGACAGACTCGAGACCGGATCCTTTGTCAACGTCGAGCGCAAACTGGGCGAGACAGAAGGAACATGGATCGCGACGACCACCGGAACGGGTATCCCGGTCACGGTAGAAGAAGCTGCCGCGTGCTATTACTATCAGGCACCGCTCTACTCGATCATCAAGGACGACGTGACGAACGATCACTATATTCTTGGCTTGCCGGCCGACCTGTATGTCAAGTCTGATGGCAGCGATGAATTTGGCGACGGGACGCCGTGGGCTCCTTTTGCGACCATTCAGCATGCCTTTACGGTGGCGACCAAGAAGCAGCCCAGTACGGTCTGGCTGATGAGCGATATCACGCTGGACGGGTCAGAGGGCTCTGTCGCACTGGAAAAACACGATATCACCGTGCGTACCGATCATGAATGGCGGATCGACGCCAGCAATTCCGGTATGGTATCCAATGCGCGTGTGCGCAGGGCAGACGGCTATTTGCTGCCGTTCGTGGATATCCTGCCCGGGGCAAAAGTGACGCTTGCCGATGTGATCCTTGACGGAAATCATGTCGCCGGCGTCAGTACAGCGGTACGTGTCAATGATGGTACGCCGGCCAAGTCCGCGATCTTTACCTTAGATGGTGGTTCGATCACCAATAATGCCAGCATCGAAGACGGCGGCGGGATCTATATCGGCGATTGCGCGAATGTTCTGATCAAGAGCGGCAACATCACCGGAAACAGCACGACGAAAGACGGCGGCGGCATCTACATCAAACCGCCCGCCTCTGCCTTGGGTACGGGGACCACGACCCTTGAGATGCAGGGTGGCCGTATCTATGACAATACGGCCATTCAGGAAGGCACCGGCGTCTTCTACGGCGGCGGCACCTTCCTGCTGAGCGGAGATGTGGTCATTGGCAATCATCGCACAGACAACACGCTGATGTTCAACAGCAGCGATCTGGTCCTCATTCAAACCGATAATCTTGGCTCTCTGGCGCAGATTTGGATCGAGGAGGAAACCGACCGGAATTTGCTGGACAACCGCGAACGCGAGAACGGTGAATTTGTAGTCCGAAAGACCAGCGGCGTTCCGCCCAGCGATTATGAGGCGGCGGCTTATCACTACAAAGAGAGTTTCTTCACCATCATGCCGACGGATGAGCTGTATGATGAAATCACTTACCCCTACGACATCGGCGGCTATATCATCTCGGCAAGGCTCAATCTGTATGTGGCGACCTATGGCAGTGACGAAACCGGAGACGGCTCGGTGGAAAATCCATTCAAGACCATTCCTCATGCCGTCGACATGGCGACCCGAAGACTGCAGGTCAATGTCAAACTCCTTGACGAGATCCCTGCTGCCAAAACCGCGCAAATTTTGCGCGACAGGTATATCACCGTCATGCCGGCAGAGCCGGAACATGTGCTGCCCGGCGATGTCCCCGGTATCGTGCGCAGGCAGGACGATCCCGCAACAACGGACCCGGATGAAGATGAGGGTTTCCGGGACCGGATTTTTGAAGTACACGGCGGCGGGGAACTGACGATCGTGGGGCTTACCATTGATGCGAGCGTTGACGGCGGTTCTACCGAGTCTGTGATTTTTGTAACCGGTGATTATACGAGCAGACCGGCCGCCTTTACCATGAAGAGTGGTACGGTCATTATGGGCAATCAGATATTGCAGCCGTATCCCTTAGATCCGGCAGTTCCCGCCGGCCCAAATAGTGACCGGGGAGGCGCCATTCTTGTAATCGGCAACGGCAACGCACGCGCGGTCTGCACGATCGAGGGCGACGAGATATCGAATTGTTCGGCCGAACAGGGCGGCGCGATCTATTCCGAAGGCTCCAATCCCAACTCGGCGGTCGTGACCATCAAAGGCGGCAACATCAAGGGCAACTACGCGTCGGAAGAGGGAGGCGCCTTCTATGTCGGTCCGGAATCCGAGATCTACATGCAGGGCGGTACGGTAGAAAATAACAGTGCGCGCCTGTACAGCGGCGCCGTGGGAATCAGCGCCCAGAGCGGACGCTTCCATATGAGCGGCGGCGTGATCACCGGGAACTACCTGAGCGAGGTCGTGCAGGCGACAGACGCCGGCGGCAATCCGCTTTGGCACAAGATACAGGATACCAATCCGGACGGAAGTCCGAAGTTTGCGGATGTGCCCTTGCTCGACAATGACGACAATCCCGTGCCGATCGCTCCCGGGCATCCTGGTTACATCAATCCAGGAGATTCGGGGTATCCTGCCTATGTGATGATCACCGTACCGGTGATGATCGACGATCTCACTGACCCGCTGATGGTGCCGGTTGGTCACGGCGCTGCCATCTATCTGGTGAAAGGGGCGATTTTCGAGGTGTCAAAGACGCCGCGCATCGGAACCTCGGCTTTAGACAACGGCGTCTATCTGAAGGGTGTTTTAGACGCCGAAAGAACCTACATCCATCAAATCGGAAGTCTGATGGGCGGCGCGCTGGGAGATCCGGGTGTCAATATCGAAGACGTCGAACGTGACTCTATGGGAAAAATCGTCGCACCCTATGTATTGGTGGATATCAAGGAAGCGCGCGATGAAGATGCGGAAGCCGGCTTCTACTACTGGATGCCGCCGCAAGATCCTAAGAATCCTTTGCGCGTCACGGCAGACGGCAAATGCGAGTACGTCTTGATGAATGAAAAGATTTACTATGTACACGCCAATGCGAATAACCCGACCGAATATATCAATACACAGTTCCCGGGCAATGGAATGGGCACCAGGGTAAGTCCGTATCGGACGATCGAACAAGTATTGAATGATTTGAATGGCGTGACCTATCCGCTTACGCCGGAGCACATCACGATCATCGTCATGAGCGATTTGAATATCACAACGCTGAATGTTCTGAATAAGAATGTGACCATTCGATCCCTCCCAAGTGATGACCCGAATATCGCGGATCCCGTCTTTACCCTTACCAGAACAACGACAAGCGCTATGGTAAGGGTTCAGAACTCAACGACTCAGGCGAATGGCGAACCGACAAAACTTGAGATGATCGGGCTCAACCTGAACGGCAACAACGTGGATAACAGTGGTCCGGCTATCGACATGCAGGGCGGCTCCATGTCCTATACAAATGGATCCATCTATGACTGTCTGGTCCGCTCCGGTCCCTCTGCCGTTTGGGTCGAGAATGCCAACGCTCGCTTTACCTTAGCGGGAGGCTCGATCACGAATAACCAAGGCACTGTCGCCGCAACTTCGACTGTCGAGGTGGAGCACGGGACCTTTGTCATGTCCGGCGGCCGGATCATCGGCAACGAGATCGCGCCCGCGAACATGACCCTGGATGCAAGCAACGACAAGGCTGCAGGCGTCCTTATCGGGGCGGACGGCCGGTTTGAAATGTCCGGCGGGATCATTGCGGGCAACAAGGGAGGCGTTGGCGTCAACTACGTGGCAACGCCTGGCAACGAAAAAGGCATGTATATCAAGGGAGTGGCAAGTATCGGTGAGACCAGAGGCGACGATGGCGTTCTGATCGGCCAGGGCAATCTGATTCATCTGGTGGGCGACTTAGATCTGAACGCGCGTATCAATATCGCAGAGGTCATAGGGCGCGCCAAGGGTGTGAAATTTGCGGATAAACCATATGAAGTTTTGACCTATGCGGTGAATCCCAGCACCGGTATTCCCGAAATGAATCCCAAGGTACTCCTGCCGGTGAGCGACGAAGAGTCTAAGGTCTTCTATTATCAACCGCGCCGTCATGGGATCGAGCCTTTGAATGGTGATGCTGATGTGCCCGGAGATTTTGACTTCTATATCCTGGGCGACCGCCATATCGACTATTTAAGCGCGATCCCGAATGGGGAGAAAAATACGGTCACCACCACCGAGATCACGGTCAAGTTTAGTGAAACCACGCTTTTGGCGTACGGAAACTTGCTGGACGAGACGAATTTCCTCGACCGAATCAATGGCGGCTTGGTCGTGATCAATGGCGATCCGAATCTGGACTTCAGAGTGGTCGACGTCGCATGTACGATTCAGGGATCAAGCGACCTGTATGGCGCGATGGAAGAGACCTATGTGCTGACCGTGGAAGGCAATTGGAATGAGGGAGACATCATCGAACTCACCCCGGTCGCGCAGCCCGGTATCATCTTTGAACCGGCGACGCGGCGCGTGACCTTGCATCGTGATGTGACCGTCGTGTTTGAAGCCGAGGTCAATGGCGTAGAGAACACGGAGACTTCCACCCTGGTGACCTTGTATTTT
Organism: Clostridia bacterium; assembly: GCA_025997195.1. Lineage (GTDB taxonomy): Bacteria > Bacillota > Clostridia > Peptostreptococcales > Anaerovoracaceae > WRMW01. Next base: position 41,060 of record BNUG01000007.1, on the reverse strand, counting down.
GACATGGCTTTGATGTCCGATCCGGTGCCGAATCATGCGCCGCTGAGGCTTTCGGACATCGATCTGATCGTTCCGGCCATCCCGACGCACAAGACCAGCATCACGCATCTGTCCGGTTCCGGTCTGACGGAAGTGGGGTATGACGCCGGCAAGGATCGATGGGTCTATACCATTGTGATCGACGGCAAATGGGATGAGGGTACGCCGCTTGAGGTGAATATGCTCCGGCAGGACTATCTGTTTGTGGATGATGCCGGAGATATCCTCGTCCCCTACAATTCACGTATCCTGACCCTGCATACCGACATCACGAGGATCTTTGATGCGGATGTAGACGGGGAGCCATACTTGGTGACATCCTCTGCCGTCACGCTGGAGTTTGACGGTGAAATCGATCCTGAAATTCAAAAGTCGGAAATCAAATTGTCCCATGCGGATGGGGTGACGGTGAATCCCGGCACGCTCACCAATGGGGGCTATGATCCGGTGCGGAATTCCTGGATCTATACCCTGATCATCACGGGTGACTGGCCGGAAGGGACGCCGCTCACGGTCTTTATTGACCGTCCGGATTATATCCTGCTGGATTCCGCAACGGACGTTGTAATTCTGCACAGAAACGCGGTTGCGTTTGAAGCAGAAGTAGATGGGATTCCGGATGAGGTAACGTCCACCGTGGTGACGCTCGACTTTAACCGGCTGTTCACCCCTGCACTAACAGCCAATGAGATCGATCTGGGATTTGCCGCAGATGTGACGCTGGCGGCCGACGCTCCGAATTATTTAGGCTTTGACGCGGACACCGGAAAATGGCTGTATACCATGAATATCGATGGCGCCTGGGTCGAAGGAGAGCCATTGGCTATTACCATTACCAGGGAAGCTCTTGTGCTGGATCCGTCCGATACGGCGGATGTCGCCCTGCATCGGGCACGGGAACTGGTGGAGGAAGAGGACGACGGCGGAGATGAAACGGGCGGTTATGGGACGCCGCCCCCGGAAACTCCTCCCCGACCCGGATCGGGAGCGGGACAGGGATCGGTTTCCGCGAATCCTCCGTCTGGCGTCACACCGGCGCCTCCGGAAGAAGATATTGAAGAACCTACGGAAGCGGATGCTCCCGATTATCCTGAGAACGCGGAAGACGGACGCGGTATTTGGGCGCTTCTAAACCTTCTGCTCACTTTGCTCGGTATTGTCCTTGCTGTCTGGTGTCTGCTGCGGCACGTGCGCGGCCGCAAAGAAAAGGACGAAAAGGGTGAAAAGAAGAAAGAAGATGAGGATCGCCGGACAAAGCGCAAACATAAGGGCTTTGCTTATGTGATCGGCGGCATTGCGGCCGCTGTCGTATTGGTTGTTTTGCTCATAATCACGCAAGACTTCACACAAAAGATGGCCTGGGTCGATATCTATACGCTCTGGTTTGTGGTACTGGCTATTGCAGGCATTGTCCTTTCCGTCTTGCATTTCCGGCATAACAGAGATCAAAAGAGGGAGCAAGAAAAATGAGATTTTCAAAAGTGATCGCCGTCGCTGTATGCGCAGCACTGGTGATTTCCGCCTTCACGGCGTGTGGTGCGGCTACTGTAAATAATAAGCGCATCGCCGAATCACAAGTGACGAAAAACATTGAAACGATCCGGGAAAACTATGCGGACAAGGACGAGTGGGCAGCGGCTCTGATTGCCGCCGGGTATACCCCTGAAACATTGCGGCAAACGGTCATCGACGGTCTGATTTCAGAAACGCTGATTGCGGACTACGCGAAGGAACAGGGGCTTCAGGTCAATCAAGAGGAGATTGAAGCGAAGATCGCGGCGGAAAAAGCGCGGTATCCGGAAGCACAGGAATGGAAAGAATATTTGCGCCAAAGAGGCTATGCCAACGACGATAACTTTCGCACACATCTTGAAAGTGAAGCGTTGAACAGGTTGGTTTCAGAGCATTTGGCGGCCCAAAATTCCGGGGAATCTCTGTCGGATCTGCTTGAAAGGCTGCGGGCAGAAGCAAGGATCGACGTCAACGCCATGCCCTTGCTTCGCCCCTATCATGTAAAATTGCCGCCGGCCGAAGCCGGGGATGTGCCTCCGGAGGACACGGTGCCTTCTGCCGATGTGCCGCCGGCACCGGAACCTGTAGAAATAGAAGAAATGGATCCCGCGGAAGATACCACACCTTCCGCACAATAAGGCTTGAAGGATGGTTACGACCTGATCGACACGGCCTACGCATGAAAAAACCATAAAAATACATATGAGAAGAAGCAGATGAAGGATGAAAGCGTCTGCTTTTTCATTCCATAATAAAAAATTCTCCCTGCGTTTCTTATCACAGGCTTGGATGCGTCCTGGCTTTTGAAAATCAGTGACATTTGTCATGGGTGATTTGTGCGCTTGTCACTGGTTTGGGATGTTTTGTGCCTTTACACTGGGAGATGGAAGTTGGGTGTCGCTATCTTGAGATTCCCGCCTTCGCGGGAATGACACGCGGAATGACAATGGGAGGTATTTATGAATGAGATTGTACGGGTGGAGAAGCTGACAAAGCGTTACGGGGATTTGATCGCTGTGGACGGGCTTAGTTTCGAGGTGCGTGAGGGCGAGATTTTTGGGTTTCTGGGACCGAACGGCGCGGGGAAGACGACGACGCTGAATATCCTGACGACGCTGGCGGATTTTGATAAGGGATGTGTGACGATCGCGGGCTATGATCTGGGGAAGAATGCGCGGGAGATCAAGGCGCTCATCGGGCTGGTGCCGCAGGAGATTGCGCTTTATTCAGAACTTACGGCGGAAGAAAATGTATCGTTTTTTGCGTCGCTTTACGGTCTCAAAGGGCGTGTACTCAAACACGCGGTTCAGGACGCGCTCGAATTTGTCGGACTCGGGGGCGATGCCAAAAAGCGCAAGGGGAAGATGAGCGGCGGCATGCAGCGGCGGCTCAATATCGCCTGCGGGATCGCGCACGGACCGAAACTCATCGTGATGGATGAGCCGACGGTCGGCGTCGACGCCCGGAGCCGCGAGCATATCATGAATTCGATCCGCACCCTGCGCGAACGCGGGGCTACCATTATTTATACTTCTCACTATATGCCAGAGGTACAGGACATTGCGGACCGGATCGCCATCATCGACAAAGGGCGGCTTGTGGCGGTCGGCACGGAGAACGAACTGCTCGAATACGTGACGGATTTCCGGACGATTGAGTTGGATGTAAGCAGCAGGGACGGAAGTGCGCTTCGGGCTTCGGCTCAGACGCTTGGCGCGCTGCCCGGCGTCAGACGTTCGGTCTATTCGGAAGCGAGCGGCATGATCCGCGTGGATGTGGATTTGAATATCTCAGACATCACGCCGGTGCTGCGGCCGATCCTCGAAAGCGGCATCCGCGTCAGCGGCGTCCGGACGGAGGCACCCGACCTCGAAACGACCTTCCTGGCCCTGACGGGCGGGGCACTCAATGAGGAGGTGAACCTCTGATGCTTGCGATTTTAAAACAATGCCTTCTGCGCTTGTTTCGCAGCCCTTCATCGATTTTTTTTGTGCTGATCTTTCCGTCGCTGCTGATCTTTGTGCTCGGCAATATGCTGGCGAACTTGGACAATCCGGATTGGACACTGGGAGAAATCAAACTCGGCTACGCGGCGGCGGCGGTGGACGCTCCTTATGAAGCGGCACAGCAAATCTTCTTTGACGCTTTGGCCGATCACGAATTCATTGATCTGAAACGGATGGACGGACAGGCGGCTGCGGAGCGCGCGGTGAACAGCGGCGAAATCGACGCGGCGCTCAGTCTTTCTCTGCCGGACGGCATCACGGTATACGAGGGGGACGATGCGGTCAAGAACCGCGCCGTGGGTCTGATTGCCCAGAGTTTTGCGCGTGAGTATGCGGCCGCAGAGACTGTGTATGCGTCTGTGGGGGACGATGTGGATTCCCGCCTGCACGGGGATGACAAGGGCGGGGTTGTGCCCGATTATGGGAAAGAAGGCGCGTCCGATTCTTCTTTGGTCGAAAGCCGTACGGCGGAGATGAGCCGTAGTATGCTGGACTATTATGCGGTGGCGATGATTGTGATGATCGCTTTTATCGGCGGGGCGATCAGCGGGGCGGTCACGATGTATACGGACCGGATGGACGGGACGCTGCGGCGGGTGCTGTGCTCGCCGAAGACGCGGGCGAGCGTGTTTGTCGAGTATGTGCTGGGCGCTTTGCCGCAGAGCATTTTGCAGACGGCGGTGGCGATGGCGGTCGCGACGGTGTTTTTCGGAGCGCATTATGCGCAGACGGCCGCGCAGAATTTGCTGCTGTTCGGCGCGCTGACCCTGGTGGGATTTGCGGTTACGACTTTGTTCATGGTGATCGGACTGGCGGTGCGGACCAATCCGTATATGCCGCTGATGGCGATCCTGTGGGTATCGCTGTTCTTGTCGGGGACATTCGATAAGTCTATCGCGGTCGGGGGTTTGACGGAACATATGCCGGCCTACGTGATCCAGAGCGCGGCTTTTGACCTCACCGTGTTTGGGCGGGAGGAAAAACTGCTGGCGGTGATGGGGGTTTGTGCCGTGGTTGCGGCCCTCTCCGCGGTGGCCGGTGCGTTGCTGCTGAACAGGAAGAAGGTGGTTTCATGAAAACGAGAGACGGGAAAACGAGCCGGATCATCAGCGGGCCTCTGACCGGGCTTTGGACCGTGTTTCATACGGCGCTTCGGCGTTCGCGGGCGATGATGATCGTCGCTGTGGCGATTTCCGTGGGCTTGCTGCTGATTGGTGGGGTGAGCATCGGGCAAACGGAGATCAGCGTCAGCGGCATTCGGATCGGGCTTTTGGATCAGGATCGGAGTACGGTGTCGGCGGATCTCACACGGTATTTGTCGGAAGATTTGGGTTTGGATGTGAGGGACGGCATGAGCCTTGACGAGCTAAAGACGGAGTTGCTGGACAAGCGTATCTCGGCGATTATCGAAGTGCCGGAGGGGTTTGAAGCGGCGGCGCTCAGGGGCGCGGCGTCAGATGGCGGTGCGGCTGACGCGGAGCCGGGCGGCAGTGCCGCAGAAGCGGCTGACACAGCGATGGCGCGTATCCGGCTGACGGTCATGGGCGACTATGCCAACGAAGCGTTTCTTCGCGCGTATCTGGACGGCTATGCGGGTAGTCTGAAGACTTTGATCGCAGCGGCGGGCGGCGACGCAGCGCGTCTGCACACCTTGCTCGCGGACACAGCGGCAAATGATTTTTCCGTACAAGTCGCCGATAAAAATGAAGAACTCCTGCGGACCGAAGCCGAACGGAATGGCTTTGGGTCGATGCTGGGGCTTTTCGAAATCATCAGTTTTTTACTGGCCATCGGGCTATGCAGCATGCTGTTCGCGGACCGAAAAGGGGGCACTTTTACGCGCGTGCAGGCGAGCAATGTGCGCGCCGGCGCCTATACGACGGCAATGGGTCTGGTCGGCGTCGTGATCAGTTTGCTGATCATCGCTTTGCCGCTGATCTTTACGGCCGTAGCACGCTTAGACGCGGGGATGCCGATGGGCGTCATCATTCTCATCGTGTTTGTGTACTCACTGTTTGTCATCGCTTTCGGTTTGTTTGCCGGTCTGTGGATGACGAGTCAAGAGGGAATTGTGGCGCTGGTCGTCATTGTGGCGACGATAAGCAGTATGGTCGGCGGCGCATTCTTTCCCTTAGAAACGGCGCCCGAGATTTTTCAGAAACTGGCTGTGATCACCCCGCAGTATTGGTTCAATGACGTCGTTGACTCCTACTTCTTCACGGATGCGGGACACTGGGGTACAGGCGTCTGCGTGATCCTGCTTATGGCGGCGATCTTCTTCATCCTGGCGGGTGTGCGTTTCGTCATGAAAGGGTCGGCGAAGACGGCGTGACGTTACCGCGTGAACTGTAAGCGCATGACAGTTTCGCCGCGCCGGAAATGACTGTGTGACGGCTTTCCGTGGTAAACTACTTTATATGTTCTATCGGAAAGAAAAGAGATGGTTTATTTTTGTGCTTACGGCGATCAGCGGCGGCGTCACGGTCTTGGAAGCGAATACGTTCCCGCCGCAGGCTGTGTCTGTGGCTGTAATCACTTCGGCCGCGGCAGCCGTCATCGTTTTTCTCATCGTTCTTGCGCTTGCGTCCGTCCGTCTGCTGGTATCCCTGACGGCGCACGGGCGTGTACTCGGGTCGATCACGGCGCTCCTGCCGTGTACCTTCGCCCTCGCCTTCGCGCGGGAAACATCCCTGCCGCTCGCCGTCGTGGTACTCGCAGACTTTTTACAAGAACTTTTGCACCGCAGCAGGGATGGTTTGGGTCGGGAGAATCGTCCCCATGACGCACGTGACGTACTTGGAACAAATGACGCAAGAGGAACTGTTCCTATCTTGCTGCTCATCCTGACGGCGGTGCTTACCGCCGTTTTACACGCGCCTCTGGTCATGATTCTGATTGCTTTCGCCTTCGCGGGCGTCTGTCTCTATGCCTTTGATCTGCTGGATCGGTTGCAAAAGGATTTCAAAATTCTTGTGGAACGCGGCGAGCGTATCGCGGAACTGGAGAGGCGGCTTGGCGGCCAGCGCCGCGCCGCGCAGAGTTTGGAGTACACGGCGAAGATCGCGGAACGCGGCCGGCTCGCGATGCGTCTGCACGACGAGGTCGGCCACGGCATTTCCGGCAGCATTCTCCTGCTGGAAGGCGCGGCGGCTGTGATGGACAAGGACGCGTCCACGGCCAAAGACACCATAGTCCGTGCGGCAGAAAATCTTCGTACAAGCGCAGACGAGATCCGGCGCGTTCTCCGCGAGGAATATGCGGACCGCGCGGACGCCGGTCTCTCCCGCCTCAAAAACGAACTCGCGCGTTTCGGCGCCGAACACCCGCACATCCAAACGGAATGGACCGCCTATCCCGGCGCGGAGGAACTGCCGCCGTACCTGTGGGCCTGTCTCTGCGAAAACATGACCGAGGCGCTGACCAATACGCTTAGGCACTCGAACGCGAACCTGTTCCGCGTGGATATTTCGAACAAAAACAAGCTGCTGCGCGTAGAATTTTCCGACAACGGCGGCCGACCGCGCGTGAAAACGGACGACAGGACGCGAAAAAGCGGAAGCATGAGCACAAATGTTTCGCGGGAAGAAGGGGGCATCGGGCTGGCAGGCATCGAGGAACGCTGCGCGCTGTGTTACGGACGCTGCTTTTACGAAAAACGCGAAGACGGCTTTCATATTATCATGACATTTCCGCTGCGGCAGAGGATGGCGCTATGATTACCATAATATTGGCAGACGACGATCCCATCGTCGTACAGGGACTGACGATGATCCTATCCTCGTCGCCGGACATCCAAGTGATCGGCGCCTCGTCAAACGGAGCCGAGGCGATCGATATGGCTCGGCGGCTCCGTCCGGGCGTCGCGGTTCTCGACATCCGGATGCCGGGAACGGATGGGATCGAGGCGGCTGAAGTCATGCTGCGCGAGGAACTCTGCGCACCACTGTTGCTGACGACTTTTGATGAGCCGGCTCTGATTCAGCGTGCGATCGCTGCGGGCGCAATGGGTTATATCCTGAAAAACAGCCCGGCCGAGCGCATCCTCTCCGCGGTGAGGACGGTGGCCGAGGGCGGGACCGTGTTTGCGCCCGATGTGGCGGACTATATTCGCCGTACGATGGCCGGACACAGCGGCACAGCGGCGGGGGACGTCTTTGCGGAACTCACGCCGCGCGAAAATGAAATCGTGGCGCTGATCGCCGAAGGACTGTCCAACGCGCAGATCGCGGGGAAACTATTTCTGGCCGACGGCACCGTTCGGAACCATATCTCGTCCATCCTCGAAAAGACGGGGCTGGAACACCGCACCCAGATCGCGGTACAGTATTATATGTCGTAATGTTTGCTCCGACCCTTGTGCAATTTATTGCTCCGACAACTAAATATTGGACAGTCGCGCTGTCTGTGCGTTGTATCCAACATTTAGCTGCCGGAACAATAATAGAAGATGTATAAATCGTCTAAATTTAAAGTCGGACTTCAAATTTAGACGGTTTTGTGCTTAAATATCCTCAGGGAAATCATGGATGGATTGCGGGTCGGCGCCCGCAATGACAACGAGGTAATACGATGATCAAAAGAGAAATAACGCATATCATAGCGGAATATCAGCGTTCTTTTCCTGTTCTTGTGTTCACGGGCGCAAGACAAACGGGGAAAACAACCCTGCTGAAAGAGTTGTTTCCGGAGTATCGCTATATCAATTTGGAAGAAGTCTCAACTTACAGCATGGTCAAGGCGGACATTGCTTCTGTGGTGAACGCGAATACGCAAAATGTGATCATTGATGAAGTGCAGCGGATTCCTGAACTGATGTCCCAGATACAGGCCGCCGCCGACAGCCAAAAAAACATGGGAAGTTATATCCTGTCGGGCAGTCAAAACCTGCTTTTGAGCGAGCGCATTTCACAGTCTTTGGCGGGGAGAGCCGCGTACATCGAATTGCCCGGATTGACCTTGGCGGAACTTGCGGGTCACAAAGACTCCGGGGATTTGTATGCGCGTATATTCGCGGGGTTTTATCCCGCTGTTTATGACAGAAAAATCTCTCCGCCGATTTATTACGATCAATATTTGGCTACATATGTTGAGAGGGATGTACGCAGTCTGAAAAATATTACAAATCTCGACGCGTTCAGAGAATTTCTCGGCATGCTCGCGGGTGCGGTCGGAAGACCGTTCAATGCGTCGGCCATTGCCGGAAACATAGGAGTGAGCGTGCCGACGGTTCAAAATTGGCTGTCTGTGCTTGAAGCGACCTATATTATTTTCAAACTCAGGCCGTACTACAGAAGTATCGGAAAACAAATCACAAAGACGCCGAAGATATATTTCTATGATACGGGACTGCTCTGTCGGCTGCTCGGAATCACGGCTAAGGATTCGCTTGAAACCCATTATCTGATTGGATCGATCTATGAAAATCTCATTATTTCCGATGTGAAAAAAACCATCATGAACAGAAAGAGTTTCGAAAAGCTGTTTTATTATCGCGACAAATATTTCGAAGTGGATTTGATTGTTAATTCCGGGATCACCTATCGTCCGGTCGAAATCAAAAAGGCGATGACTTATACATCCTCTTTCACCAAGGGGCTGAAATATTGGTCTGACACGTTTGGGGGAAACGACGTGCAGGTTCTGTTACCGCATATCGTATACGGCGGAGAAACGCAGGAAGCCGGAAGCAAATTTAGATTGGTGAACTGGAAGGATGCTGCGCAGTCGCTGCTTTTGCGGTGATTTACGAGGAGAGAGGAGCAAATGAAAGACAAACATGCTTTGGTGGCATTGGGCGGCGGGCCTTCGCCGGTAATCAACGCGTCGCTGCTGGGCATGGAAGCTGCATACCGCTCCAATGACGAAAAGCGGGTAATCGCACTATAACTGACCACTTGACTGACTGAAGGGGAAAATGACATAGAAATGTTGTTGTTTCGTGCCGTGGTTCATGGTATTATACCTGACGTATGAAGTTTGTAGCACGTCTTAGACGAGACAACATGAGGTTTGTGGAGGCATTACAAGGTGGAGGCGTTTTAGTAAATAAATGCAGAAAATACCGCAGGGATATGAATGGATTTTAACAAAACCAATTGCGCATAGAGGATTGCATGATGATGTGAATCCTGAAAATTCAACACTGGCTTTCGAGGCGGCGATCGAGGCGGGCTGCTCGATTGAAATTGATGTACAGCTGACCAAGGATCGAGTCCCCGTTGTTTTCCATGATGACATCGTGCAGCGCGTGACGGGCGTCAAAAAACGCCTTACGCGTATGACGTTTGCCGAGGTGCAGCAGCTGCGTCTAAATGGCTCAGAATACGGAATTCCTACATTCGAAGAGTTTCTTGTTCAAATAAATGGGCGGACGCCGATTTTAATTGAAATCAAAAAGAACAGAGGATCCAAGGGAATTGAGCAAATCGTTCTTGATCTGCTGAAAGACTACAAAGGAAAGTTTGCGATTCAGTCCTTCCATCCGTACGCGATCCGCAATGTGCGCAAGATCGATCCAACGATTTATTGTGGTTTGCTTTCATCAAAAATGACGGAACAAAAAAAAGTATGGCGTATCCAAAAGGCGGCGGTCAAGAATGCGCGGCTATTCTTCATGGCCAAGCCGGACTTCATTTCGTTTGAGATCAATAGTTTTCCGAATCGACGAATCGCGGGATTCCGTGAGGAGCTCAAAATGCCCATTCTGGGATGGACGATCAAAACAATAGAAGACTTCGAGCGCGCGCGGGAGTTTTGCGACGGTATCATCTTTGAGAATATTGAAAATCTGAAAACCTGCTTTCGCAATATTGGCGGGTTTTTTGCGGGAGACGCCGATGGCAGCGTTGCGGAAGAGTTGCCTGCGTATGATCAGGCCGTGCAGCGCGCACCTGTGCAAAACTACTAAATCCATTTCGGGGAAACAACGTTGTTTCATTAAAAAATGCACTGTGATGAAGATAGTAGTATAATATTGCTAGAACTTAATCGCACATATATATAAAGAAAGCAGTATACGTTGTAACTTTGAACTACAGAAAGGGTGTAGGCGTAGCCAACATACAACGCTACTCCATCATACGAGGAAAGAATCATGCTCTATAGCAGTGAAGTCGAAAAAATGTGTCCAATCGCCAAGGGCGTTGATCATGGACCGGCCCCGATTCCCGAAGAAGGGAAATGGGTTCAGGCCAAGGAAATCAAGGATATCAGCGGGCTGACCCATGGTGTGGGCTGGTGTGCGCCGCAGCAGGGCGGCTGCAAACTGACGCTGAACGTCAAGGACGGTATCATCGAAGAAGCGCTGATCGAAACCATCGGCTGCTCCGGCATGACACATTCGGCGGCGATGAGCGCTGAGATCCTGCCGGGAAAGACCATCCTCGAAGCGTTGAATACGGATCTGGTCTGCGACGCCATCAACACAGCGATGCGCGAACTGTTCCTGCAGATCGTCTACGGACGGTCCCAGACGGCTTTTTCCGAAGGCGGACTGCCGGTCGGTGCAGGTCTTGAAGATCTTGGCGGTACACTGCGCAGCCAGATCGGAACGATGTACGGAACAAAAGCAAAAGGGGTGCGGTATCTGGAAATGGCCGAAGGGTATGTGACCCGGCTGGCAGTCGATGATGACGACCTGATCATAGGTTATGAATTTGTGAACCTCGGCAAATTGATGAAGGCGATCAAGGCCGGCGAAGACGCCAACGAGGCGCTGAAGAAGGCTACCGGATCGTACGGACGTTTCGCGGATGCGACGAAATACATCGATCCGCGGCACGAGTAGGAGGGAAAAGACATGGCATTGTTTGAAAGTTACGAACGTCGCATTGATAAGATTAATTCGGTGCTTGGCGAATACGGCATCTCCTCACTAGAGGAGGCAAAAGCCATCACGGACGAAAAAGGCGTGAACGCCATCGACATCGTTAAGTCTATCCAGCCCATCGCCTTTGAAAACGCCGGCTGGGCCTATACAGTAGGCGCCGCGGTCGCAGTCAAAAAAGGTGCGAAACACGCCGCAGACGCTGCCGAAGCAATTGGTATCGGTCTGCAGGCATTTTGCATCCCCGGTTCGGTCGCGGAGGAACGCAAGGTCGGTATCGGTCACGGCAACCTCGGTGCGATGCTGCTGCGAGAAGAGACAGACTGCTTCTGCTTTTTAGCAGGACATGAGAGTTTTGCGGCGGCGGAAGGCGCGATCGGCATCGCCCGCAACGCCAACAAGAGCCGTACAAAACCTCTGCGTGTCATCCTGAACGGGCTTGGCAAGGATGCGGCGCAGATCATCAGCCGCATCAACGGCTTTACCTACGTGCAGACGAAATTTGATTATCATTCCGGCGAACTGAACATCGTGAATGAAATCGCCTACTCGGACGGCGAGCGCGCCGCCGTGCGGTGTTACGGTGCCGATGATGTACGAGAGGGCGTTGCCATTCTGTGGAAAGAGGGTGTTGATGTTTCGATTACGGGCAATTCGACAAACCCGACGCGCTTTCAGCACCCGGTCGCGGGTACTTACAAGAAAGAATGTGTGGAGGCCGGCCGCAAATATTTCTCAGTGGCTTCGGGCGGCGGCACAGGTCGTACGCTTCACCCCGACAATATGGCTGCGGGCCCGGCTTCGTATGGCATGACAGACACGATGGGTCGCATGCATTCGGATGCACAGTTTGCAGGTTCCTCTTCGGTACCGGCGCACGTTGAAATGATGGGATTCCTGGGAATGGGCAACAACCCGATGGTCGGCGCTACGGTCGCAGTTGCGGTCGCTGTTGAGCAGGGACTGAAGTGAGATTCCCGCCTTTGCAGGAATGACAGTTTCGTAGAAGAGGGGTATAATATTGATATGGACATGAATGCATTAGCTACAAAATTGACTTATGGTCTGCATGTCATAAGTGTGCAGGATCAGGCGAACGACAGGCCGGGCGGGTTCATTATCGACGCCGTCTGTCAGCTCTCTATGGATGTGCCTCCGACGATTGTCTTTTCGGTGATGAACAAAAACTATTCGAAGGACTTGATAAAAACTGAGGGGGTATTCAACCTTTCTATTTTGTCCGAGTCCGTCGATCCATTTGTGATTGCTAATTTCGGGTTTCAAAGTTCAAAGGATATCAGCAAATGGGAGAATGTTCCCTATACGCTGCGTGCGGGATTGCCTGTGCTCGATGAGGCGGTGTCGTGGGGGCAGTTCCGGGTGACGGATATTCGGGAAATGGGTACCCATACCGCTTTCTTTACGGTTCCGACAGAATCGGAATATCTCAACGGGGAGTTGATCCCGCTGCGCTATGCCGACTATTTCACAAAACTGAAGGAACCCGCCTTTGCCGCCTTGAAAGCCTTTCAGGAGAAAGCCCTCGGCAAGGGGCAGGCCTAGCCTATGGACTCAGACCCAGGAGGCAGTTTAGCTTTCCAAATCATCCTGCTGATCGTTCTCATCTACGTCAACGCCTATTACAGTCTGTCAGAATTGGCGGTAGTATCGGTCAATAGGGCCCATATCAAAAACCTCGCCGAAAACGGTGATAAGAGGGCAAAGAATTTAGTCACTCTGATCGAGCACCCGAGTCGCTTTTTGTCGGTTATTCAGGTGTGCATCACATTTGCAAGCTTTCTGCAAAGCGCCATCGCCGCGACCGGTATCACGACACATTTTGGCGATGCGCTGGATGGTTCGGGTATTCCATATGCAAAGGAAATCGTTGTCCTGCTGGTAACGCTTTTGCTGATTTACATTAATCTTGTTTTCGGAGAATTGCTTCCAAAACGTATTGCGATGCATCGTCCGGAGAAATTTGCATTGACGACGGCCGGTCCTGTTCTCATGACGGAAAAACTGATGTATCCCCTCATTTGGATGCTGTCGAAGACGTGCGCGATCTTCATGCGTATGGGTGGGGTACGTACAGACACGATCGAAGAGGTCTATTCGGAGGAACAAATCCTTTCGATCCTCGAACTTGGTCAGGAGTCGGGGTATATCGACGAATCCGGAAAGGAAATGATTGACAACGTCTTCCGTTTTGACGATAAGCTTGCGTACGAGATCATGACGCCGCGAACGGATGTTTATATGCATGATATCAATGATCCACTGAACGAATATGTCGATGAGATGGTAAAATCGCGATTTTCGCGTATCCCGTATTTCGACAAAGATAATGACGACATCATCGGCGTTCTGTATATGAAAGATTTCATGATTCAGGCCAAGAAGACCGGATTTAACCGTGTCGCCATCAGAAAATTGTTGACGAAGCCGTATTTTGTACCGGAAAGCAAAAATATCGCGGATCTATTCGAAGAGATGCGGACGAGCAAGACGCATATTGCTTTTTTGGTAGATGAGTACGGCGGATTTTCCGGAATTGTAACGACGGAGGATCTGATCGAGGAAGTCATGGGCGAAATCAGCGACGAGCATGATGAACCGGAACCCGGACTCGAAAAGATATCAGACGGCGTTTGGGTGGTTGACGGCGGATGCTATCTCGAAGATTTGAACGATGAACTCGGCTTGCATCTGGAATCGGAAGAATATGAGACCTTGGGAGGTTTGCTCATCGATCAGCTCGGTGAGATCTCGGAGGAAGGTTCAGAGGAAAACCAAGTCGTGATCATCGATGGGTGCCGATTCACGATCGAAGGCTGGAAGGATCGCCGCATCGAGACAGTCCGGTTGGAAATCTTACAAAACGGCGGGAGCCGCGCACCGGCCGAAGGCACTGTCACATCATCGTAACACAAAGGTTCTTATAAATGAGCGATAATGAAAACAATAGGATCCTCTTTACAGACGATTCGGCGGAACAGCGGCAAAGCGTCAAAATGGACGAAGAGGGGATCGCACAGATTGTCTGTGACGCCGTTTTGGAAGTGAACGGGATCCATGCGCTCGGCGCCAATATGTCGGCGTCCGCGATTGCGAAGAATCTTCTCGGTAGTGAGAACAAGACCCGAGGCGTTCGCTTAGCCTTCGATGATGGATGGATCATTGATATTTATGTAATTGTGCTATACGGAACGAATATTCCGGAGACTGCCTGGAATGTACAGCGACATGTGAGCGAAAGGCTAAAGGCCGCGTCTGATATCAAAACGAAAGAAATTAACATCAACGTTCAGGGAGTATATTGTGTATAAAACTGCGCCGAAAAGACGGTCTGCATTTCGAAAGAAAACCAGAGAGCTGCTCATGCGGCTGATTTTTCAGTGCACGGTGTCGCAGGATTTCTCGGAAGAGTCGAAGAAACGTTTTTTGGAGGACGAGGTGATGCTGGATGGCCTCTTTGACACGGAGGCATGCGAACATCCGGATCTGATATATTTTAATTATGTCTTTGCTTCTTTGTGCGAACATCTCTTGGAGATCGACGGGGAAATCTCGGTTGCAAGTGAAAAATGGGCGATCGGGCGAATGAATGGGGTCGATTTGGCGATTCTTCGGCTTACCTGTGCGGAAATTCTATTTTTAGATGATATTTCCGACAGTATTTCGGCCAACGAGGCGGTTCTTATGGCCAAACGTTACGGTACGGACAAGTCTCCTGCCTTTATTAATGGCATTATCGGCAGCATCGTACGAAAGAAGGAAGAAGCGAAAGGCTGGACCGAATGAGGCTGACCCACATCAAAGGCATTGATTCGATTCGTGCCGTGGGCGTCGTGCTGGTCGTCGTCTACCATCTGTTTACGAAGATTTTGCCGGCAGGTTTTTTTGGTGTTGACATCTTTTTTGTAATCTCCGGTTTTTTGGTGACGAGCCTCTTTGTTCAGGAGCGCGCCAAGACCGGACGAATCGACCTCCTCGGGTTCTATGCCAGACGGGTTCGAAGACTCTTGCCGGCGGTAACATTCATGGTTATCTGCACGCTGGCGCTTGTACTTTTGATCTCGCCGGATCTGCGTGTTGGGATCCGGGAACAGACAGCATCCGTCTTTGGCTGGGTCACCAACTGGTTTGAGATTCTGGGCGGGCAGTCCTACGAAGACCAATTCATCCCACATCTGTTTGTTCATACATGGACGCTCGGCCTCGAGATGCAATACTACCTCGCGTGGGGCTTGGCAGTCCTCCTGATCGTTGTCATTTACAATCGATCGGTGAAGAAACTTTTTACGCGCCGGTTTTGGATGTTTATCATAGCCATTGGTTTGGCGATCGCTTCGTATCTTTGGATGCAACTCAAAGCAGCCGGCCTAACAGAGCCATCACCGGTTTACTATTCGACGTTTGCACGTGCTTACCCGCTTCTGATCGGTTCCGCTTTAGGGGCGCTGACGGGTATGCGCTCTCCCCGGAAGCCGCCGCCGGCTGCGATTCCTCTGATCGGCCTGATCAGCAGCGTTGCCGTCATTTGTTTCCTGGCCCGGACGCTTTCGTTTTCGGATCCCGTTACCTATGAGAGGGGAATTCTCTTTGTATCTTTGCTTTCGGCGCTTGCGATCTGGAGCGTGCTTGCGCTGCAGGCAAAAGAGTGGTTTCGTGATATCAAACCGCTGGCCGTTCTCGGCAAACGGTCGTACAGCATCTATCTCTTTCATTGGCCGCTCTATAATATTTTCAAGCAATTCGCGACGGCAAACGGAGGTTTATTCTCTCAGAATATCCCGCAGCCTGTCTATGCGGCCTTGTCGCTCTTGGCTACAGCTGCGCTTGCTGAGATTTCCTATCGCATCTTTGAACAACGGCCGATTGCGGGCAAAGAACGGCGCATGGAACGTCGCGAGCCGATGCGCCGGTTTTCTGTATGCCTCTTCCTTGCCTGTATCGCGCTTAGCTGCATTTCGGTAGTCACGCTTGTCACCGTGCCGGATCGGACGCGTGTGGAGGATGACTATTTGCGGCAACAGACCTTGGTGATGATCAACGGGCTGGATCGTTATGGCGGTTATTTGGCAGGACTGGCACTGGATCCGATCGCGATCCATGCGCAGCCCGAGCAACTGCCGCCGACGCCGACCGAATGGGCCGCGGCTGAAAGCTTGGGGGAAGAGGCAACGGAAACGTTGGAAAATGCGCAGGCTGCCATCAATCGGCCGGATCCGGCCGGACCGGTTCAGCCAATCGCACCGCCGGGCGGAGGATGGACGAACGACGGCCAGTGGATCAATGTCTGGGGTGATTCTGTGACACTTGGCGCAGCTGATATCCTCAACCAGACGCTGCAAACGGCTCTGGTGGACGCCCAGGTGTCACGCAATATCGGCGCGGGAATCGATTTGATCAATCAATGGCAATACATGAGCCAACTTACGAATTACTTCGTTGTCGCGCTGTTCACCAATACGCAGAGTTTCACGCAGGATGAGACCATTCGATTTTTGGAGGCTGTTCCTCCGGGCCGCCGCGTCATTTTGGTAACACCATACGGCAAGGACTATATGGAAGCGACGGCGGAATTCCTTCGTGGATTGCCGGAGCAGTATCCCTACGTGACCATTGCCGACTGGAATCTCGCGATTCGCGATCATACGGATCTGCTGGCACCCGACGGGATGCATATGAACGGCGACGATTCCAAACAAATCTATGCGAATATCATCGCGCAGGCGATCAAGCAGGCGAGCCAAAAGCCTGCGAAGGAATAAGGTGCGGTATGCAGACGCGCGGTCGTAAAGTAATTTCTATGATCCTTGGCTGCCTGGCAGCGGCGGTCATGCTTTTGTGTGCGCTGTATGCGATGGGGGGTTTTACGGTTCATACGGAAGAGAACGTTACGGATCATCCGAACGGCTTTGGCGACGTCTATACGGGAACGCTTTATGACGGGAAAATGATTGGTTACGGGAAGCTTGTTTTTCAGAGCGGCGACCGGTATGAGGGCGATTTCAAAGACGGAGACTTCGATGGCCATGGGGTCTTCACTTCCGCGAAGGGATGGACGTATGACGGCAGTTTCCGGACAGGAAAACCCGATGGAACAGGTGTTTTTACAGACGCCCGCGGCGGCGTCTATACCGGTGATTTCCAAGACGGAGAGATCATGGGCAAGGGAGGTTTCCGGACGCCGGAGGAATGGGACTATGAAGGCGCCTGGGACAGGGGACGCCTGACCGGCGAAGGGCGGTTTACCTATGCGGACGGCTCAACTTATGAGGGCGGATTTCAAGACGGAGCTGCGCATGGAGAAGGCGTATATACGGATGCGGGCGGCTGGTCCTATGCGGGCGGATTTTTGCAGGGTCTGTTTGAAGGGTATGGCGTTTTGACACATCCAAACGGTGAGGTCACAGAAGGGCAATGGAGCATGGGCGTACAGATACGCGAACCGGCAGCGGAAGGAGCCTAGGAGATGGCAAGAAGGGCGGTCACAGTATCTCAGCTCAATGCGTACATCGCCAGGCTGTTTTCGGCGGATGGCGCGCTTTCCGATATCGCTGTCACGGGGGAAGTATCGGGCTTCAAACTACATCAATCCGGGCATGTATTCTTTGCTCTGAAGGACGCGCAGTCGCGCATCCAGTGCTTCCTGCCGGGGAATCACGATCGGGGGTTGGCAGGACAGATCGCGGATGGCATGAAAATCACGGCGGAAGGCTATGTGAATGTATATGAAAAAGGCGGCAGTTATTCCCTGACCCTCCGAAGACTCACTGCGGACGGGCAGGGCGATTTGGACGCAAAATACGAAGCGCTGAAGGAGAAACTCAGGCTGAAAGGGTATTTTGAACCTGCACGCAAACGCCGGATTCCGGTTTTTGCGCGAAAAGTCGGGATTATAACGAGTAATACCGGCGCTGCGGTCGAGGATATGGTGAAGATCATCACCCAGCGGAATGGGGTTGCGGACATCCTGATCTTCCCGACTTTGGTACAGGGAGAAGGCGCTTCCGAAATGATTGCGGCGCGCATCCGGGAAGCGGGCGAACGATATCCCGATTTGGATGTGCTCATTGTGGGTCGCGGCGGCGGCAGCAAGGAAGATCTCTGGGCGTTCAACGAGGAAGCGGTAGCCGATGCGATCTACGTTTCCGTCATCCCTGTGATTTCCGCCGTGGGACATGAGACCGATGTAACCATTGCCGATTTTGTGGCGGATCTGCGTGCGGAGACGCCGACGGCCGCCGCGCAGACGGCAGTTCCGGACACCGGTGAACTGGCTGAAGATATCGAGGCCTTAGCATATGGCCTCCGGGACGGTGCGAGGCGGGCTTTGCGGCGGGATGAACTGCGTGTTCGTGCTTGTTGCCCCGCGGGTTCTATCGCCGCGTTCAAGAGCGGGCTGAGCGAACGCCGGGCCCGCGCAGAACGGGTCTGCGGCGTGATGGAGAGTGCCATTGGACGGCAAGGCATAGAAGGGCGTATCCAGCGTGCCGATCGTTTGGCCGAAGGGATGCGACAGGTCATGGCCGGACGGATCGCACGGGCGTCTGACCGTTTGGAAGGGAAACATGACCGGCTTGCGGCGTTGTCGCCGTTCGGGGTTCTTTCCCGCGGCTATGCAATCGTTGAAACAACGGACGGGAGAGCGGTTTCTTCGGCAGCCGGTTTGGCGCCCGGTGAGGATGTATTTACCCGTTTTCATGATGGGCGTGTCCCGATGAAGGTGAAGGAGGATTCCGAAAATGGCAGCAACCAACAAAATCGTTCCTGAAAACGTCAAGTTTGAGGAGGCCATGGCGAAGCTTGAGGAATTATCAGGCAAACTTTCGGCAGGCGACGTGCCCCTAGATGAGGCGATCGCCTTTTACGAAGAAGGGCTGGCCTGGTATCAAGCGTGCAAGACGATCCTGGACGACGCGAACCGGCGCATCCTTGTGATCGAGGAAGGCCGGGAAGAGGAGCGGAAATAGTGAATCATTTTCAGGACTTGTATCGCTATCGCGAGTTGATCGACGCGCATTTGGAGGAGGAGCTGCCGGAACTTGACAGCAAATCCAGAACACTTCTCGAAGCCATGCGTTATACGCTGGGGGCAAAGGGAAAGCGTATTCGGCCCTTTCTTTTGCTGTTGACGTGCGAGAGTGCGGGCGGCGACGTCAAAGAGGCGGTTCCTTATGCCTGCGCGGTCGAGTTTATTCACGCCTATTCCCTGATTCACGATGATTTGCCGGCCATGGATGACGACGATCTCCGGCGCGGGGAGCCGACCAATCACAAGGTTTTTGGAGAAGGCATGGCGATCCTTGCCGGCGATGGACTTCTTTCGGCAGCATTTGAAGTATTTCATAAGGATTATTTGATTTATCTTGACCGGCCGGAACAGCTGAAAAGGCGTATCCGTGCAGGTGCGGAGATTGCCAAAGGCTGTGGCTGCCGCGGCATGGTCGCGGGGCAGGCGTCGGATCTGGAGGCTGAGGGCCTTGTCGTTTCGCCGGATTTGCTCGATTACATCCACTTAGGCAAGACGGCGGCGCTGATCCGCGCGGCCATCTGTGCCGGTGCTTATCTAGGCGGAGCCGACGAACCGGATATCCGTCATTTTTCGGATTACGGCGAAAACCTTGGGCTGGCCTTTCAGATCGCGGACGATATTCTCGATGTGACTGCGGAAACTGAGGTTCTCGGCAAAACCGCCGGCAAAGACGAGAAGGCACACAAAGCGACTTATCCATCGGTGCACGGGCTGGAAGCTGCCAGAGAGAGGCTTTTGGAACTTACGACACGTGCCGCCGACGCCGTGGAAAGAACGTCGGTCAATGACGGATATAAAGATCAATTCACCGATCTGGCGCGTGCGCTGGCGCACCGCGAACATTAAAATTGTGAGCCGGGGAGATTGTTCGTAAAATGAAAGAACGCGTGGATGTACTGATGGTCGAACGCGGCCTGGTTCGGTCGCGCGAAAAGGCTCAGGCTTTGTTGATGGCCGGTTCTGTGACGGTCGGCGGCATGCGTGAGTGGAAGCCGGGGACACGCTATGCGCCGGATGTGGTGATTGAAGTAGCGGAGGATCCTGTTCCCTATGTGGGACGCGGCGGTCTGAAACTCAAGGCGGCGCTCGACACTTGGAAAATCGACCCAAAGGGGCTTGTATGCGTTGATATCGGCGCGTCCACAGGCGGGTTTACGGATGTTGTGCTGCAAGCGGGCGCCGCAAGGGTCTATGCGATCGACGTCGGCTACGGGCAATTGGATTTCAGCCTTCGAAACGACCCGCGTGTAGTCAATATGGAGCGCACGAACGTGCGTTTGCTTGACACGGATGCTTTTCCGGAAAAGGCGGATTTTATCGTGATCGACGTGGCGTTCATTTCGCTCTCACTGGTCTTGCCTGTGGCGGTGCGGCTGTTACGTGTGGATTCTTCACCTGCGGCGCAGAATGACAGAATGGTGAGTGGTCCGGGTATTGTGGCTTTGGTCAAACCACAGTTTGAGGCCGGCAGAGCGCAGGTAGGGAGGGGCGGTATCGTCCGAGATCCAAAAGTTCATGCCGAGGTCCTCGAAAATGTGATAAATTATGCAAAATGCAACGGACTTACGGCGGAGGCCGTTATGGACAGTCCGGTGTACGGGACAAAAGGAAATAAGGAGTTTTTGTTGTGGCTAAGATGACGCCGATGCTCTCCCAATATCTCGAGATCAAGGCGGACTACCCGGACGCGATTCTGTTTTATCGCGTGGGGGATTTTTATGAAATGTTTTTTGAAGATGCGGTAGAGGCATCCGCGATCCTTGAAATCACACTGACGAAGAAGAATCTTGGGACAGAGAATCCACCGGCGCCCCTCTGCGGCGTCCCGTATCATGCAGCGGAGACCTATTTGGCGCGTCTGTTGGCTGCCGGACGTAAGGTTGCGATCTGTGATCAAACGGAGGATCCTGCGGCCGCTAAGGGCATTGTACGGCGCGAAGTGACCCGAGTCGTAACGCCGGGCACGATGACGAGCGAACTAATGCTCGACGCCGGGCGCAGTAATTTTCTTGTCTCTGTCTTCGTCGGAGGTGATACCTTCGGGTTGGCCTATACGGACATTTCTACCGGGGAACTGTCAGCGGTTCGTTTTTCGGCAGATAGCTTGGCGGCGGCGGAACGCGCGCTTTTCGCAGCGCTTGCTCGTATCGAGCCGTCGGAGATCATCCTGGGCGGACTGGCCGCTGGCGCGGAAAATCCACTGGCAGGCGTCCTCCGGACAAAATTTGAACGAGAAACGCGGGCCTATGTGACGGTGCGTCCCTATGAGGAATATTTGCCGGATGGGAGCGCTGGGAGTGCCTCAGCGCCCGAGGATGCCGCACTCATGGGGCTTTTCGCGTATTTGAAAGCGCTGAAGGTGCCAGGGGCAGACAGAGGGACACAGGACAGAGGGACAGGCCTTCTGTCTTGTCAGGACAAGACAGAAGGCCTGTCCCTCTGTCCTGCTGCCCTCTGTCCTTCTGGACGTATGCGCTTGGATCGGGATGCGATTCGCAATCTGGAACTGACGGAAACCATGCACGAGCGCACGGTGAAGGGGTCGCTTTTGTGGGCGCTTGACCGAACACGCACTGCGATGGGCGCAAGAATGTTGAAAAACTGGGTGAAAGAGCCGCTGATTGACAAAAATGCGATCGACGCGCGCCTCAATGCGGTCGAATATTTGCTTGACGCCGTCTTTGTCCGTTCGGATCTGATGGAAACACTGAAAGCCATCTATGACGTAGAGCGCATTGCCGCCCGGGCTTCCGCCGGTACGGCGAACGGGCGCGATTTGCAGGCTTTGCGCATGAGCTTGGAGCGCGTGCCCGAAATAGCCGACGCACTGACAGGCCTGGATGTTCCCTTATTGGCGGAGCTTTCGGCCGAATTGGGGGATTTTTCGGAACTTCGCACACAGTTGGCGGCGGCTTTACTCGAAGAACAGCCGGTCTCCACGCAGGAAGGCCGTATGATCCGAGAGGGTTACAGCCCTGACCTGGATGAATTAAAATACGGAATTCGGGACGGGAGGGCCTATATCGCCGAACTCGAAGGCAAGGAACGCGAGCGAACCGGTATCAAAAACCTAAAGGTACGCTACAACCGCGTGCAGGGTTATTATATCGAGATCACCAATGCAAACCTTGGTGCCGTGCCGGAAAACTATACGCGGAAACAGACGCTGGTCAACGCAGAGCGCTTTGTGACGCCGGAACTAAAGCGTATGGAATATGCGGTTCTGTCTGCGGAAGAAAAGATCAATGCGCTGGAATGGGAAATCCTCACAGATCTCACGGCGCAGGTGACGCACTGCCTGCCTGAGATTCGACGGACTGCCGGGGCGATCGCACGCGTCGATTGCCTTTGCTCACTCGCGCGTATTGCGCAGGAACATGGTTATGTCCGGCCGGAAATCACGGAGGGAGGCCGCATCCTCATCGTGCGCGGGCGACATCCTGTGATCGAGCGAACCATTTTTGCGAGCGGCGGCACTTTTGTGCCCAATGACGCGGGCATGGATACGAACACCGAAAGCCTACTCCTGATCACAGGTCCGAATATGGCCGGAAAATCGACTTTTATGCGGCAAACCGCCCTCATCGTCCTTCTGGCGCAGATGGGGTCTTTTGTCCCCGCGGAACGGGCCGAAATCGGCATTTGCGACCGTATTTTCACGCGGATTGGGGCCTCGGACAATATCGCACACGAACAGAGTACGTTCCTCGTCGAAATGAGCGAACTGTCCAATATTATTGCGGAATACACCGAGCGCAGCCTGATCATTCTCGATGAGATCGGTCGTGGTACGAGCACCTACGACGGGCTTGCGATCGCCTGGGCAGTGCTCGACTACCTGTGCGCCGAGGGGCGGCGTGTACGCTGTATGTTTGCTACGCATTATCATGAACTGACGGTGCTGGAAGGCTATCTGAAAGGACTCGTCAACCTGTCAACACAGATCGATGATACGGGAAACGACGTTGTCTATCTGCATCGGGTTGCGGCGGGAGCGAGCAGTCGCAGTTACGGCATCCATGTCGCCAAGATGGCGGGCCTCCCCCAAAGCCTGCTTGCCGATGCGCAGAGCAAACTCGACGCCCTGGAATCGGACGCAAAAGAGATTCGCATTGCCGATCCTGCTTCGGAGCAACGCCAGCTATCCTTTCTGGGGCTACCGGATACGAAACAAGGGGATGGTGGATCCGAATTCGATACAGAGCTTGGGCACCGTCTGGCGGCCGAAATCAAAGGGGTCAATGTTTTTGAACTGACGCCGTCGGCTGCGATTTCACTGATCGAAAAATTGAAGGGGATGCTAGAGCGATGATCAAACTGCTTTCACGCGAAGTTTATGATCTGATTGCGGCAGGTGAGGTTGTCACGGCACCTTTGTCCGTTGTCAAAGAACTCGTTGAAAACGCGCTGGATGCCGGCGCGGGACGTATTACGATCGAAATCACGGCAGGCGGCCTTGACCACATTCGTGTGACAGACGATGGTACCGGCATCTCACAGGAGGAGATCCCGCTCGCCTTTACCCCACACGCAACCAGCAAAATCAGCACGGCGGAAGATTTGTACCGTACGTCTACACTGGGATTTCGCGGTGAAGCCCTTGCCTCGATCGCGGCAGTCTCGCACGTAGCGCTGGCGACCCGGACAAAAGGAACGGAAACCGGCACCCTGGCGAAGGCGGCGGCGGGCGAAGCCCTTACAATAGAGCCATTTGGGGCGGTTCAGGGGACAGACGTCACCGTGGAACATTTGTTCTATAATCTTCCTGCGCGGAAAAAACATCTTCATTCCGCGCGGACGGAAACCACAAAAATTTCGGACTATCTCTCGCGCATTGCCGTCTATCAAGCGGATGTCACTTTTCGGTATCTTGCGGACGGTGCGCTGGTATTTGCCACGAGAGGCAACGGAGACCGGCTTGCGGCGATTCAAACCATTTACGGAAGCGCCGTGGCGCAAAATCTCGTGCCGTTAGACGCGTTAGGCACATTCGATGCCAAAAACGATGCGGAGGGGGATGAGATCCGAATCACGGGATTTCTGTCAAATCCGCTCGGTCTCAGAAAAACGCGAAAAGGACAGGTGTTTTTTATCAACGGTAGGCCGGTACGCAGTCAAGTCCTGGAAACCGCAGTATCGGAAAGCTATCGCGAATTTGCGGAGTCCGGCCGTTTCCCGGTCGTTTTTCTCTTCTTGCGGGTACCGCCCAGCGAGGTCGACGTCAATGTCCATCCGGCAAAAGAAGAGGTGGCCGTAGCGGATGGGCCCGCTCTACAACGCTTCGTGCAAAGCGCGATTCATGACGTTTTGTCTTCAGACCGGTCGATCCCGAAGCTTCGGTTTTCGGGCTCAGGCGCGAAGGACAGCGCTTATTTTGCCTATACGGAAACTGAGGAAGTATCGGATTCTACAGGTGAGATCGTATCGGATCTGCTCGTTTCCACGTATGGCGGGGATAAAGAACACCTTGATTCGGTTGACATTAATACGTTATATGGAACCATGTCGAAAGGAATGAGCGAAACCGGGCAGGAAGAGGCCGAATCCGTATTGGTTTACAATAATGAATTACTGAAAACTTACAAGGCAGGACAATTTCGCCTAAATCTTCCTTCTCTAACGGTACTTGCCTCTCTGTTTGCTGCCTATCTGCTCGCAGATGACGGAGAAAACCTCTATTTGATCGACCAGCATGCGGCACATGAACGCGTGAATTACGAGCGTTTTCTCCATAATTCCGAAAAGAGCGAGAGTTTTGGACAGGAACTCCTGTCGCCGTATCTCTTCACGCCGCCGCCCGGTGCAATACCGGTGTTGCGGCGGCAGCCAGAGCCTTTTTTGCGTCTGGGTTTTGACTTGGAAGAATTCGGCGAGGGCGTTTGGCGCGCGACTGCATTTCCGGCTTTCCTTCGATTTGCTGAGGCGGAAGCTTTTTTGGCGGAGTTGCTTGCCGCAGCGGCGGAAGGCGATTTCTTTGAAAATAAACCGGAACGACCCGAACATTCCGCACAGACGGAGCGGCTCATCATGCGCGCGTGCAAAGCTGCCGTAAAAGCCGGTGATTTGCTGAATGATGATGAAATTTCAACGCTTTTAGCGAATCTATCCGCCTGTGACAACCCCTATACCTGTCCACACGGCCGGCCGGTGTTTTTGAAACTCTCAAAATCTGACATAGAACGCCTGTTTAAGCGCGCAGGATCACCGGGTTGAGTCGCCCTGAAGTCATTTTCGTCGTTGGACCCACCGCCGTAGGTAAATCCGCCTACGCCATCAATTTAGCCATGGACGCCGGCGGTGAAATCGTTTCAGCGGACAGTATGCAGGTCTATCGGGGTCTGGACATCGGTACGGCTAAGCCGAGCGCTGCGGAACGAGCCGCTGTGCCGCATCATATGATCGACGTAGCCGACCCATGGGAGGATTACTCGGCTGCTCTCTACCGGGATGCGGCAATGGAAGCCATTGTTGAAGTCTTGTCACGCGGGAAACGCCCCATCGTTTGCGGCGGCAGCGGGCTATACGTGCATGCCTTGCTCTACGGGCTTGATTTTTCCGGCGGCACCGGCGATCCTGCGCTGCGCGAACGCCTGAAAAAAGAAGCAGAGGATGGCGGTGCAATTGAATTATATAAAAAATTGGAGGAAACCGATCCGCAGGCGGCGGCCCGCATCCATCCGAATAATGTGAAAAGGGTGGTGCGCGCGCTTGAGAGGGCATCCGGGTCGTTGGAAAAGGAAGGGATTCGCAGATTTGAACATTCGTTCGAGGGGACGGTTGGATACGAGCCGCGTATCCTGAGGCTGACCATGGAAAGGGCTCTGCTGTATGACCGAATCGATCACCGGGTAGACGATTTTCTCGCAAACGGGCTGGTCTCAGAGGTGGCAGGGCTGCTGGCGGCGGGAATCCCGCGCGGCGGCACGGCAATTCAGGGAATCGGATATAAAGAAATCGTAACTTTTCTGGATGGAGATATCGATTATAATGAAGCGGTAAGCAGAATCAAACAGAACAGCCGCCGCTATGCAAAACGGCAGGAAACATGGTTCAAACGGTATACGCAAGCGGAAATTATTGAGGTTGAGAGTTCGTTAACGGAGAAAAACAGGAGAGTGGTTTGACAATGAAGAAAAAGGTTTGGAAATTGATGACACTGGCAATGGTTTTCGCGCTGGCATTAGGAGGTTGTGCGCCCGCGCCGGACGTGATTCCGCCGGAGGAACCGCCACCGCCGGTAGTCCTGCCCGAGGCGGAGCCGGAACCCGAGCCGGAACCGGTGCCGACGTATCCGCTGACAGGACTGGAAGCGCCGAATGAAATGGCGCCGCACGTCCGCACACTATCCATCAAGATTGAAAATACGCCGGAAGCGAAGCCGCAACTCGGCATTACACGAGCGGATGTGGTATATGAAACGGTCACGGAGGGCGGGATCACGCGCTTCAACTGCCTGTTCCAAAGCGATATCCCGGACGAAGTCGGACCCGTGCGCAGTGCACGCGATTCCGATATGTCGATCGTACCGGAATACAATGCGCTGTTCTTCTTCAGCGGCACCAACAGTCTTGTTTGGGCCCGGCTTGGGACGACGACGATCAATGAGATGAACCATAGCAGTGCGCCGCAACTTTATCATCGGGTCAATTTTCGGGCTGCCCCGCACGATCTCTTTTTAGATCTGACGACTGTGTATGAAGCGGCGGAAGAGATGGGGTATCAGCCCGGCGATCCGTACCCGCACGGACTGCAGTTCGGCGATTATGATCGGAGTGGTCTTGGCGATGCAGACGATGCGGTCAGTATCTTTGTACCATACAGCGGCGGTATTTTCGATGTGACTTGGGAATATGACAGCGTATCAGGCCGGTATTTGCGCTATATTCAGAGTCAACCTCAGGTTGATTTGACGGAAGGTTCCCCGCAGGTCGCTGCGGAAAATGTGGTACTGCTGTATGTTCCGTACCGCCCGGCACCGGATGTCCCGGGGAAAGGCCAAACGTATAATCTTGAGTTTACAGGCGGCGGACAGGCGGTCGTTTTCCGCGATGGGAAGCGGATTGACTGCACTTGGACGACCGACGGCACCCATCCGCCGCAGTTTATTGATGCGTTCGGCAATGCCGTGCTGCTGAAACCGGGAAAAACCTGGTTCCAGGTTCCGCCGAATCCTGAAAAAATGGTGGTCACGACCGGCCATGAGGAGGAGGATGCGGCCGCAGCTGCGGCTGCGGAATCTGCTGCGAATACCGATAATTCCTATCAGTCCGCCGACGCTGCGGATACGGATTGATACGAAAATGGCACCCAGGGAGATCCGTGTCCACAATAAGAGCGGTCGGCCGGACAACATTGTCCTCAAAGAGGCGCTGCTTGAGGAAAAATGTGCGGAAATCGAGGCGGAGTTGCCATCGTTTCTGCGCGGTTATTTTCTGTATCTTAAAGGGAGCCTGCTGCCGATGTCGCGCCTGGCCTATCTGTCGGACATTCGGTTTTTTCTGCACTATCTGATCGAGGAAACTGCGCTGACCGGGGCAAAGACCATCAAGGACATCAAACAGGACGATCTCGGGTGCGCAGAGGCTGCCGACGTCAACATCTATCTCGATTATTTGCGCCGCTATAAAGTAAAAAAGGATGCGGGCGTTTATATTTACCAAAATGACAACCGCAGCCTCGCGCGCAAGCGAAGTTCGCTGTCCGTCCTCTTCAAATACCTGTATCGCGACGGCATGATCGAAAAGAACATCACCGACGGCTTCGATCCGATCCGCCTGCCGCGCGCCGGCGACCGCGAGATCAAGCATCTCGAGGACGGCGAAGTGATGAAAATGCTGGATGCGGCCGCAACCGGTGAAGGCCTTTCGAAAAAGGAACTACAGTACTGGCGGAAAACCAAACTGCGCGACCGCGCGATGCTTTTGCTGTTCGTGACCTACGGTCTTCGGCTCTCGGAACTTCGCGAACTCAACATCGCTTCGTTCAATTTTAGCCGCGGCGAGTTCAAAATCTACCGCAAACGTGGAAAAGAAGCCATGATGCCACTCTCCGAGACCGTTCTGACGGCCCTGAGAGCCTATCTGGACGGCGAACGGGGTGTTTCCGAGAGTTCGGACGATCCGGATGCGGATGCGCTCTTCCTGTCGCTGCGCGGCGGCCGCATGACCGAACGCCAGATCCGCGAGATCGTCAAAAAATACACGGGCATCGCGCTCGGAACGGGCAGGGCGGCAGGGTACAGCCCCCACAAACTGCGCGCAACCACCGCGACGAGCCTCATCGAGCGCGGTAACTCGATTTACGACGTGCAAGATCTGCTGAATCACGACAATATTACGACGACACAACTCTACGCCGCTCACCGCAAAGGCGCAAAACGCGAGCTCATCAAGGATCTCGAATGGGACAAAACGGACGACAACCCCGGGGATAAGAAATGAATTTTGACCCGCGCATCCGGGCTCTGGCCGAGGAGGCCGAGGAGGCGGTTCGTCACTGTTTCGCGGCCCTAGACGCCCTCAGCGAAACCAATACGGCCAAAATCCTCGCCGCCTTTCGGGAAAACCGTCTGTCCGAGGCGCATTTCGGCTTCGCCACAGGCTACGGCTACGGCGACGTCGGTCGAGACGTCACCGAAAAGGTCTTCGCGCGGGTCTTCGGCACAGAAGCCGCCCTCGTTCGCACCCAGATCATCAGCGGCACCCACGCCATCGCGCTTGCCCTCTACGGCGTCCTGCGTCCCGGCGACAAACTCCTGTACTGCTCCGGAGCCCCTTACGATACCGTGCAGTCCGTGATCGGCCGGTCTTCCGCAGATTCCGACAATCATAAGACATCCGTCGACTTCGGTACACTCCGCGACTTCGGCATCGGCTATGCACAGACGGATCTCACCTCGGGCGGTCAATTTGACTTCGAAGCCGTAGGACGCGCGCTCGAAGACCCAGCCGTCAAAATGGCGGCAATTCAACGTGCGACCGGCTATGGAGAACGCCCGGCGATCACTTTGGAGCATATTCACGCGTGGGTATCGTTTGTGCGTTCCATGCGTCCGGATGTTGTCTTGTTCGCGGACAACTGCTACGGAGAATTTCTGGATACGGTCGAACCGACGGATCCTTCTGTCGGTCTTGACCTATGTGCCGGTTCCCTGATCAAAAACCCCGGCGGCGGCCTCGCGCTTTCCGGAGGGTATGTAGCCGGCCGGACGAATCTTGTGAAACGCGCCGCCTGCCGCTTGTCTTGTCCCGGCATAGCCGGCGAATGTGGTCTTACCTTTGGCCAGACCCGCGCCATCCTGCAAGGGTTATTTTTGGCGCCGCAGACGGTGACGAATGCCCTGAAAGGCGCGATCCTTTGCGCTTCTTTCTTTGAACGCCTGGGTTTTTCCGTATTTCCGGGCCCCTATGACGCACGCAGCGATATCGTCGAAGCCGTGCGGCTCGGCAGTCCCGAAGCGCTTATCGCCTTTTGCGAAGGCGTCCAGGCGGTATCGCCGGTCGACGCCTATGTACGACCGGAACCCTGGGATATGCCGGGGTATACGGATCCGGTCATCATGGCGTCCGGCGCTTTCATAAGCGGTTCTTCGATCGAACTTTCGGCGGACGGCCCGCTGCGTCCGCCTTATATCGCTTATTTCCAGGGCGGTCTGACCTATGCACATGCCAAGATCGGCGTACTTGGCGCCGCCCAGCGTCTGCTGGATAAAGGCTTGCTTGATCTGAATCGGCGTTAACACGCGAATATACCTTGAAAAAAACTGTTGGCAGGCGTATTCTTATCCTGTTATGAGCACTTCGAAAAGTGATAAACCCATAATCAGCAAAAAAGGGAAAACTCTTGTCAAATGGCTAAAGATCGTGATATTTTTAGCGGTCATCGTTGGCATTCCGCTCTTCCTCTTTCTTGCTGTCCCCGATTTCGGCCATATCCTGACCGACCGGGAAACATTCCGAAGCTTTATGGAAGAACACGCAAAACAAGGCGTCTCCGTCTATTTCGTGATTCAGTTTCTCCAGGTGATCATGGGATTTCTCCCCGGCCAGATCATCCAGTTTATCGGTGGCTATATCTTTGGGATTCCCTTAGGGTTTGTACTTTCCATCCTGGGAACTGCGATTGGTACGTTCGTTGCGTTTCATCTGGCACGGCATTTCGGCGAAGCCTTCGTATCCCTCTTTGTGAAGGAGAAAAATCGAAACAAATTCATTGAAATGATGGACTCAAGCAAGGGTTATACCATCGTTATTCTCGTCTATCTTGTCCCGGGGATTCCAAAAGACGTTTTTACCTATGCAGCAGGTCTGACGCGCCTTCGTGCTGTGCCGTTCACGATCATGAGTGTTATTGCTCGCGCGCCCGCGATGCTGGCCACAATCCTGTTCAGCGGCTTTTTGGAGGCGGGAAATTACCCGGGTGCCGTGGCCGTTGTCATTGTTATCGCCGTGCTGCTCTTGACTGTTTTCTTCACGCGCAAACGCATCTTCGCCTTGATCGAGCGGCTGCATACAAAGACTCGGTACTAGTTCTTCCGTTTTGTTGCCACTAAAAAACCTAAAACCAATTTTGCGTTAAGTCACCTTACGCAAAGCGAACATTACTTTTATAAGTTATCCTGTTGCGCGTTAAAGATACATACATATGTCTATATATTTATTCATCATTGGTGAACAGATACAGAACGTATATTCCTTTACAATAATAAATATGGATTGAAATACAGGCGTATATGCGACATGCCGGGCATTACAATTTGGTTACAATAGAACAATAGTTCGAAAATTTGCTTGACGCGAGAACATTAGTTCCTGTATTATGATCTCACAACGCAAACAAATGTTTCAAAATGATAAGTCGGAAAGGGCGGTACGGATATGGACGCGAAGAAGAGAGTTAGATCACGCAGGCGCAGGTTGGCGCAGGCCCGTGGATCTATGGCGACAAGAAGGTTTTGGACGGCTATTACCGTGATTGCCGTATGCGCATCCATGGGACTCGCGGGTCTCATGGGCGTGGGCGCATTTGGCGGCAAAGCGATCGCCGCAAACGTGGTCGTCAATCAGCCGGTCACGATACATGCCGGAGATACGCTGTGGAGTATCGCGGCGGCATATGCTGAAGACGGCAGCGACATCCGCGCCTATGTACGCGAGATCGCGGAACTGAATGAGATAGACGGAAACACGATCTATGCCGGACATACAATCCTAGTACCGGTCACCAAAGCTTAAGACGGATATCAATTTCTGAAATATAGAAAGCGAATTGTAGGTATCAGATATCCAGAGAGGAAAAAAATACGCTAAAAACGCGATTTTGAGCGTATTTGTGATTATCGTTGAAATTTCAATGTTTACGGGCAATCTTCACGGATGTATTCGGGTAGCACCATATTTGAAAATCAAACTATTCCCAAAACATAGATTTTAGGAATAGTTACTGATGAGCGAAGATGATCTCGACTGACAAAAATATCAAAAGGTTGTAATCCCCCACATCATTAACTATTCCTAAAATCTGCTCGTGTTTTCGTAACTGTTGCGTTCACAAATATGATTCGCTCCACTCATTAACGCAACAATTCCGACAATGGTGCTTCTCAAATCTCGCAGAGATTTGCAAGAAGACCTTGTCCAAGGCTTTCCGAAATCTTTGATTTCGTGAAAGCTACCGGAATTTTTATAGAACAAAGTGTTCACAAATGATGTTATTACTAAAATAGGCACCAAAGATATTTTTGAAATATTATTCACCTATCCCGATGCTCCTCTAAATAGTCTTGCAAGATCACTTCGGCGGCCCGCATGTCGATATTCGCCTTTATGGTTTCTTTACTGGCGCCGTTTTCACGCATGGCCTCTTCTGCGATGATCGTTGAATATCGTTCGTCATGAAGAATGACAACTATTTCCTGCATGGCATTGCTGCGAAGTGTGTTTCCGAGCCTTTCCGCGAAGGCTCTTACCTTTGTCGTCTGTACACTGTCCTCGCCGGAGGTATTTAAGGGCAAGCCTATCACGACTTTAGAACATTCGTTCTCTTGTATTATTTCCAGTATTTTTTGCATATCGGTCTTGATATTGATGCGTTTATATACAAAAAGACCTCGCGTGGTGACGCCGATCGGGTCGCTGATTGCAACGCCAATACGACTGTCACCTACGTCAAGGCCTAAAATGCGCGTCATGACAGAGGTTTTGTCTATTATATTATTTCTCGAGATATTTCTTCAGCAATTCTTCCACCAAATCATCACGTTCAATGTGGCGGATCAGGTTGCGGGCGTTGTTGTGACCCGTGATATACGATGGATCCCCCGACAGGATATAGCCGACCATCTGATCGATGGCGTTGTACCCTTTTTCATCGAGCGCGTCATAAACGGCTTTCAGGATGTCATACGTTGTTTTCTGGCCGGTTTGCTCGGGGCCAGCGTACACCATTGTGTTGCGGTTTTCCATGACCTCCACCTCGTTTCTGGTTGCTTGGGCTGTACACTTGTTCTAAGTATATCAAACCTTGTCCCACCATTACAATGAAAATCGTAAAGAAGTCACGGAAATTTACGAGATTTATGGATGGGAACTCAAAAGCTTATTCCATTGCGTGAATCAGCCGAAAGACCTGCTCTGCAGTATTTTCCATATTCCGCGCGGCGGTATCTTTGTCCATCGCTTCTTCCAGCGTTGAAACGCCCTGCAAGATCGGAAAATACGCATCCAGGCCGTTTTCATTGCATGCGCGCGCGTCTTCCGTAACGGAACCGGCCAATGCGATCACCTTCGCACCGTGATTTTTCGCGAGTTTTGCCACGCCGATCGGAGCCTTTCCCATAGCCGTCTGATGATCCAGACGTCCTTCGCCGGTAACCGCAAAATCTGCGCCGGCCAGATCTTTTTCTAATTCTACCGCATCAAGGATTAGGTCAATACCCGGCGATAAGGTTGCCTGCAAATAACTCAGAAATGCAAACCCGAGACCGCCGGCCGCACCGGCGCCGGGAAACGCGGAAAAGTCCCGCCCCGTCGCCGCCGCCGTTACGGAAGCAAAATGCCTAATATCGTTGTCGAGCACCGCCCTGTCTTCCGGGGTGACGCCCTTCTGTGAACCGTAGATATAGGTCGCACCGTTTTCACCAAATAGCGGATTGTTCACATCGCAGGCGACATTAAATTTACAATCCTTCAAGTCCGGAGGCACGTTTTCCGTATGAACCGTTACGATCTTCCGAAGACTCTTTGGTGTAATACCAACAGATTTTCCGGATGCATCTTTGAATTCAAAACCAAGAGCCGTCAGCATCCCCAGTCCTGCATCATTCGTAGCGCTTCCGCCGATGCCGATGATGAAATCACGACAACCGCGCCCTATGGCATCAAGAATCATTTCTCCAACGCCGTAAGTCGTAGCGTCCCAGGGATTTTTCTCATCATTCTGAACCAAAGTGATACCGGCCGCCATCGCCATTTCAAGGATGGCCAGCTTCTTTTCAGGAAGAAATCCATAGATTGCTTCGACGGTTCCCCTCATCGGACCGTGTACCGATACGGGAATGACATCGCCGCCGAGTCCCTGCACGAGCGCCTCCGTAGTACCCTCGCCTCCGTCCGCAAGCGGCTTTACGATCACGTTGGCATCCGGATATACCCGAAAAATTCCCGCGCGTATGGCTGATCCGGCCTCGAGTGAACTCAAGCTGCCTTTCAGGGAATCGATCGCAACAACGACTTTCATCTGCAATTCTTTCTGTGCATGACCAGCATGGCCACTCTCCCTATCGCACACTGCTGAGATAGGCGTCAGCGGCCGCGAGCACATCCTTCGCTTTTGTAACGTCCTTTGCACCGGCCTGCGCCATATCCGCTTTCCCGCCGCCGCCGCCGCCGGCAGCCTGCGCGAGTTCTTTCACCATCTTGCCGGCATGGAGACCTTTTGTAATCAGATCGTCCGTCAGCGAACACACGATCGTCAGCTTGCCATCGAGTTTAGATACCAGGACGATGGCCAGCCCTTTTTCCGTAGTTTTCCATTCGTCGATCAGGCTGCGCATTTCGTCGGCGTCCAGATCGTCGAACACATGTTTCACAAGGCGAACACCGCCGACTTCGTCAGCGCCGACCAGTAAAGCAGAAGCCGTATCCGAGGCTTTGCCCTTCCGAATGAGTTCGAGTTCCCGCTTTGTCTCCTTCATATCATTGAGCATGCCGCTGATTTTGTCCATAAGGACATCCGGATGTGCCTTGAAGAGATCTGATAACTCTGTCAGCACATTTTCAGCGCGAATCAAGGGTTTCAGCAGGTTCGTACCCGTGATAGCCTCAATACGCCGGGTTCCGGAACCAACCGAGGATTCGGAGATGATCTTGAATCCGCCGATCTCGCCGGAGTTCGCAGCATGTGTGCCGCCACAAAGTTCGCGTGAGAATTCGCCCACTTCGACCATGCGAACCTTGTCGCCGTATTTTTCGTCAAATAGTGCGGCGGAACCCTTCGCACGTGCTTCTTCCAAGGTCGTGATCGTCGTATTGACCGGCGCAAACTCATCAATGACACGATTCACAATGACTTCCACTTCATTGAGTTTGTAGGCGTCCAGCCCCTCAAAATGCGTGAAATCAAACCGCACAGACTCGGCGTCGACCGAGGATCCGGCTTGCCGCACATGCGAGCCGAGAACGTCCTTCAGCGCTTGGTGCAGCAGATGTGTCGCCGTATGGTTGCGCATCGTGCGGTGACGCAGCACGGCATTGACCGAAGCCGTCAGCGTATCGCCGGCTTTTACACTTCCGCTCTTCAGAATCGCTGTATGGATGAACACACCCTGCGCTTTCGCAACATGCGTGACTTCCGCATAAAAAACGTTTCCGCCCTGCCCCGAGAGATTGCCAATATCCGTCGCCTGCCCGCCGCTTTCCGCGTAGAATGGCGTCTTATCAAACACAAGCGCAACGGTTTCTCCCTCGAACGCCTCCTCCGCGAGATCGCCGCCCGATACGATTGCAATAACAGAAACATTATTCTGTAAAGTATCATATCCGACAAATTCGGTCTCGGGCAGCCCTTTATAAATTTCTTCATTCGCTTTCCAAGCTTCGCCCTCCGTCGCTTTCTGGCCACGACGCGAGTTTTCCTGCTGGATACGCAGCTCGGCCAAGAACCCGTCCTCGTCAATCGCGATGTCGTGCTCGGCAAGCACTTCCCGTGTCAGTTCCGGATTCACGCCGAAGGTGTCATAAAGCTTGAACACCTTGTCGCCCGAAAGGATTGCGTCCTCCATGCCCTTAAGTTCACGGATATGCGCGTCAAGCAGTTCAAGACCCTGGTCGATCGTGATCGCAAAGCGCTCCTCCTCGAGCCGGATGAGTTTCTTGATATAGTCCTGTTTTTCAGCGATTTCCTCATATTCGTGCCCTGAAGTTTCGATGACCTTGTCCGCAAGATCGTGCAAAAACAGCCCCTTGATGCCGAGTTTTTTCCCATTGACAGCTGCGCGCCGGAGCAAGCGCCGGAGCACATAGCCCCGTCCTTCGTTTGAAGGGATGATGCCGTCTCCGATCATAAATACCACAGAGCGGATATGGTCCGTAATGATACGAATGGCGGCGTCTGTTTCCGCCGCTCCGTCTTCGTACACAATATCGGCGCGCCTGCAGACCTCCAAAAGAATATTTCGGATCGTATCTACATCGAAAATCGAATCTGTATCCTGCATGATACAGGCCAGACGCTCAAGCCCCATCCCTGTGTCAATATTGGGATGCGCCAGCGGTGTGTAATTGCCGGCCTCGTCCTTATTAAACTGCGTGAATACATGGTTCCAGAACTCGACATAACGGTCGCAGTCGCAGCCGGGTTTGCAATCCTCTCTGCCGCAGCCAAATTTCTCGCCGCGGTCAAAGTAGATCTCCGAGCAAGGACCGCAGGGTCCAATGCCGATCTCCCAAAAATTATCATCTTTGCCGAGCCGTACAACGCGATCCGCCGCGATTCCGACTTCATTGACCCAAATATCGTATGCCTCGTCATCCTCCTCGTAAACCGTCGCCCAAAGCTTGCCGACCGGCATTTCCAGAACTTCCGTTAGGAATTCCCATCCCCATTTCAGGCTTTCACGCTTGAAATAGTCGCCAAACGAAAAGCTCCCGAGCATTTCAAAGAACGTGCCGTGCCGCGACGTATGCCCAACATTGTCGAGGTCGCCCGTGCGGATGCACTTCTGGCACGTCGTCATGCGCTTGCTCGGCGGTTCCGCCTGCCCCGCGAAATACGGCTTCAGCGGCGCCATTCCCGAGTTGATCAACAGCAGACTCTTGTCCCGCTCCGGCACCAGCGAAAAACTCTTCGCCGGATAGTGCCCTTTCTCCACATAAAAATCGCGGAACATCCGCCTGAGTTCATTTAGCCCGATATTTTTCATGTATGATTCCTATATACTCCTATTCCTTCCAGATCACTCCTAGAATCCAGCGCAAACGTATCCAATATTATAACATGGAATGTCAGGGGGGATGTATAACTTGACACACCCCTGACACGCGCGTGCCAATGCTTCTCAGAGGCGCAGGAGAGGAAATCAAATTAGAGAAAACACGTTAAAAATGGATTGCTTCTCCGTTCGTACCGAGGAATGCCTCCGCGAGCATCTCGGACAGTGTGGGATGCGGATGGATCGTGCGGCCTGCACTTTCGGCAGTGGCCTCGAGCTGCATCCAAGCGACGGCTTCTTCAATCAGGTTGCTCGCCTCTGCGCCAATGATGTGAACCCCGAGGATCTCGCCCCATCTTGCATCCGCAATCACCTTTACGAAACCCTCGCTCTCGCCAAGTGTAAGCGCCTTGCCATTTGCCGCGTAGGGATATTTATATATTGCGACTGACAGACCTTGTTCTGCGGCCTGCTCTTCGGTAATACCCACGGATGCGATCTCGAGATCCGCAAAAATGCAGGACGGCATCAGGTTTCCGGCCGGCTCGAAGTTTTCTCCAAACATATGCTCGGCGGCGCGGATGCCTTGCTCTGAAGCTGCGTGTGCAAGCTGATATTTACCAGTGATATCGCCGATGGCATAGATGGCAGGTCGACTCGTGCGCTGTGCCTCATCCGTTTCGATATAACCTTTTGCCGTTTGCTTGATATCGAGCGCTGCAAACGCACTGCCGTCGGGCGTA
The DNA here is from genome assembly GCA_025997195.1 of Clostridia bacterium. Classification (GTDB taxonomy): domain Bacteria; phylum Bacillota; class Clostridia; order Peptostreptococcales; family Anaerovoracaceae; genus WRMW01. Next base: position 3,463 of record BNUG01000007.1, on the reverse strand, counting down.
CGCCCGGTCGCTTCCAAAATCAAATCCACATCTATGGTCTCACCGCCGGAAAGCCGAATCGTGTATCCGATATCATTTTTCGCGATTTCTTCTGTCGATGTATTCGTCAAGATTCGGATGCCCTTTTGCGTCATCTTGTTCACCAGCGCATCCCGAACTTCTCCGTCGGCAAGCGGCAGGATATGCGGCAATAACTCGATCATCGTTATCCTTACGCCCAGCGTATTGAAAATTCCTGCGATCTCGCAGCCAATCACGCCGCCGCCGATGATTGCGATCGATTTCGGCAGTTCCGCAAGATCCAGAATCTCGTCCGTTGTTGGCAGAACAAAATCCGCCTTCACGACGGATGCGGGCTTTGTTCCGGTCGCGATGAGCGTGAATTCGGTCGTATAGGCCTTGCCGTCCACAAGGACTTCATTTTCTTTCTGGATATCCGCTTCTCCCCGAATCAGTTCGATGCCGTTCTTCTTAAAGAGTTCTTGCACACCGCCGATGAGTCGAGCTACGATCTTGTTTTTGCGAGAGAGGATTGTTCTCCAATCAAAGGAAACATTTCCGACGGTGATGCCAAGTTCCGGCGCCTCTGTGACATTGCGGTAACGCTGCGCACTCGCGTAGAATGTCTTTGTCGGAATACAGCCTCTGTTCAGACAAGTGCCGCCGACGTCTTTCTTTTCAATGACTGCCACTTTTGCCCCGAGTTGTGCCGCACGGATCGCTGCGACATAGCCACCGGGGCCAGCTCCGACCACGATCAAATCATAGGTGAAACTTCCCTGCATACGCTGTGCTTTAGAGAAGTTCTTCTTTGCGGTAGTGACCGCTGACGCTTCTGGTGCGTCAATCGCTGCAGGGACGGTTGATGCAGCTGTTTCCGCAACTGCGACAACCGGTACCGGCAATTCCGGGATCTCTTCCCCTTCCGCACCGATAAAAGCAACGGGTTCATTTACGGATACTGTATCCCCTGGATTATGGTAGATCTTCAGAAGTGTTCCGCCGTAAAGAGAATCGACTTCCAGCGCTGTCTTGTCCGTCTCTGTTTCAAAGATATAGTCTCCTTTTTCCACGGCGGCGCCTTCTTCCACGAGCCATTTTGTGATCGTACCTTCCGTCATTGTCATGCCGAGTTTCGGCATCGTTATAAAATTTCCCATCGCTTATTCTCCTTCCAGAATTTCCGGATTCTCCAGTATCTCTTTCAGATCCTGAATGAATTGTTCGCCTGTAGTGCCATCGATCGTTCTGTGATCGCTGGTCAGGCTGATCCCGCAAATAGGCCTTACGCCTACGCCGCCGTCTATCGGCACGACACGATCCGCCATACTGCCGACGCCGAGAATGGCGCTTTCCGGCAGGTTGATGATCGGCGTGAAGTATTGTACCGGTGATATCCCAAGATTGGATATGGTAAAGGTACCTCCCGAAAATTCATCGGGAAGCAATTTGCCGGCGCGTGCTCGTTTCACGAGATCGTTCCGCTGCAGGGCGATCTCCGCAAGAGAGAGCGTCTGTGTATTCTTGATATTGGGAACGATCAGTCCCCTATCCCCGAGTGATACGGCAATGCCAATATTGACGCTGCTTTTCAGCAGGATATGATCGCCCATAAACGAAGCATTGATCATCGGATTCTTTACGAGTGCAATCGCGCATGCCTTGACAAACAAGTCCGAGTAGGTCGGCTTGATCCCCATCTCCGCAATCACCATCTCTGAAATATCTTTCATGAAACGTTTCAGCGCAAAGCAATCGATATCCGCCATCATCGTATATTGCGGTGCGACAGACATGCTTTCGCTCATATGCTGTGCGATCGCACTTCGCATTTTGTCAAGCGAAAGGATACGATCCGCGCCGAGGTTTGCCTTATAATCCAGCACATCCGCCTTGCGAATCGGCCCGTCTTTGCGGATTGATGCAAGATCAACGTCGAAATAGGAAGCGATTGACTTCGCGAGTGGTGTGAACGTTCCGCTATTTTTTGCCGCCCTGCCGCTGTCCGCCGACCCCTGAAAGGCAAGGACGTCGCTGCGCTGTACATAGCCGCCGATCCCTGTACCTCTTACCGCCGCGATATCTATATTTTTTTCCTCTGCTGTCCGGCGGGCTGCCGGTGTGGCTGCAGTTTTCGCCATATGTCTCCTCCTAATGCGGGATCTCCACATTCATACTGCTTATTTCAGCAGTTCCTTCACCTTCTCGTAGATCGTGTCCGCCTGCGGCACTACCTGAGCCTCCAGCTGCGGCGAATACGGGATCGGAATGTCCTCGCCGCCAAACCTGCGTACCGGACGATCGAGATAGAAAAACGCTTCGCTATCATTGATGATCGACGCGACTTCCGCACCTACGCCGAATTTCTCGACACTTTCGTGTGTGACGAGAACCCGCCCCGTCTTCTTCGCGGAAGCGATGATGAGCTCTTTATCCAGCGGAGAAACCGTTCGCAGATCGAGCACTTCCGCATCGATGCCGTCCTTTTCAAGCAGGTCAGCGGCTTTCAGGGCCTTGAGCGCTGTGAGCGAATAGCTGATAATCGTCACATCCTTTCCCTTCCGCATAATATTGCCTTTGCCGATCGGCACGAGATATTCTTCTTCCGGGACTTCACCCTTTGTGCTGTACAACAATTTATGTTCATAGAAAATCACAGCATTGTTTTCTCTGATCGATGATTTCAACAGACCCTTGACGTCATAGGGGGTCGACGGCATCACAACCTTGAGTCCGGGCACATGACAAAACCATGCTTCAAGCGACTGCGAATGTTGCGCTGCCGCACCCGTGCCGCTGCCTGCGGGTGTACGAATCACGAGCGGAACGGAGACCTGCCCACCAAGCATGAACCTTGCCTTTGCCGCCTGATTTGTGATGAGATCCATTGCACAGGTCACAAAATCCGAAAACATATACTCCACAACGGGACGATAGCCCGCAAGTGCTGCACCTACTGCCATACCCGTGAAGCCGCCTTCCGAGATCGGTGTGTCTATGATGCGTTCTTCGCCGAACTCATCCAGAAATCCTCTGGTCACACCGAAGCAGCCGCCGTATACCCCCATGTCCTCACCGAGCAGAAAGACTTTTTCATCCCGGCGCAGTTCTTCCCGCAGTGCATCGGATGTGGCTTGTAAATAGGTAATCTCACTCATGAATCTTCCTCCGTTATGCAAAGACCAGGCTTCTCGCCTCGTCCAAACTGATGACTTCCGCTGCCTGTGCGTATGCGACCGCCTCTTCACATTCCTGCTCGACCTGTGCACGGATAAGATCGACATCTTCCTGAGTAAAACCGTGTTCGATCATATATTTGCCGAACGATACGATCGGATCCTTTGCTTTCCATTCGGCTTCTTCCTCGCGCGTTCTATATGCGCGCTTGTCACTCTTGGAATGACCGAGATATCGATACGTCTTTGCCTCAATCAGCGTAGGTCCGTCTCCACGCCTCGCGCGG